>JAEZGJ010000210.1 GCA_023416965.1 Pseudomonadota bacterium | reverse complement strand
TGGGTCCGCACCAGCTGGGCGAGCAGGTCGTTGGTCGAGGGAGGCGGAGGCGGGGGCGGGCGGCGCACCGGGCGCGGGGCTTCCGGCACGGGGGCGAAGATCAGCTCCCTCGCATCGGCAGGCTGGTCCGGCAGCGGCATGAGCTTGGGGCTCGAGGAGCGGGCCGAAGTCTCGACCGGACCGATCACCATCGGCAGCGGGCGGCGCGACATGGCGGGGCCAAGGGCGACGAAGTGGCCGCGGTTCAGATCGCGGAACATCTCGGCCTGACGGCGCTCCATGCCGAGGAGGTCGGCGGCGCGGGCCATGTCGATGTCGAGGAAGGTGCGCCCCATCAGAAAGTTCGAGGCCTCCGCCGCCACGTTCTTGGCGAGCTTGGCCAGGCGCTGGGTGGCGATGACGCCGGCAAGGCCCCGCTTGCGGCCGCGGCACATCAGGTTGGTCATGGCGCCGAGGGAGAGCTTGCGCGCTTCGTCCGAGACCTCGCCGGCCACCGCCGGGGCGAAGAGCTGCGCCTCGTCCACCACGACGAGGACCGGGTACCAGTGGTCGCGCTCGGCGTCGAAGAGCCCGCCGAGGAAGGCGGCGGCGCAGCGCATCTGCTGCTCGACGTCCAGCCCCTCGAGATTGAGCACGACGGAGACGCGGTGCTGGCGGATGCGGGCGGCGATGCGGGTGAGCTCGGCCTCGGTGCGCTCGGCATCCACCACGACATGGCCGAAACGGTCGGCGAGCGTGACGAAATCGCCCTCCGGGTCGATGACGCATTGCTGCACCCAGGGCGCGCTCTGCTCCAGCAGGCGCCGCAAGAGGTGCGACTTGCCCGAGCCCGAATTGCCCTGCACCAGCAGGCGGGTCGCCAGCAACTCCTCGAGATCGAGCGTGGCCGCCTTCCCGCCGGACTGCGACCCCATGTCGATATCGACTTTCATCCCGACTCAGGAACCCTCATCCACTGCGCGCGCCTTCCTAGCACCCCGCCGCGGCGCGCGCCTCCCCGCTTCGGCGAAACCCACAGGAACAGCCGGGCCTCTGGCCGGCAGGGCTGCGATGGTCTATGCCCCGCCGCTTCCCCTTTGAGGCCCCCTCCTTTGGCACGCTCCGCCCCGCCCCTTTCCATCGGCGTCGATTTCGGCACCACCAACACGGTGGTGGCGCTGGCCGGCGCCGACGGCCCGGCCGAGGCGGTCACCTTCCGCCACGGCGACGCCGACCTGAAGGGCTTCGTGACGGCCCTGTGCTACTGGCAGGAGCGCAGCGGGGGCAAGCTGACCAACCGGGTCGAGGGCGGCCCCTTCGCCATGGACCAGCTCATGACCGGCGGCGGGACCCAGCGCTTCATCCAGTCGTTCAAGAGCTTCGCCGCCAGCGCCAGCTTCCGGGATACCCGCATCTTCGGCCAGACGACGCGGTTCGAGGACCTGCTCGTCGCCTTCATCCAGACCCTGCAGCGCCACGCGGGCCGCGACCTCGGCTTTGCGGGCGCCAAGGTGCAGATCGGCCGTCCCGTGCGCTTCGCCGGGTCCAATCCGGACGAGGCCCTCGCCATGCAGCGCTATCGCGACGCCTTCGGCCGTCTCGGCCTCGCGGGCGCGCGCTATGTCTACGAGCCGGTCGGCGCCGCCTTCTTCTACGCCCGCGCCCTCGACCATGACGCCACGGTGCTGGTCGCCGATTTCGGCGGCGGCACCTCCGACTTCTCGGTCATGCGCTTCACCCGGGGCGACGGCCGGCTCGCAGCCGAACCGCTCTCCCATGCCGGCATCGGCATTGCCGGCGACAGCTTCGACTACCGCATCGTCGATGCGATGGTTTCGCCCGCCCTCGGCAAGGGCTCCGACTACCGCTCGCTCGACAAGCTGCTGACCGTGCCGAACCGCTACTACGCCAACCTCGCGCGCTGGCACCAGCTCGCCATGATGAAGTCGAACGGCGACCTCGCCGGCCTGCGCGACCTCGAGAAGGTGGCGGTGGAGCCGGACAAGCTGCGTCGCTTCATCGACATCATCGACTACGACCTCGGGCTGGCGCTCTACCGCGCCGTGTCGGAGGCCAAGGTGACGCTGTCCGCCGCCGACGCTGCGGACTTCCGCTTCGCGGCGGAGGACGTCGAGATCACGGGCCGCATCGCCCGCGCCGATTTCGAAACCTGGATCGCGCCGGACGTGGCGCGGATCGGCGCGACTGTGGACGAGGCTCTCGCGCGCGCAGGCGTGCGCGAGGGCGACATCGACCGCGTCTTCCTCACCGGTGGCACCTCCTTCGTCCCGGCCATCCGCCGCCTCTTCACCGACCGCTTCGACGAGAACAGGCTCACCAACGGCGACCAGTTCGAATCGATCGCCTACGGCCTCGCCCTGATCGGCCGCGAGCCCGACGCCGACCGCTGGGCCGCCTGAGCACCGGGGCGCGAATGCCCGCCCCGCGTCCGCACACCTCCCGCGATACCGTCGTCCCCGCCATGATCGCCGCCTACCTCGCGCGGAAGGACAGATCGTGACGGTTCTCATCACCGGAGGCACCGGCTTCGTCGGCGCCGCGACCGTCGACCACCTCGTCTCGGCCGGCGAGGAGGTCGTGGTGCTCGCCGCCCACCCCGCCGAGCCCGGCTGGCTGCCGGCCGGCATCGAGGTCACCATCGGCGACGTGCGCGACGGCGACGGCCTCAGGGCGCTGATGAGCGCCCACCGCTTCTCCGCCGTCATCCATGCCGCCGCCATCACCGCCGGGCCGGACATGGAGCGCACCCATCCCGAACGGATCGTCTCGGTCAATGTCGGCGGCACGGCGGCGGTGCTGCGGGCGGCGGCGGAGGCCGGCTGCCCGCGCGTCGTCATTGCCTCCTCGGCCAGCGTCTATCCGCTCGCCAAGGCCGACGGCGCGCGCTTCCGCGCCGATGTCGACCCGCCCGCCCCGGCGGCTCTCTACGGTCTCACCAAGAAGATGGCCGAGGACGTAGCGATCCGCCTCGGCGCCGTCTATGGCCTGTCGACGCCGATCCTGCGCATCGCCGGCGTCTACGGTCCCTACGAACGCGATACGGGCGTGCGGGAGATCCTCTCGGCGCCGGCGCAGGTCATGGCCGAGGCGCAGGCCGGGCGACCGACCCGCCTCTCCCGCCCAGGTCTGGCCGGCTGGCTCTATTCCCGCGACGCCGCGGCGGGGCTCGCCACCTTGGCAGCGGCCAAACTGGACCAGCCCGCGCCGATCTTCGACCTCGGCGGCCCGGAGCTCTTCTCGATTGCAGCCTTCTGCGACGAGATCGCTCCCGCCTTCCCCGGCTGGAGCCACGCCGTCGATCCCGCCGCGCCGACCGTGCGCTACCAGATCCCGGCAGACCGGCCGGGCAGCGACTTCGAGCGCCTGAAGGCGGCGACCGGCTTTGCCCCCCGCTTCGGCCTGAAGGCGGCGGCCGCCGACTATCTCGCCTGGGCCGGACGCGCCTGACCCGCCAGGCGGGACGGGTATCGGGATGGGGCTGCCATGCGCCCGGCGGGTTTGACCGCCGCCGAGCGCCTCCCCTAGCCTTCCCTTCCGCATCAGGGAGAGCGCCATGGACGACGTCGGGCATCGCTGGCTCAACCAGCACCGCGCGGGACAGAGGCTGCCGCGCGCCGTCGGCGGTGAAGGCATCCACGTCATGGACGAGCACGGACGCCGCTTCCTCGACGGCTCCTCCGGACCGGCGCTCTTCTGCCTCGGCCACGGACACCGCGAGGTGATCGAGGCGATCAAGGCCCAGTACGACCGGCTGTCCTTCGGCTATTCCGCCGATTTCACCTCCGACCCCATCGACGCCCTCGCCGAGACCATCGTCGAGCAGGCCGGCGGCGGCATGAGCCGGGTCTCCTTCGTCTCCGGCGGCTCGGAGGCGACCGAGACCGCCATCAAGATCGCCCTGCAATATCACCTCGCCCGCGGCCATGCCGGTCGCAACCACTTCTTCGCCCGCCGCCAGTCCTGGCACGGCTACACGATGGGCGCCCTGTCGCTCTCCGGTCATCCGGCACGTCGCCGGCCCTATGTCGGCGCGCTCATGCCGGTGACCCATCTGTCCCCCGCCAACGACTACCGGCCCGCCGACGGCGTCGCACCGGAAGGCCTCGTCGATCACCTCGCCGCCGAGTTCGAGCGCGAGATCCACCGGGTCGGCGCCGAGCGCATCGCCGCCTTCTTCTTCGAGCCGGTCGTGGGCGCCGCCGGCGGCGCGGTGCCGGCTCCCGAAGGCTATGCCCGGCGCATGCGCGAGATCTGCAGCCGCTACGGCATCCTGATGGTCGCCGACGAGGTCATGTGCGGCGTCGGCCGCTGCGGCACCTGGCGCACCCTCGCCCATGACGGCGTCTCGCCCGACATCATGGTCACCGCCAAGGGTCTCGCCGGCGGCTATGCGCCGCTGGGTGCCGCGCTGATGACGGAAGAGGTCTATCGCACCATAGCCGACACTTTCGGCACCATCGCCTCGGTCCATACCTATTCCGGCCATACCGCCGCCTGCGCCGCTGGCCTGGCCGTGCAGAAGGTCATCATCCGCGACGGCCTCGTCGAGAAGTGCCGCACCGACGGCGCCTATCTGATGGAGGCCCTCGGCCAGGCCTTCGGCCAGAACCCTCATGTCGGCGACATCCGCGGCCGCGGCTTCTTCGTCGCCGTCGAGCTGGTGAAGGATCGCGAGACGAAGGCGCCCTTCGCCGCGGGCCTTGGCGTCTACAAGCGCGTCAAGGACGAGGCCTTCGCCCGCGGCCTGCTGTGCTACCCCTCGCCCGGAACCGCCGACGGCCATTCCGGCGACCATGTCATCCTCGCTCCGCCCTACATCATCACCCGCCCGGAGATCGATCGCATGGTGGACCTGCTGAAGCAGGCCGTGGACGCGGCACTGGCGAGCGTTTCCGGCGAGGCCGCCTGATGCGCCTTGCGGACAAGGTCGCGGTCATCACCGGCGGCGGCTCCGGCATCGGCCGGGCGACGGCGCTCGCCTTCGCGCGCGAGGGCGCGCGCCTTGCTCTCGTCGATCGCGACGCCGCCGGAGTCGAGGAAACGGCCGCCATGGTGGCCGCCGCAGGCGGCGAGACCATGACCTGTGTGTCCGATGTCGGCGAGCCCGGCACCGCCGACCGGGATGCCGCGGCGATCCTCGCCCGTTTCGGCCGCATCGACATCCTCTTCGCCGCGGCCGGCTTTTCCGTCGGCGGCACGATCATGACCACAAGCCCCGAGGACTGGGACCGGGTCTTCCGTGCGAATGTCGGCGGCACCTGGCTCTGGGCGCGCGCCGTGGTGCCGGCGATGCGGGCCCAGGGCGGCGGCGCCATCGTCACCACCGCCTCGCAGCTCGCCATCGCCGGCGGCGCGGGCAATGCCGCCTATATCGCCGCCAAGGGCGCCATCCTCAGCCTTACCCGGACCATGGCGCTGGATTTCGCCGCAGACCGCATCCGCGTCAACGCCGTCGCGCCCGGTGCCATCGACACGCCGATGCTCCGCCGCAGCTTCGGCCGCGCCGCCGATCCGGCTGCGGCGGAAGCGAAGTCGGTGGCGCGCCACCCTCTCGGCCGGCTCGGCCGGCCAGAGGAGATCGCCGAGGCCGTGCTCTATCTGGCGAGCGATGCCGCAGCCTTCACCACCGGCACGACGCTGGCAGTTGACGGCGGCTGGCTCGCGGGCTGACAGTGCCTAACCCTTGGGCAGCGAAACCTCGTTGCTGCCCATTGGAGCAAATGCCGAAGGGAGTTTTCTCAGCCGTCGGTTTCGGCGAATGGATTTTCTTCAGGCATGGATCACGCATGGGCAGCCGCCGCTGCTGGTACGGAGATTGCAACCATCTGCGTGAGCCGCCGAACCCCGGACCATCGGCCCGCAAGCGTCAACGGAGACCGCGTCAATGAAGCTGAACCGTCGCCACCTCCTCGCGGGAACGGCCGCCATCGCATCAGCGCCCTATCTCGGCGGCAGGGCCGAGGCCCAGACACGCGCGGAGACCCTGCGCTACGTCACCGGCGCGGCGGTCAACACGCTCGACCCCACCATGCCCGGCGCCACGCGCGAGGCCTTCGGCGTCAGCGTGAACGTCTATGACCGGCTCGTCTCCTTCGGCCGCAAGCAGCGGAACGGCAACTGGGTCTTCGACATCGACAACATCCGCGGCGAGATCGCCGAGAAGGTGGATGTCAGCCCCGACGGCATGACCTTCACCTTCCACATCCGCAAGAACGCGAAGTTCCACGACGGCACGCCGGTGACGGCGGAGGACGTGAAGTGGTCCTACGACCGCGCCGTCTCCGCCCGCTCGCTCGCCGCCGCCCAGATCGGCACCGGTTCCTGGACCAAGCCCGAGCAGTTCACCATCGTCGACACCCACACGGTCGTCGGCAAGATCGACAAGCCCGACCGCCTCGCCCTGCCGAACCTCTGCACCCTCTACGCCATCGTCTTCAATTCGGCGCTGGTGAAGAAACACGCCACCCCGCAGGACCCCTGGGGCCAGAACTGGACCAAGGACAACACGGCCGGCTCCGGCGCCTATACGGTGGAGAGCTTCAAGCCGGGCGAGCAGGTCATCCTGCGCCGCAACGACGCCTGGACGGGCGGCGTCGACGGCAAGCCCGCCCCCTTCCGCCGCATCATCTGCCAGACCATTCCGGAGGCCGCCACCCGCGCCAGCCTTATCGAGAAGGGCGACGCCGACCTCTCCATCGACCTGCAGCCGAGCGACATCGACACGCTGGTGGCGCGCGGCCGCGTCAAGGCGATCTCGACGCCGCAGTTCAACGCCTTCTCGATGATCGCCTTCAACACCAAGATGCCGCCCTTCGACAACAAGAAGGTCCGGCAGGCCATCGCGGCCGCCCTGCCCTACGACTCGCTGTTCAAGGCGGGACTGTTCGAGCGGGGTGCCAAGCTCTACGGCGGCACCTGGTCGGGCACGCCCACCGACGCCTCCTTCCCCCAGCCCATGCCCTACAAGCAGGACGTCGCCAAAGCCAAGGCCCTGCTCGCGGAAGCTGGCTTCCCCAACGGCTTCGACACCTTCTTCGCCTTCAACCTCGGCTCCGCCGCCTTCGCCGAGCCCATCGCCGCGCTGGTGAAGGAGGCGCTCGCCGCCATCAACATCCGCGTCGAGATCCAGAAGCTGCCCGACGCGCAAATCTCCACCATGGTGACCGAGCGCAAGCTGCCCTTCTTCATCGAGACCTCCATCGCCTGGCTGCCCTCGACGGACTATTTCTTCCGCACCTTCCTCTATGGGCCCCAGCGCTGGAACTATTCCGGCTGGAACGACGAGCGCATCGCCGACCTCGCCGGCAAGGCGCGCTTCGAGACCGACAAGGCCAAGTATGACGCCACCTGCAAGGAGATGATCGCGATCATGGCCGAGGAGACGCCCATCGTCATGCTCTGGCAGCCGAACCAGGATGCGGTCATGCCGAAGAACATCGACGGCTATACCTACGGCTATCACCGCCAGGTCGACTTCCGCGACGTGAAGCGGACCTGACGGGCCCTCCGGTCATGAGCCTTGCAGCCAGCATCGCCAGGCGCGCCGGACGGAGGGCCCTGTCCTCCGTCCCCGCGCTCTTCGGGGTGATCGTCTTCACCTTCCTGCTGATGCGGGTGCTGCCGGGCGACCCGGCCGTCTTCTTCGCCTCCGGCCCCAATGCCGGCCAGGCGGAGATCCAGATGATCCGCGAGCAGATGGGGCTGGACAAGCCCATGCCCCAGCAGCTCCTGCTCTATCTGAAGGACATCGCCACCGGGAACCTCGGCCGCTCCATGAACACCGGCCAGCCGGTGGTGGCCGACCTGATCAACCGCCTGCCGGCCTCGCTGGAACTCACGTTCACCGCGCTTCTGCTCGCCCTGTCGCTCGCCCTGCCGCTCGGCATCCTCGCGGCGCTGAAGCCGAACTCGCTGATCGACCACGGCGTGCGCTTCCTGTGCTCGCTCGGCGTCTGCGTGCCGACCTTCGTCTCCGGCCTGCTGCTGATCTATGCCTTCTACTACATTCTGGGTATCGCCCCCGACCCCACGGGCCGCCTCGACGTCTTCGCCTCGCAGCCCCCCGTCGTCACCGGCTTCATCCTGATCGACGCGGCCATCGCCGGCGAATGGGAGTCCTGGCGGGCCGCGGCGAGCCAGCTCGTCCTTCCCGCCTCCACCATGGCGCTGTTCGTGCTCGCCCCGCTCGCCCGCATGACCCGCGCCGCCATGCTCGCCGTGATGACCAGCGACTTTGTCCGCACTGGCGAGGCCCTCGGCCTGTCGCGCCGGCGGGTCGTGCTCGTCTATGCCCTGCGCAACGCGCTGCTGCCGGTCATCACCATCATGGGCATCGTCTTCTCCACCATGCTCGGGGCCAACGTGCTGGTGGAGAAGGTCTTTTCCTGGCCGGGCGTCGCGTCTTACGCCCTCGACGCGCTGCTCACCTCCGACTACGCGCCGGTCCAGGGCTTCGTGCTGCTCATGGCCTTCATCTTCGTCCTGGTGAATCTCACCATCGACGTGCTCTACGGCCTCGCCGATCCCCGGGTCTCCATCGAATGAGCGCCACGCTCCGCCATACAGGCTACATCCTGCGCGGCAATCCGGTGACGCTGGTCGCCGGCTGCGGCGCGGCGCTGCTCGTCCTCATTGCCGTCGTCGGCCCCTCCATCGCGCCCTACGACCCCACCGTCTCCAACGTCCCGCAGGCGCTACAGCCGCCGAGCGCGGCCCACTGGTTCGGCACCGATCAGCTCGGCCGCGACGTCTTCTCGCGGGTGCTCGTGGCGACCCGGCTCGACCTCGCCATCGCCGCCTCGGCGGTGAGCCTCTCCTTCGTCCTCGGCGCCATGATCGGCGCCTTCTGCGGCTATGCCGGCGGGCGGCTCGACCGCTGGGTCGGCCGCTTCGTCGACGTGCTGATGGCCTTCCCGCTCTTCGTCCTCGCCATGGCGCTGGTGGCGGCGCTCGGCAACCGGGTCGAGAACATCATCTACGCCACCGCCATCATCAACCTGCCCTTCTACATCCGCTTCGCCCGCGCCGAGGTGAACGTCAGGCGGAACTCCGGCTGGGTGGAGGCCGCCCGCGCCTCCGGCAACAGCCACGTCCGCGTCGTTCTCCTCTTCCTGCTGCCCAACGTCCTCCCCGCCATGGCGGTTCAGATCTCGCTGAACCTGGGCTGGGCGATCCTCAACGCCGCCGGCCTCTCCTTCCTCGGCCTCGGCGTCCAGGCGCCAACGCCGGAATGGGGCATCATGGTCGCCGAGGGCGCGCGCTTCATCACCACGGGCAAATGGTGGCTGGTCGTCTTCCCCGGCGCCGCGCTGATGAGCGCCGTTCTCTGCTTCAACCTCCTCGGCGACGGCCTGCGCGACATCCTCGACCCGAGGATGCGCACATGACGGCGCCGCTCCTCGCCATCGACGACCTCAGGGTCACCTTCTCCACCCGCAACGGCCTCGTCGAGGCGCTGAAGGGCGTCTCCCTCACCCTCGATGCGGGCGAAACCCTCGGCATCGTCGGCGAAAGCGGTTCCGGCAAGTCCGTCACCGCCTTTTCGGTCATGCAGCTCCTCGACCGGGCCGGCCGCATCACCAGCGGACGCATCACCTTCCGCGGCCAGGACATCACCCGCGCCTCCCGCGCCATGCTGCAGCCGCTGCGCGGCGCCGCCATGTCCATGATCTTCCAGAACCCGCGGGCGGCGCTGAACCCGATCCGGACGGTCGGCCTGCAGATCGCCGACGTGCTGCGGGCCCATGAGCAGCTCTCCGCGAAGGAAGCCCGCGAGAAGGCGCTGAAACTGCTCGAGGCCGTCCTCATCCGCGACCCCGAGGGGCGGCTCGACGCCTATCCGCACGAACTTTCCGGCGGCATGTGCCAGCGCGTCATGATCGCCATGGCGATCGCCTGCGAACCCGCCCTGCTCATCGCCGACGAGCCGACCACCGGCCTCGACGTCACCACGCAGAAGACGGTGATGGATCTCCTCGCCGAGATCACCGCCCGCCGCGGCATGGCGATGATCCTCATCACCCACGACCTCGGCCTCGCCGCGCAGTACTGCCAGCGCGTCGCGGTGATGGAACAGGGGCTGGTGGTGGAGGAGGCTCCGCCTGCGACCCTCTTCGGCGCGCCGCGCCACCCCTACACGAAGCGCCTCGTCGCGGCCTCTCCGACGCGCCATTCCACCGTCGACAGTCTCGTGGTCGATGCCGGCGAGCCGGTGCCCTCGGCGCCTCGTGTCTCGCCGCGACGGCCGGCCGAGCCGCTGCTCGCCGTCTCGAATCTCGTCAAGACCTTCGACAACGGCTTCCGCGGGGTGGACGATGTCTCCTTCGACCTCGCGCCGGGAGAAAGCCTTGGGCTGGTGGGCGAATCCGGCTCAGGCAAGAGCACCATCTCCCGCCTCGTGTGCCGCCTGCTCGACCATTCCGCCGGCACGATCGGCTTCGACGGCGAGGACATCGGCAAGATCTCGTCGCGAGAGTTCTACCGGTCGCGGTTCCGCAAGGACATCCAGATCGTCTTCCAGGACCACGGCGACAGCCTCAACCCGCGCTTCTCCGCCTTCGACTGCATCGCCGACCCGTTGAAGCTGCTGGCCGGCGTGCAGGACGGCCGGGAACTGCGCCGCCAGGTGGAGGACTGCGCCCGCCGCGTCGGCCTGCCCGCCGAATTCCTCGACCGCTTCCCACACCAGCTCTCCGGCGGCCAGAAGGCGCGTGTGGGCATCGCCCGCGCCATCGCAGCGAAGCCGCGCCTCCTCGTGCTCGACGAGCCCACGGCGGCCCTCGACGTCTCCGTCCAGGCGGTGATCCTGCACCTGCTCGACCGCCTGAGGCGCGAGACCGGCCTCGCCTATCTGTTCGTCAGCCACGACCTCAACGTCGTCCGCATGATGTGCGAGCGGACCATCGTGCTCCAGAAGGGCCGGATCGTCGAACAGGGGCCGAGCGGCGCGCTGTTCACCGCCCCCGCCTCCGTCTATGCCCGCGAGCTGATCGCCGCCATCCCCCATTTCGATCCCGAAGCGGCCACGGCACGGCACCGGGAAGCCGCGACGGCGGGGTGAGCGGCCAGCCTATTCCGCCGCCTGGCCGAGCCCCTCGACCGTCTGCCGCACCTCTGCCTGCGCCACGTCATAGGCGAGGAAGGCCTGCCAGTTCGCCTCGACATCGGCGGCGAAGAGGCCCCTGGTGACGCCGTCGACGAGGCGCGGCACCGCCGTCGTCATCGCGTTGATCGATGAACCGGAGGGGCCGAAGCTCATGGTCGAGGCAATGGAGAAGAGGTGGACGTTGGCGATCCACGGCGTGCGGCCCGGCACCTTCTCGACGAACTGGTAGTCGGGCGAGAGATAGGGGAAGGCAGCCAGCCGCTCGTTCGCCTCGTCCTCGGGCGGCGCATAGCGGTCGGCCCAGGTGGCGATATTGCCGGCAAAGGCCGCGAGTTCGGGCTTTGCTGCGTAATCCATGGCGATGCCGGTGCCGCAGATGAGGAAATCGGCGGCGAAGACGCCGTGCGGCGTCGTCACCACCGCCCGTCCGTCCTCGGCCGCGGCGCCCGTCCAGGGCGCGCCGGTGTGCAGCACGAAATTCGGATGGGCGGCGCAGCGGTCGTAGGTCGCCTGCGGAAAGCCCTCGCGCAGGCCCATGACGCGGCTCATGAACCGCCAGCGCCAGGCATCGTCGAGGTCCGCGAGGTGCTTCATGAAGCCGCGGAAGGTGATCCAGCGATAGGGCTGGATGACCTGCGGCTCCAGCCGGCGGCAGAAGAGATGGACCGAGGTCGCCCCCGCCTCCAGAGCCTCGGCGGCGTTGTCGAGCGCCGAGGCGCCGGCCCCCAGCACGGCGACGACCTTACCCTTCAGGCGGGCGAAGTCGATGGCATCAGCCGTATGGGCGCGAAGCTGGGACGGCAGCCGCTCGACGAAATCCGGCATCCACCAGCGGCCGGTCGAGTCCTGGCCCGTCGCCAGCACCACCTTGCGGGCGAAGACCGTGCGCTCCCCCTCCGGCCCGCGGACCTTGGCAGCGACCAGTTCCCCGGCCGGATCGATCGACAGGAGCTCGGTGTCGTTGGCGACGGGGACGTCGGTGACCCGCCGCACGAAGAGGAGGTAATCGTTCCAGTCCTCGCGGGTGATGAGGTCCAGCGCCTGCCAGTGGGCGGCGCCGTAGCGCGCCTCGTGCCAGGATTGGTAGGTGAGGCTCGGAATGTCGAGGTCCGGGCCGGTGAAATCCTTCGGGCTGCGCAGCGTCTTCATCCGCGCATAGGTGACCCAGGGCCCCTCCTGCCCATAGGGCGCCTTGTCGATCACGAGGACGTTGTCCACGCGCGAGCGCTTCAGGCCGAAGGCGGCGACGACGCCGGACTGCCCCGCCCCGACGACCAGCACGTCGAGCGCCTGCGTCCCGTCCGGCGCCACCCGTGGCGTCAGCCACGGCGCGCGGGGATGGGCGATCCGCGCGAGGTCGTCGCGGATGCGGGCTTCGAGGGCGGTCAGGGACGGCAGGGTCATGGTCGGGTCTCGGGCGGCACGCCGGGGGGCGCGGCACGGGCAGGCAAGATGCAGGCCGCATGGTGATGGTCGCGGTCCGGCGCGGCAAGGCCGGTCGTCACGGGCGCGCCTTGGCCCATTCGGCGTCCTGAAGGGAGCGCCAGTCGAGCTTGTTCGAGGCGGTGCGGGGCAGGCTCTGCACGAATTCCACCAGCCGCGGCACCTTGTAGGCGGCCATGGCCTCGCGCGCCCAGGCGATCAGCGCCTCCGCCGAGAGCTCCATGCCCGGCCGCCGCACCACGAAGGCCTTCACCGTCTCGCCGCGATAGGCGTCGGGGGCCGAGACGACGCAGCATTCCTGGATGGCGGGATGGCGGTAGAGCATGGCCTCGCATTCGGAGGGCCAGACCTTGAAGCCGGAGACGGAGATCATCCGCTTCAGCCGGTCGACCATGTGGAAGTAGCCCTCCTCGTCGATGCGGGCCAGGTCGCCGGTGCGCAGGAAAGACTTTCCGTCGAGCGTCACGAAGGCATCGGCCGTCGCCTCCGGCCGGTTCCAGTAGCCGCGCATCACCTGCGGCCCGGCGACCACGATCTCGCCGGTCTCGCCTTGCGGCAGTTCGGCGAGGGTCGTCGGGTCAATGATGCGCGCATCCGTCTCCTGAACCGGCACGCCGAGGCATTGCGGCTTCGGTCGGTCGACCGGGTTGAGATGGCTCGGCGACATGGTCTCGGTCAGCCCGTAGCCCTCGACATAGGAGAGGTTCCACCGCCGCTTCAGTTCGGCCGCAACCGCAGTCGGCATGGCCGCGCCGCCGCCGGTGATGATCCTGAGCCTGGCGAAGGCGGCCTCGTCGAAGCCTTCGGCAGCGAGTGCATCCACCACCATGGTCGGTGCGGCGCTCCAGAGCGTCACGCCGTAGCGCCTGAACAGCGGCGCCACGAGGTCGCGGTCCCAGCGCGCCATCACCACCACGGTCGCGCCGCAGGCGGCGCAGCCGTTGAGGGCGAGCTGCATGCCCGCCACGTGGAACATCGGCATGAAGCCGGTGAGAACCGTCGCGTCGTCGTAGGAGTACCAGCGGGCCTGGACGAAGGCCGTGAAGAGCACGCTGTGGTGGGTGTGCATGCAGGCCTTCGGCTTGCCCGTCGTTCCGGAGGTATAGGGCATGACGCAGAGGTCGTCCGGCCGGCTGGTGTCGGGCCGAGGTGGCCGGGTTTCCGCCAGCGCTTCGCCCCAGGCCGTGAAGCCCGGCGGGAGCCGCTCGGGGAGCAGGCTCTCGCCGATCACCGGCGGCAGGCGGAAGGGCGTGTCGGCCGGAATTTCGTCGCCATAGGCGGCGACGATCACATGGGCCAGCGGCGCCGGGACCATCGCCTCGAACCGGCCGACCAGTTCCGCTCCGATCAGTGCGATCCTGGCGCCGCTGTCCTCGGCGAGATAGGCGATCTCCTGCGGCATGGACATGGGGTTGACCGGCACGACGACGCCCCCGGCCCGCGCGATCGCCTGATAGGCGATGATCGCATGGGGCGAGTTCTGCATGTCGAGCAGCACCCGGTCGCCGGGCGCGAGGCCGCAGGCGTGCTGCAGATGGGCGGCGAGCCGCTCGACCCGCCGCAGCAGCTCCGCGAAGCTGACCTCGGCGCCGTAGAAGGCGATGGCCAAAGCCTCGCCCCGCCGCGCCGCCGTCGCCCTCAGCGCCGCCCCGAGGCTGTCGGGGAGCGGGCCGATGGTACGGGCGACGCCGGCCGGCCAGGTGCTCATGCGGCGGGCGCCCCGTAGCCGCCACCGCCGCAACCCTCGAGCGTCACGAGATCGCCGGCCTTCAAGAGCAGGTTTGCCTTGCCCGACAGCCGTTCCGCCTTGCCATCGCGCTCCAGCGTGATCGTGTAGGGCTTGCCCTCCTCGCCGCCCTTCAGGCCGTAGGTCGGCATCACCGAGCGCTCGACGCAGGTGGTGAGCCAGAGGCTCGGCGCCAGCACCCGGTAGGCGCGCACGACGCCGTCACCGCCCCTGTGCAGGCCGCGTCCGCCCGAACCGCGGCGGATCGCCTGTTTCTCGACGCGGATGGCGTAGTTCGCCTCGATCATCTCGGCCGGCGTGTTGGAGGTGTTGGCGAGGTGCACACGCGTCGCCGGGCAGCCGTCGCGGTCGTGGCGGGCGCCCTCCCCGCCGCCATGCACCTCGTAGAGCATGCGCCAGGAACTGTCGGGCAGCGGCTCGGCGAAGGCGAGGAGCCCGGACGTCGCCGGCCCGCCCGCCGACAGGCGCTCGGGGATCACGCCCTCCATGGCGCGGAACACGGCATCCACCACCCGCATGGATGTCTCGTGGTTGCCGGCCGCCACCGCCGCGTTCCAGCCGGGCTCGAGGATCGACCCCGGCCGCGTGACGATGGTGATGGGGCGCAGCGCGCCGGCATTCTGCTGCATATCGCGCCCGCTCATGATGCGGGCGGCATAGACCACCGCCGACCGGGCGATGAAGGGCGTGGTGTTGCAGAAGTTGGCGACCCGGTCGGCCGATCCGGAGAGGTCGAAGGTCGCCTCGTCGCCGCGGATCTCGATCCGCACGTGAATGCGCGCCGGCTCGCCGTTGGGCCCGCCGTCATCGAGGAAGTCCTCGCCCTCGTAGGTGCCGTCGGGCAGTTCGGCGAGCGCCGCGCGCATCTCCGCTTCCGAGAGGTCGTGCAGGCGGCTCATGGTGGCGACGAAGGTGTCTGTGCCGTATTGCGCGCACATCTCGCGGATCCGCCGTTCGGCCGCTGTGGTCGCGGCGAGCTGTGCCATCAGGTCGCCCTCGCAGGACACGGGGTCGCGGACATTGGCGAGGATGAGGTCGAGCACCGAGCGATTGACGCCGGCCGCGCCGGCGATCGGCAGCGGCGGAATGCGGATCGCCTCCTGGAACGTGTCGAAGGCATTGGCGAGATAGCTCCCCGGCCAGGTGCCGCCGACGTCGGGCCAGTGCGCGAGGCTGAGGGCGAAGGCCACGAGCCGTCCCTCGACGAAGACCGGACGGGCGATCTTCACGTCGTTGAGGTGGTTACCCCCCAGCGCGCCGACATTGTAGATGATGGCGTCGCCCTCCTTCATGCCCGAGGCGGGGCAGACCTTGAGGAGCTCCTTCACCGTATAGGCCATGGCGCCGAGGTGGATGGGAATGTCGCGCCCCTGCCCCACCAGGCCGCCTTCAGCATCGGTGATGGCGGAGGAGAGGTCGCCCGCCTCGCGCAGCAGCGGCGAACGGGCGGAGCGGGTCATGACGAGGCTCATCTCCTCGGCCGCCGCCGAGAGGCCGTGGCGGATGACCTCGACGACGAAGGGGTCCAGCGGGGTCATGAGGCGCTCCGGGTCAGGAAGAGGTTGCCGAGGTCGTCGGGCCGCGCCTGCCACCCCGGCGGCACGATGACGGTGGACCAGGCGTCCTCGATGATGGCGGGACCCGTGGTGATGCCGAAGAGGGTCTCGCGCGGCAGGATGCGCGTCGCGACCGGCCCCTCCGGGCCGAAGATGCAGGGCCGGCTGCGGCCGGCGACCTGCGGGCGGCCGACGTCCGGGCGCGAGAAGGGCGTCACCGACGGCTTGGTCGCCTTCACCCGCAACGCCTCGATCACGCAATCCTCGCCCGTCGCATAGCCGAAGAGCTCATGGTGCCGGGCGTGGAAATCCGCCTTCAGCCGGACCGGGTCGAGCGGCATGGCGAAGCCGATGGGGATGGAATCGCTCTGCGCCGCGTATCGCATCAGCGCGACGTGCTCGACGGCGATCTCCGCGAAGGGGATGCCGTTGGCGATGAGCGGATCGCGCGCCTCCGCGACCAGTTCGGCCACACGCGCCGCGAAGACCTCGGGTGAGAGGCCGTTCAGCGCCATGCGCACCGTGCGCTGCTGCAGGAAGGAGAAGTCGGCGGTGAGGCAGCCGAGCGCCGAAAAGGCGCTGGAGGCCGCCGGCACGATGATCTCCCTGAGCCCGTAGAGGTCGGCGAGGCCCGTGGCGTGCATGGGCCCGCCGCCGCCAAAGGCGAGCAGCGTGCAGTCGCGTCCGTCGACGCCGCGCTCGACGGTCACCCGCCTGAGCGCCCGCGCCATGGTGGCATTGGCGACCTTGACGATTCCGAGCGCCGTCTCCTCGAGCCCCAGCCCCAGCCTGTCGGCGATGGGCTGGACGGCCTCCCGCGCCTTGCCCACGTCGATGCGGATCGTGTCGCCGAGCACCGCCTCCGGATCGAGATAGCCGAGGATGGCGTTGGCGTCGGTGATGGTGGCGCGGGTGCCGCCGCGGCCGTAGCAGGCAGGCCCCGGCACGGCGCCGGCGCTCTTCGGGCCGACAGTGAGGCCTCCCGGCCCCAGATCGACGATGGAGCCGCCGCCCGCCCCTATGGAATGGACGGCGAGCATGGGCTGGCGCAGCGGCCGGCCGCCCATCATCCGCGTGTCGGTCATCTCCGCCGCCCCGTCGACGATCAGGCAGACGTCGGTGGTGGTGCCGCCCATGTCGAAGGTGAGGACGCGCGGCCGTTTCAGGTCGCGGGCGATGCGGGCGGAAGCCGAGACGCCCGCCGCCGGCCCCGACATGGCCATGACCAGCGGGCGGCGCTTGACCGCCGGCACGGGAACCATGGCCCCTGCCGAATGGAAGACCTGCAGGCCCGGCCCGATCGGCAGCCGCTCCTCGAGCTCGGTCAGATATTCCACCGCGATGGGCATGGCCGCCGCGTTGAAGGCGGTCGAGGAGGCCCGCTCGTACTCGCGCGCTTCCGGGTTGATCTCGTGCGAGACGCAGACATGCGGCACGATGCCGGCAAGCCGTTCGGCGAGGCGCCTCTCGTGGGCCGGATTGGCGTAGGAGTGGAGGAGGCAGATGGCGACGCTCGCCACCTCGTTTGCCTTCAGCCAGACCACGAGACGCTCGATCTCGCTTTCCGCGAGCGGCGTCAGCACCGCGCCCGTATGGTCGAGCCGCTCGACGATGCCGAAGCACAGCGCCGGCGGCACCAGCGGCGGCGCCTTCGGCGGAATGTCGAGGCGGTAGAGCTCCTGCCGGCGGTAGCGGGCGATCTCCAGCACGTCCTCGAAGCCGGCGGTCGCCACCAGCGCAACCTTCGGCAGCCGCTCCTCGACGAGGGCATTGGTGACGCGGGTGGTGCCGTGGACGAAGCGGCGCACGTCACCGGGGTCAAGGCCGACGGCGGCGAGCGCCTCCATCATGGCCTGGACCGGCGCGTCGGGTCGGGAGGGCACCTTGGCGATCCGGGTCTCGTGGCTGCCGCTCCGGACGGCGATGATGTCGGTGAACGTGCCGCCGATATCGGTGCCGATGTCCCAGTCTCTCGTCTGCACGTCGCCTGCCCCCCGGTCGGATCGCCCGATCCCGCTGCGGCATTCAAGGCGCTGCCCGCCCGGGGTGGAAGGCCCGCGAACGGAGCCGAGGCCTGTGTGCGCTGCAACGCTCGGCAGCCATGGCGTCAGCGATGTCCGGCAATGGCGACCAGGGCCTCCGCATGGGCCCGTGTCACGACCTCCAGGTCGTAACGGGCGATGGAGGTCTGACGATATGCGGCATGCAGGAACCCCGACCGGGCCAGCCGCCCCGGACAGCCCGAGATATCGACAGAAACCTGCCGCAAGAACAGCAAAGGTCATGCCAGTGGACATTGGGCAATTCTGACCCTGCACCGCTTCTTTATTGGGCAGCGGTGTCGCCGTTGCAGGCACTTTGCCGGCGAAGACTGGAGCGCGGCGCCCGCGACTCGCGGGTGGCGCGCATGTTGCTTTCACCCCTCTCGGGGCGCCCGGCGGCATTGGCGCTCGGCATCGATGGTTCGGCGTGCGGGAGGACAGGGCATGCGTCTCGGCCTGAAGGATGGATTGAAGGACGCCGCCCTCACCGGCGCCGCCCTGGTCTCCCGCAGCGAGAGCGCCCGGCGTGGGGCCTTCAACGCAATGCGTCTGCGTCAGCCGGGCATGGCCGAACTGCTGGAGCGGCCGGACCTCCGCTTCCTCGCCAGCACCTTTCACCGCCGCGCCTGGTCCAGAGCGCAGATTCTCCAGGACATCTGGGTGCTGTTCGAGCTCGAGGACCTTCACGGCGGCTTTTTCGTCGAATTCGGCGCCACCAACGGTCTCGACAACAGCAATACCTGGCTGCTTGAGAAGCGTTTCGGATGGACCGGGATCCTGGCAGAGCCCAATCCCGCTTGGCACGAGGCGCTCGCGGTCAACCGCGGCTGTCATCTCGACACCCGCTGCGTCTATGCCACGTCCGGCGCCACTCTGACCTTCCTGGCCGCGGACGATCCCGAACTGAGCGGCCTCGCCGCGTCTTCCGGTCACGACCACAATGCCGGGCGCCGCGCCGCCGGCCAGGCCTTCGACGTGGCGACGGTCTCGCTGAACGATCTGCTCAAAGCGCACGGCGCCCCCCGAAGGATCGACTACATGTCGGTCGACACGGAAGGCAGCGAATTCCAGATCCTGGAACAGTTCGATTTCGACGCTTTCCAGGTCCAGCTCTTCTCCATCGAGCACAACCACACCGACAACGAGGCGCGGATTGACCGGCTGATGCTGGATCGCGGCTACGAGCGCCGCTTCCCCGAATTCTCCCAGTGGGACGCGTGGTATGTCCGCAAGCCCGCCAACTGACGGCGGCGGAGAGCCCTCGCCGCCCTGCCTGTCGCGGCGCACGCTGTGGCTGCCGGCGGCGGCCGGCCTGATGGGTCTGGCCGCTCCCCGCGACGCCCGCGCCGCCTCCCGCGGAGCCCCGGCCGATCCCACGACCGGTCGGTCGGTCGTCTTCGACGAACCCTTCCGCACCCTCGACAGGACGGTCTGGCAGGCCGGGCCCAAGGCGACGACGTTCGATACCGGCTTCTACGGGCGGGCCGCCTTCTCCCGCTGGGGCGGGGAGGAAGGCTTCGACCCCTATGCCATCGTCGACGATCCAGAGGCCGAGGACGGCCGGGCCTTGCAGATTTCCGTCAAATATATCGGCCGGCCCATGCGCGTGCCCCAGTACTACGGCAACACCCATCCCGAGTTTCAGTGGATCGGCGGCAACATCCAGACCGCCCGGCCCGACGGCTCCATCCTGCGCGGCTGGCGCAACGGCTATTTCGAGGCGCGCATGAAGATGCCGCGCCATCCCCTCACCTGGCCCGCCTTCTGGATGATGAACGGGCGCAGCATCCTGTTCCCCAGGACGAGCGTCGAACTGGACATCGTCGAGCACAAGGGATTCGAGCCCGACCTCTACGGAACCTATCTTCACGAATGGGGCGACCCCGGACAGCACCACGAGGGGATCGGGGTTCCGACCGGCGTCGACGTGACCCAGGGTTACCACCGCTACGGCATGCTGGTGGATGGCGCGCTGTGCGTTCCCTATTTCGACCGCCAAACCGTTACCGATCCCAGGACCGGCCAGGCCACCGTATGGACGATCGGGCGCGCCGAGGAGCTCGATGCGCGGGCCGACGTCTTCTGGCCGCTCCTGACCCTCGCCTTGCGCTCCGACGTACCCTATCCCTCGCCCCTCCTTCCGGAGCACCATCTCGCCCACCTGCGAGTCGACCAGGTGCTGGTCTTCGAGTAGGGCGGGACCGCCTTGTCAGCGCAGCGCCACCGCCAGCGGCCGGTGCTCCGGCATGGCGGCGGAACCGGCCCGGACGGCGCTTCCGAGTGGCCGTGCCGCGGCGAGACCGGCGAGCACGTAGAAGATCAGACCCTGCTCGATGTTCGGCGCGGCGACGAGGTCGCCGCAGATCAGCGCGAAGCAGGCCATCAGGGCGGCCGCACGTACACCCTGTTGGGCGGGCGCGACAGCCCGCCTGCCTGGCCACGCCACAGCCACGAGGAATGCCAGGTAGAACAGCGTGTCGGGCACCCCGACATGGGAGAGCAGGGCGACGGGCAGCGAGGAGGTGCGGACGGTGCCGAGACCCACGCCGAGGCCGTAGGAGTCGACGAAGTTGTGCAGCGCGATGGTGTTGAACGCAGTGCGCTCGATGCCGGAATTGGAACTCGCCTTGCTGAAGACGAGCAGGTCCAGATAGTCGAGGATCACCGTGCGCAGATCTTCGCTCGCCATCAGCACCGCGGCGAGCGCTGCGGCCGCGGCCGGCAGTGCGAGCAGGAACACCGCTCCGCCGCGCGTCGACCGTGCCTGCAGGGCACGGCTCAGCGCTACCGCGTAGAGCACGCCCGTCACCGGGATGAGGCCCACCATGCCGGTGGTCGATGTCGACAGCAGCACCAGGGCGAAGGAGGCAATCGCCAGCAGCCCGCTCACCCGCGTCCACAGCCCAGAAATCCAGAGCATGGCCGAAAAGCCCATCAGCCCCAGGGTGAAGCGGGCGAAGGCCGAGGCCTCGGGCATGCCGCCGACAATGCGCTTCAGGCCGGCGATCTGCTCCTCGTGGTGAAGCGTGTAGCGGGCGTTGCGGATGCCATCGAGCAGCGCCTGGGTGCCGGTCCAGTAGGTGGCGACGTCCGCCACGGCGAGAGCGGCGTTGAAGGCGGCCAGTCCCAGCACGCCGAGGGCGAGCGAGCGGTAGCCCTTCTCCGTCGACGCGACATGCAGCGTGGCGACGAAGCACAGGAGGTTCGCCGCCATGTACACGGCCTGGGTGAAGTTGCTGGACACCGGTCCCAGCGGCACGGTACCGCCGGTATCGTCGAAGGCGGACGAACCAAGGGGGATGATTTCGCTCGCCCCCGCCAGCAGCCGGGGCATGAAATAGCCGGTGACGACGCCGTAGAGCACGAGGAATGTCAGCCAGAGGGTCGGCCAGGATCGCGTCATGGCGCGGATGAAGAAGGCGGCTCCCTCGGGCCGCGCCGCCATCGCGGCGACGGCGAGCAGCAGAACGACATGGGCCGGCTGGATGTTGGCGGCGCCTAGGAGCAGGGCGGCGGCGGCACCGAGCCCCGAACAGAGGATGACCAGCACCATCGGCGCAGTGCGGCCCATGAGCAGGCTCGCCAGGCCGGCAGCCAGGACGACGAGGCCGATCGGCTCGAACATCGTTCTCCTCCAGGCGACGGGCCGGCGAGTCCGCCGCGCCTGCGTCACCTCCCGGATGAACAGAGCAAGGTTCGAGCCAAGGCAGTCCGAAGGCGTCACCCCCGCCGATCCCGCCGCCACGGTGCCGCCCTGCACGGCGGGGCTGGCTCGCGCCGTCTTGAACGGTTAAAGGCTGGATCAACGGACCGCGCGCCGGCCCGATCAAGCACCCAACGTCGAGCACCCGGAAACGACCATGCCCGCCTATCGTTCACGCACCACGACCCACGGCCGCAACATGGCCGGCGCCCGCGGCCTGTGGCGCGCCACCGGCATGAAGGACTCCGATTTCGGCAAGCCGATCATCGCCGTGGTGAATTCCTTCACCCAGTTCGTGCCGGGCCACGTTCATCTGAAGGATCTCGGCCAGCTCGTGGCGCGCGAGATCGAGAAGGCCGGCGGCGTCGCCAAGGAGTTCAACACCATCGCGGTCGACGACGGCATCGCCATGGGCCATGACGGCATGCTCTATTCGCTGCCCTCGCGCGAGATCATCGCCGACAGCGTCGAGTATATGGTCAACGCCCATTGCGCCGACGCCATGGTCTGCATCTCCAACTGCGACAAGATCACGCCCGGCATGCTGATGGCCGCCATGCGCCTCAACATCCCCGCCATCTTCGTTTCCGGCGGGCCGATGGAGGCCGGCAAGTTCATCGCCGAGGGCGTGCTGAAGAAGGTCGACCTGATCGACGCCATGGTGGCCGCCGCCGACGACCGCGTCTCCGACGAGGACGTGAAGGTCATCGAGCGGTCCGCCTGCCCGACCTGCGGCTCCTGCTCGGGCATGTTCACCGCCAATTCCATGAACTGCCTCACCGAGGCCCTCGGCCTCGCCCTGCCCGGCAACGGCTCGGTTCTCGCCACCCATGCCGATCGCGAGCGCCTCTTCGTCGAGGCCGGCCATCTCATCGTGGACCTCGCCCGCCGCCATTACGAGCAGGACGACATGAGCGTGCTGCCGCGCTCCATCGCCTCGTTCAAGGCCTTCGAGAACGCCATGACGCTCGACATCGCCATGGGCGGTTCGACCAACACGGTGCTCCACCTGCTCGCCGCCTCCCACGAGGGCGAGATCGGCTTCACCATGGAGGACATCGACCGCCTGTCGCGCCGCGTGCCGGTGCTCTGCAAGGTCGCGCCCTCGGTCGCCAACGTCCACATGGAGGATGTCCACCGCGCTGGCGGCATCATGGCGATCCTCGGCGAGCTCGACCGCGCCGGGCTGATCGACACCAGCCTGCCCACTGTCCACTCCGAGAGCATGGCCGCCGCCCTCGCGCGCTGGGACGTCAAGGTTTCCGACAGCGAGAGCGTCCACACCTTCTATTCGGCGGCTCCGGGCGGCGTGCCGACCCAGACCGCCTTCAGCCAGAACCGCCGCTTCGAGGAACTCGACCTCGACCGCGAGAAGGGCGTCATCCGCTCCGCCGACCACGCCTATTCGAAGGACGGCGGCCTCGCCGTGCTCTTCGGCAACATCGCCCTCGACGGCTGCATCGTGAAGACTGCGGGCGTCGATGCCTCCATCCTCAAGTTCTCCGGCCCGGCCCGCATCTTCGAAAGCCAGGACGCGGCGGTCGACGCCATCCTCACCAACAAGATCAGGGCCGGCGACGTCGTCGTCATCCGCTACGAGGGCCCGCGCGGCGGCCCCGGCATGCAGGAAATGCTCTATCCGACGAGCTATCTGAAGTCGAAGGGCCTCGGAAAGGCCTGCGCCCTCATCACCGACGGCCGCTTCTCCGGCGGCACCTCCGGCCTCTCCATCGGCCATGCCTCGCCGGAAGCGGCGGAGGGCGGCGCCATCGGCCTGGTGGAAGAAGGCGACATGATCGACATCGACATCCCCAACCGGACGATCGCCATGCGCGTTTCCGACGAGGAGATCGCCCGCCGCCGCGCCGCCATGGAGGCCAAGGGCAAGGCCGCCTGGAAACCCGCGGCTCCGCGCAAGCGCAAGGTGTCGACGGCGCTCAGGGCCTATGCCGCCCTCGCCACCAGCGCCGCCAAGGGCGCAGTGCGGGTGGTGGACTGACGGACCCGCGGGAGCCCCCCGCCCCGCGCATGCGGGCTCCCGCCGCGGCAGCATTGACCGAAGGCAGCGATTGCCTCCCAATCGGGCAACAACGCCACAGCCGCTGCCGCCCCGAGGAGCATTCGTGACCAGCACGTCCGTCGACACGGCCCCCCCTGCCGTCGACCGCACCTCCTTCGGCGTCCTGGCGGCGCTGAGCACCTGCCACCTCCTGAACGACGTCATGCAGTCGCTGGTGGCCGCCCTCTATCCGGTGCTGAAGGCGAATTACGCGCTCGACTTCGGCCAGATCGGCCTCCTCGCCTTCGTCTTCTCCGGGACCGCCTCGCTTTTCCAGCCGCTGGTCGGCCTCTATACCGACCGCCATCCCCAGCCCTATTCGCTGGCGGTCGGCATGGGCTTCTCCCTCACCGGGCTGATCCTGCTGGCCTATGCCGGCAGCTACGCCTTCCTGCTCCTGGCCGCCGCCCTCGTCGGCTTCGGCTCGGCGGTCTTCCACCCGGAATCCTCGCGCATGGCGCGCATGGCCTCCGGCGGGCGCCACGGCCTGGCACAG
This sequence comes from Pseudomonadota bacterium, assembly GCA_023416965.1. Taxonomy (GTDB): domain Bacteria; phylum Pseudomonadota; class Alphaproteobacteria; order Rhizobiales; family Phreatobacteraceae; genus Phreatobacter. The sequence goes on along the minus strand of JAEZGJ010000210.1, from coordinate 8,251 downwards.
TCGCTGTTCCAGGTCGGCGGCAATACCGGCACCGCCCTCGGCCCCATCGCAGCGGCCTTCGTCATCCTGCCGCGCGGCCAGCAATCCGTCGCCTGGTTCGCGGTCCTCGCCCTCGCCGCCATGGTGATCCTCACCAGGGTCGGCGGCTGGTACGCGGCCCGGCGCGCGGCGCAGGCCTCCAGGCCGGCTCCCGCCAAGCCGACCATGCTGCCGCGCCGGCGGGTGATTGCCGCCATCGGCGTGCTCAGCCTGCTCATCTTCTCCAAATACGTCTACATGACGAGCCTCTCGAGCTACTACACCTTCTACGCCATGCACCGTTTCGGCGTGTCGGTGCGCAACTCGCAGCTCATGCTCTTCGTGTTCCTCGGGGCCCTGGCGGTTGGAACCCTGCTCGGCGGTCCCATCGGCGACCGCTTCGGCCGCAAGGTGGTGATCTGGGGCTCGATCCTCGGGACGCTTCCCTTCACCCTCGCCCTGCCATATGCCGGCCTCACCGGCACCATCGTGCTCACGGCGATCATCGGCGTCGTCATGGCCTCGGCCTTCTCGGCCATCCTCGTCTATGCGCAGGAACTGGTGCCCGGGAAGGTCGGCATGATCTCCGGCCTGTTCTTCGGCTTCGCCTTCGGCATGGGCGGCATCGGCGCGGCGGTGCTGGGCCAGATCGCCGATGCCAGGGGCATCGACTACGTCTACTGGCTCTGCTCGTTCCTGCCGCTCATCGGCCTGCTGACGATCTTCCTGCCGAACATCGAGAAGCCGCGGGCGCGGCCGGCCTGATCAGACGGCGACGGGCGCCTGCGCGTCGAGCCAAGCTCTCGCCCAGCCGAGCGCCTGGGCGATCTCGTCCTTGCTCATCTCGGCGGCGACCTCCTGCCGGAGGTGGGCGGCGTCGCGGTCGCCCTTCAGGGCAGCGATGTTGAACCACATATGGGCGGCGACGAGGTCGCGCGGCACGACCCTGCCGGCGGCATAGAGCGTGCCCAGTTCCCGCGCCGGCCGGTCGGCGAGCTCGGCGAGATCGCCGGGCACGATGGACGGGGCGTCGTCCTCTGCGAGGATCATCACGGTCATCGCATGATCTCCGGTTGAGACGGGCCGCCAGACGGCCGCCCGTTACCATTCGTCACGCGCAGTCTGCTTCCCATAGGTCAACGTTGGATTAACGCTACGGGAAGGTGAATAAGCCGCCGACGCGCCTCAGCGCGCCTTCTGACCGAACAGAACCGCCTGCGCCGCCGGGTCGCTCGGCGAAGTGGCAGCGCGGTCCTCCTTGTTGACCATCAGCCCCTTCTGCACGGCGGGACGGGCGAGCATGCGGTCGAGCCAGGCCTTCACGTTCGGGAACTGCGCCATGTCCTGGCCCTGCCGCTCCCAGAGCTTCGCCCAGCCGATACAGGCCATGTCGACGATGGAATAGCTGTCGCAGATGAACTCGCGGCCCTCGAGCCGCCGGTTCAGCACGCCGTAGAGGCGGTTGGCCTCATTGGTATAGCGGTTGATGGCATATTCGATCTTCTCGGGCGCATAGATGCGGAAATGGTGCGTCTGGCCCAGCATCGGGCCGAAGCCGGCCATCTGCCACATCAGCCACTCCTCCACCGCGACGCGGCCGCGCTCGTCCTGGGGATAGAACTTGCCCGTCTTGCGGCCGAGATACATGAGGATGGCGCCGGCCTCGAAGACCGAGATCGGCTCGCCGCCCGGCCCTTCGGGATCAACGATGGCGGGCATGCGGTTGTTGGGCGCGATCTTCAGGAAGTCCGGCTTGAACTGGTCGCCCTTGCCGATGTTCACGGGGATGACCGTATAGGGCAGCCCGCATTCCTCCAGCATGATCGTGATCTTCCACCCGTTCGGCGTCGGCCAGTAGTGGAGTTCGATCGGACGTTGCGACATGGGGCGTCTCCGCGGGCTCTCGGGTGCCGGTGAGGTCCGGCCGGCCGTCGGCAAGGAGCCTAGCACCTCGGTGCGGCAGGTGAACCCCGCCTCGCGTATCCGTGCGATGCCCCAGTTGCGCGGTTGCATGAACAGGGCAGGATACAACCTGCGCGACGTTCATCCCGGGTTCGGCCGGAGGATGGGATGGTGCGCCCGATCACAAGGAGGATCACCCCATGCGACTTCACTGGCTCGCGGCGCTGGCCGCCCTCATCCTCACCGCCGACATCGCCACCGCACAGACCGCCACGCCGTCCCGCGGCCGCGGCACGGCGGCCGAGACGACCACCACCCCGCCGGCCTCCACCACCACGCGCCGGCCGCGCTCGGCCGCGCAGCTGCGCAACGACCAGATCATGCGCGACTGCGGCGCCGAATGGCGGCGCGACAAGACGCGGCTGCAGGCGGCCGGCAAGACCTGGCGCAGCTTCCTTCCCGAATGCCGGGCCCGCCGCCGGAGCTGACCCGGCGCGGCGGGATCAGTCGAGGACCATCTTGAAGCCCTCGTGGCTCTTGGCGAAGCCCAGCCGCTCGTAGAAGCGGTGGGCATCGGTCCGGCTCTTGTTGGATGACAGCTCGAGGAGACCGATCCCCGCCTCGCGCGCCTTGGCGAGGGCGTGGCGCATCATCGCCGCGCCGACCCCCGTCCCCCGCAGCGTCGGGTCGACGTGGACGCTCTCGATCTTGCCGCGGGTGCGGCCCCGTTCGGCGATCCCCGGCAGGACGGTGAGCTGGTAGGTGCCGACCACCCGCCCGCCCAATTCCGCGACGAAGAGCTGGTTCGCCTCCGAGGCGGCGACGCGGGCGAAGGCTTGCGCATAGACCGGCAGCCGGCCCTCCGCCTCGGCCTCCTCCGCCGACATCGGGCGCGAGGCGTTGCCCATGGCGATCAGGGCGGCGATGCGCGGCACGTCCGCCGCGGTCGCCTCCCGGACGGCGACGTCGTTCATGCCCGCGCCGCCTTGGGCAGGCCATCGCTCGGGATGAAGCCCGGCAGCGCCTCCATCCGGGCCATCCAGGCGCCGATGGCCGGATAGGCCTTGAGGTCGAAGCCCGCCTGCGGCGCATAGGCGACGACGCCATAGACGTCGATGTCGGCGATGGACGGCGCGCTTCCGGCGAGCCAGTCGGAGCCGGCCAGCGCCTCCTCCAGCACTTTCAGCGCCGCATTACCCTCGGCCCAGTACATTTCCATGATCGGCTGGTTGAAGTTGCGGATGCCGAAGCGCTGCGCGCGCGAGCGGTAGATCGGCCCGGCCAGCCGATCGAAGTCCCAGAACATCCATTCGCGGGCGCGGGCGGGGCCGGCAGCGCCCTCTCCCCGGAACTTGCCGAGTTCGGCGGCGAGATGTTCGAGGATGGCCGCCGACTGGCAGAGGGCGAGGCCGGTCTTCGCATCTTCCAGCACCGGCACCTGGCCGAACCGGTTCTTGGCAAGGAAGGCGGGGCTCTTGTGCTCCCCGGCGCGCAGGTTGACCGAATTGTAGGCGAAATCCTCGCCGCAGAGGCTGAGCATCAGGCCCACCTTGTAAGTGGGGCCGGACAGCCAGAAGCCGTGGAGCGTGAAGCGCTTCGTCATGTGAGATCCTCCCAGGGAGGGGCATGGAAGCGCCGGCTACCGCTGCCGCGCAAGAGGGGCTGCGCGCGCTGCTGCCATTCACGTCGGCGCGTCGCCGAAGCACCAGCCGACGAAGCGGCCGAGGAGGTCGGTCAGCAGCAGCAGTCCGGCCGCGATCACCAGGATTTCCCACCCCGCCCCGCCCGCCGCCACGATGATCGGGTCGGCCCCGGCCGGCGAATGCACCGTGTCGGTCAGCAGCATCGCCACCAGCGCCAGCGCCACCGCTCCCGCCACCGCATAATCGCCACGGCCGGCGAGCACCGCGAGGAAACCCGCCGCAAGGCCCAGGGCATGGCCGCCATAGAGGCTGCGCGGGCGCGCCATCCGGCTGTCCGGCATGCCGAAGACGATCACCGCGGAGCCGCCGATGGAGGCCAGCAGCAGCGGCAGCGAGAAGGTCCGGAAGGCGAAGGTGGCGGCCAGCACCACCCCGGCGGTTGCGATGGCGGCGGCGGCGAGCCGCGCCATGGTGGGAGGTGTATTGCGCAGGATCATGGGGCTGCCTTGCTGGGAACGGCCCAGGTGCACGGCAGACCCAAGCAAGTTGCGTGCAGCCGCCGTGCGTCAGGAGCGGCCCGTGCGCTCCAGCTCCTCGATATGGGCCCAGAGCGTCTTGAACACTTCCGTGCGCACCAGACGCTCGATGCCGTCGGCGCGGACCTGATCGGGATGGAACTCGCGCGCGATGAACTTCTTCAGGGCGCGGTACTTCTCACCGCCGTCGGCGGGTGCATTCGCGGCGCTTTCCTCGCGGATCTGTGCCCTCGCCTTCCAGGCGTCGCGCTCGATGGTCAGCGCCCGGCAAAGGGCTTCGAGCCGGGCAATATCGGCATTGGCGGCGTCATCGGCCGGACGAGGGGCGGGAGGCCGCGCCGCCCGGTCGGCGAAGCCCGGCCCGTTGCGGATCCCGGCGCTGCGCCTCGGCGGAGACGCCGGCTCACCCTTCGCGATGGCTTCCGCGAAGACGAGGAACTCCTTGCGGGAGCGGAAGCGCCGGCTCTCGCCGGTCTCCTCGTGGGCGACGGCGATGAGGCCCTCCCCGACCGTGATCCCGTAGCCCGCCGCCGTGACGATGGCCTCGGCGCCGCGATAGCGGGGATCCCGCTCGATATTCGACGTCCAGGGGCTCGCCATCGGATGGTCCCGTCTTGCGCAGGACGGGCCGCACCCCGCCTCAGATCCCGAGCTTGGCCTTGAGCATCTCGTTGACGGCGCCGGGATTGGCCTTGCCGCCGGATGCCTTCATCACCTGGCCGACGAACCAGCCGAGCATGGTCGGCTTGGCCTTGGCCTGCTCGACCTTGTCGGGATTGGCGGCGATCACCTCGTCGATGACCTTCTCGATGGCGCCGGTATCGGTCACCTGCTTCATGCCGCGCGCCTCGACGACGGCCGCGGGGTCGCCGCCCTCGGTGAAGACGATCTCGAACAGGTCCTTGGCGATCTTGCCCGAGATGGTGCCGGCCTGGATCAGGTCGATGATGCCGCCGATCTGCTCGGGCGACACCGGCGATGCGGTGACGTCCTTGGCCTCCTTGTTGAGGCGGCCGAACAGCTCGATGATGACCCAGTTGGCGGCGCTCTTGCCGTCACGGCCCTTGGCCACCGCCTCGAAATAGTCGGCGCTCTCCTTCTCCAGCACCAGGATGGAGGCGTCGTAGGGCGTCAGGCCGTAATCGGCGATGAGCCGCGCCTTCTTGGCGTCGGGCAGTTCCGGCAGCACGGCGGCGAGGTCGTCGACATAGGCCTGGCTGAATTCCAGCGGCAGCAGGTCAGGATCGGGGAAGTAGCGGTAGTCGTGCGCCTCTTCCTTGGAGCGCATGGAGCGCGTCTCGCCCTTGGTGGCGTCGTAGAGCCGCGTCTCCTGGTCGATCGTGCCGCCATCCTCGAGGATGCCGATCTGCCGGCGCGCCTCGTAATCCACCGCCTGGCCGATGAAGCGGATGGAGTTGACGTTCTTGATCTCGCAGCGGGTGCCGAAGGGCTCGCCGGGCCGGCGCACCGAGACGTTGACGTCAGCACGCAGGTTGCCCTTCTCCATGTCGCCGTCGCAGGTGCCGAGATAGCGCAGGATGGTGCGCAGCTTGGTCACATAGGCCTTGGCCTCGTCCGCCGAGCGCATGTCCGGCTTGGAGACGATCTCCATCAGCGCCGTGCCGGAGCGGTTGAGATCGATATAGGAGAGAGTCGGGTGCTGGTCGTGGATCGACTTGCCCGCATCCTGTTCGAGATGCAGGCGTTCGATGCCGACCTTGAAGCTCTCGGTCGGGGACAGGTCAACGATGACCTCGCCCTCGCCGACGATCGGGCTCTTGTACTGGCTGATCTGGTAGCCCTGCGGCAGGTCAGGATAGAAATAGTTCTTCCGGTCGAAGACCGAGCGATGGTTGATCTTCGCCTTCAGGCCGAGGCCGGTGCGGATCGCCTGCCGCACGCATTCCTCGTTGATCACCGGCAGCATGCCAGGCATGGCCGCGTCGACGAGGCTCACCTGGCTGTTCTCCGGCGCGCCGAAGCCGACCGCTGCACCCGAGAACAGCTTGGCGTTGGAGGCCACCTGCGCATGGATCTCGAGGCCGATCACCACCTCCCAGTCGCCGGTGGCGCCGGGGATCAGGTTCTTCGGATTGGCATGAGCGGTCATGGGCGGGCCCGGCGGTGAAGGAGATGCGCTTGGGTAGCCCAAGGGGGCGGCAGCGGGCAATAGGCAGGCTACTGGATCCAAGCAGCTGCAATCTGAAGCGCTGTCCCGAAAACCACCAGCGCGACGCCGAGACCGTAGCGCAACCGGAGCCGCGCCTCTTCCCGAGGCGTATCCTCGCCGCCCCAGCGCGCACCGATTGTCGGCCAGTAGAACCCGACCAGCACGCCTGCAGCGGTTGCAGTCAACCCAGCAATAGAAAGCAGTTTGACCAACGTACACCCCAACAAAGCTACAGCGGCGTCGTGCCCCGGCCGACATAGAGGATCGGACCGGTCGGCCGTCCCGTCGGCGAACCGCCCGCCGGCTCCAGCGTGATCTCGTAGAGCTGGCTGTCCACCGGCCGCGGCATGCCGGAGGTGGCATAGTCGCGCGCCTGTGCCCGCTCCATCAGGCCGACCGGGCGTGGCCCGACTTGGCGGTCCCACAGGGTCCAGACCTGGAGCACCCGCCCCTCCGGCACCGGAATGGCGCGCAGCGGCACCACGCGGATGCGCCCGTCCGCATAGGCCTCGACGATGGCACCGGCCTCGCCGCCGTTCGGCGCATTCAGAACCGCGACCACGGCAGGCTTGCCGGCGCCGCCGCCGAAGGGCTGGGCCACCAGCAGCACGGCCATGACCAGCGCCGCCGCGGCGCCCGCAAGGGCGGCAAGCCGCAGGGCCGAGACATCCTGCCAGATCCTCGCGAGCCAGCCAGGTTCCGCCTCCGACGCCGGGCGCGCCGCGCCCACCGCCGCCTCGATGGCAGGCCACAGGCGATCTGACGGCGTCAGTTGCGTCGCCGTCTCGTCCAGCGCGAGGAGGCGCGCGCGCCATTGGGCGACGGCGCGGCGTGCCTCGCCGTCGGTGGCGATGAGCCGCTCGAAGGCCTCCTGCTCCTCCGGGGAAATGAGCCCGGCGACATATTCACCCGCGGTGGCGACGAGGTCGTCGGTCATCCCATGCACTCCCTGAGCGCGAGCAGCGACCGGCGGATCCAGGCCTTGACCGTGCCCAGCGGCAGGCCGAGCCGCCCGGCGATCTCGCCGTGGGAGAAGCCGTCCACATAGGCCATGAGCAGACTGGTGCGGCGGCGCGCCTCCAGCCCCTCGAGGCAGCGGCGCAGCGCGTTGCCGTCCGGCAGGCGCTCGGCAGCGGCGTAGGCTTCAACCGCCGAGCCGGCGTCCTCGGGCACCTCGTCGACGAGGTCCTCGCGGCGGCCGCTGCGCAGCGTGTTGATCGCCTGGTTGCGGACGATGGCGTAGATCCAGGCCCTGGCGGGGCCGAGGCCGGGATCGTAGCGGTGGGCGTTGCGCCAGATCTTGACGAAGGCCTCCTGCACCACCTCCTCGGCGAGTTCCCGGCGCTTCACGATCCGCGCCGCGACCCCGATCATCGATGCGCATTCGCTGTCGTAGATCATCCTGAGGGCAGCCTTGTCGCCGCCCGCGCAGCGCGCGAGGGCGTCCTTGAGATCGACGCTGACCGCAACCATGGAGCCTCCCGAACCATGCAGTCAGTGGTTCTACACCAAAGCCCGCCTCTTGGATGCGACAGGCTGTCGCTGCCGCGCGCTTTTCGGCTGTCGCCCGCATCTGCCGGGGACCCTGCGCCGTAGGAACCGACGGGTGGACCCCCCTCCACCCCCGGGGCCCAGGCAGCACCGCCCGGCGCGCCGGCCCCCGGCGGCGCCCGCGCCAATGCGGGCGCCGCCAGCCTCAAGGCTGGCGGAAGCGCCGCATGATCGGATCGATGATGTTGGAATAATCGTCGGTCCAGGGGCGGAATCCGTCGGGCACAACGAGCGGCTGCCAGTTGCCCGAATCGGCCACCGGGCCGAGCGCCCGCCCCTCCCGCGTCACCATGGCGACCATCGCTGCCGCCGTCAGCGTCTCGCGGATACCGCCCTTCGCTGTCCCCAGGCGGACGCGGCCTGCCAGACCGTGGGCTGCGGCGGAGGCCGCGACGCCCGGCCTCAGATCCATGTTGCGCGTGGAGATGTGG
>JAEZGJ010000162.1 GCA_023416965.1 Pseudomonadota bacterium | reverse complement strand
CGCCCGGAGGGGTCTGCCGGGACCGTGGCGGGGCAAGTCGGCGCGACATGCCGGGCGCGGCAGGCGTGCCACGGGGAGCCCTGTGCGGGCGCGGGCGCGGCGGTCAGGCGGCGGCGCGCACGGCATCGGTCGCCCCGCGATAGCTGATGGCTTCGGCGAGATGGATGCGGCCGACGGTGGCGGTCCCGTCGAGATCGGCGATGGTGCGGGCGAGCTTGAGCACCCGGTGGTAGCCCCGCGCCGTCAGCCGCAGCGCCTCCGCCGCATCGCGCAGCAGTGCGAGCCCCGCAGCCTCGGGCGCGGCCACGTCGTCGAGCACGGCCGGCGGGGCATGGGCGTTCAGCCGCACCGGCAGGCCGAGGCGCTCATAGCGCAGCGCCTGCAGGCGGCGGGCCGCCGCCACCCTCAGGCCGATCTCCTGGCTGCCCTCGGCCGGCGCGGGCAGGATGAGATCGGCGGCGGAGACGGCGGGAACCTCGATCACCATGTCCATCCGGTCGATGAGCGGGCCCGAGATCTTGGCCTGGTAGTCGGCCATGCAGCGCGGATTGGGCATGCGGGGGCAGGCGAAGCCAGGCTCGGTTGCCTTGCCGCAGCGGCACGGGTTCATCGCCGCGACCAGCTGGAACCTTGCGGGAAAGCTGACGCGCTGGTTCGCCCTCGCGATGACCGCCTCGCCCGATTCGATCGGCTGCCGGAGGCCATCGAGGACGTGCGGCTGGAATTCCGGCAGCTCGTCGAGGAACAGCACCCCGTGATGGGCGAGCGACACCTCGCCCGGGCGCACCCGCAGGCCGCCGCCGATCAGCGCCGCCATCGACGCGGAATGGTGCGGATTACGGAAGGGCCGGCGCGTCGTCAGCTGGCCGCCTTCCAGTTCGCCCGCCACGGAGTGGATCATCGAGACCTCCAGCAGCTCCGCGGCGGTCAGCGGCGGCAGGATGGAGGGCATGCGGCTGGCGAGCATCGACTTTCCCGAGCCCGGCGGCCCGTTCATCAGCAGCGCGTGGCCTCCCGCCGCCGCGATCTCGAGGGCGCGCTTGGCGCTCTCCTGGCCCTTGATGTCGCGCAGGTCGGCGAGCGGGGCATCCACCGTACGGATGCCGGGCTTCGGCCGGGAGAGGACCTGAGTGCCGCGGAAATGGTTGGCCAGCTGAACCAGGTTGTCCGGCGCCAGCACCTCCACGTCTTCCCCCGCCCAGGCCGCCTCCGGACCGCAGGCTGCGGGGCAGATGATCCCGAGCCCGAGGGCATTCGCCGCCATCGCCGCAGGCAGCACACCGGCCACCGGCGTGATCCGGCCGTCGAGGGCGAGCTCTCCCAGCACCACGAAGCCGCCGAGGGCGTCGGGCGGAATGGCGCCGATGGCCGCCATCAGTCCGAGGGCGATGGGCAGGTCGAAATGCGAGCCCTCCTTGGGCAGGTCCGCCGGCGCCAGATTGACGGTGATCCGCTTGCCCGGCAGCGCCAGTCCGGATGCCACCAGCGCGGACCGGACGCGCTCGCGCGCCTCGCTCACCGCCTTGTCAGGCAGGCCGACGATGTTGAAGACGATCTGGCCGGCGAGGACGTGGACCTGCACGTCCACGGGCTTGGCCTCGATGCCCTCGAATGCGACGGTCGCGACGCGCTGCACCATGGCTCACCCCCGCCCTCATCCTGCACGGGACGCCGGCAGGAACAATCCGGGAACATACGGATGTTCCATTTTTGTTCCTTGTCCTGCACTGTCAGCGCCGTGACCATGGCGCTCCTGCCGCCACCACGGGGCGCTGCCTTCAGTGGCCGCTGCGCTCCGTGTCGCGCGGCGAGGCGCCGAGCGTCGCCCACCCGCCCTGGGCCTGGACGTCCGGAAGGTGCGGCCGCAGCTCCGGATGCCGCAGGATGTAGGCCTTGGCGACCAGGTGGGCGGTAACCGGGGCCGTGATGAACAGGAACAGCGTGATCATCAGCTCGTGGAAGGAGGGCAGGCCCATGGCGAAGGTGAAATAGACCATCGAGGCGATCAGGAGCGCGCCGATGCCGAGAGTCGTCGCCTTGGTCGGCGCATGCAGCCGCCGCATCATGTCCGGCAGCTTGGCGAGGCCGAACGAGCCCACGAGCAGGAAGAAGCTGCCCGTGAGCAGGAGAGCGGTCACCAGAAGGTCCACGATCCACGCCGTCATGTCCGCCTCACTCGATCACGTTGCCGCGCAGCAGGTACTTGCAGAAGGCCACCGTCGACAGGAAGCCGACCATGGCGAAGAGCAGCGCCGCTTCGAAGAAGATGGTGACCCCGAACCAGATGCCGAGGACGACGATGAGGCCGATGGCATTGATCACCATCGTGTCGAGGGCGAGGACCCGGTCGAGCGCGTGGGGGCCCACGGCCAGGCGATAGAGATTGAGGAGGAGGGCGATGGAAATCGCCGCGAGGGCGATCAGACAGGCTGTCGCGATCATGCGAAGATCTCCATGAGGCGTCGTTCGTAGCGCTGCTTGATGGCGGTCACCGTGGCGTCGGGATCGTCGGTCTCGAGGCAATGGACGAGGATCGCGGTTCCGTCCGCCGACAGATCGGCGCTGACGGTGCCCGGCGTCATGGTGATGGTGCCGGCGAGGATGGTGATGGCCTCGGCATTGGTGAGGGCCAGCGGGACGCGGATGAACTGCGAGCGCAGGCTGTCGCCGCGGCGGAACAGGATGAGCCACGCGACCTGGATGTTGGAGACGACGATGTCCCACAGCACGACCAGGGCGAAGTCGACGACCCGCCAGGGCTTGCGGAAGCGCGGCCGGTCCGGCCAGTAGGCCTGGGTCAGCAGCGGAACGGCGAGGCCGAGGGCAAGGCCGAGGATGGCATTGCCGAGGGTGAGGTCGTTGGCGAGCGCCATCCAGACGCCGGCGATGACGAGCGTGAGGATCGGCTGCGGCAGGAAGCGCGTGCCCATCACGGCCTCCCTGCAGTGGCCGTGGCCGCGGGTCCGAGCACCGCCCGCACATAGGCGCCGGTGTCGAGCACCTGCATCGCCGTCAGGCCCATCTCGCGGCGCACCGGGCCGGCCAGGGCGGTGAGTGCCACCGTGGCGCCGAGGAGGGTCGCGAAGACGGCGACCGGCAGCGGCTGCAGCCGCGGCGGGGCCGGGATGCGTGCGCCCTGCTTCGCCGCAGCCTCGCCAGGCGCCACCCCGGCGGGGAGTTCCGGTGCGTCGGCTGTCGAGGATGCTGCGTGCGGCGCCGGTGTCGCCATCGCGGGTGTCACGGCCGCGTCGGCCGTCGAGGATGCCGCATGCGGCGCGGCTGCCGGCGTCGCGGGCGCGGCCGCCCGGGCCGGCTTCCAGAACACCACGCTGCCGGCGCGGGCGAAGGCGAGGATCGCGACGAGGCTGGTCGCCAGGACCATGCCCCAGATCCAGGCGGCGGCGGCGCTGCCGCGGCTCGCCTCCATGATCATCAGCTTGCCGAGGAAGCCGGAGAGCGGCGGCAGGCCGGCCATGGCGATGGCGGTGGCGAAGAACAGCCCCGCCAGCAGCGCCGGGTGAGCCACCGGCGCGGGCACCAGCCGGTCCTCCGCCTTCCCGCGCTGCGGCACGACCATGTCGACGAGGAGGAACAGGCTCGCGCCGGCGAGGGTCGAGTGCAGCACGTAGTAGAGCCCGGCGCCGATGCCCCCGGCCTCGAACAGGCCGAAGGCGACGAGCAGCGAGCCCATCGACCAGATCACGGCGAAACAGGCGAGGCCGAGGAGGCTGCGCGCCGCCAGCATGCCGAGCGCTCCCACCACGAGGGTCGCCAGCGCCGCCGGGAGCATCCACGGCGTGACGATGCCCGCCAGGGCCCCCGCATCCGCCCCGAAGATCAGCGTATAGACCCTCAGGATCGTGTAGGCGCCGACCTTGGTCATGATCATGAAGAGGGCCGCCGACAGGCCGGGCGCCGCCGCATAGGCGGTGGGCAGCCAGCCGTGCAGCGGCGCCACCGAGGCCTTCAGCGCGAAGACCAGGAAGAGCATCACGGCGCCGACCCCGAGCAGCGCCGTGTCCGGCGCGCCCACCGCGGCCACCTTGCGGGCGAGGTCCGCCATGTTGAGCGTGCCGGTGACCGCATAGATCGTGCCGACCGCGAAGAGGAAGAGCGTCGAGCCGATGAGGTTCACCGTCACATAGCGGAAGCCGGCCTTCAGCCGCCGCGCCCCGCCGCCATGCAGCATCAGCCCGTAGGAGGCGATCAGCATCACCTCGAAGAAGACGAAGAGGTTGAAGACGTCGCCGGTGAGGAAGGCGCCGTTGACGCCGAGCACCTGAAACTGGAAGAGCGGGTGGAAGTGCCGGCCTCGAAGGTCCCATCCCGCCGTCGCATAGACGACGATGGCCAGCGCCAGCACGGCGAAGAGCAGCACCATGGTCGCCGACAGCCGGTCGAGGATGAGCACGATGCCGTAGGGCGCCGGCCAGGCGCCGGCGAGATAGGGCCGCACCGCGCCGTCCTGGGCCAGCACATAAAGGCCGATGGCGACCGCCAGCAGGGCGGCGGACGAGGCGATGGACACCACCCGCTGGGCGGCCAGGTTGTGGCGGCTGGCGAGGATCAGAAGCGGCGCCACGATGGCCGGCAGCACCAGGGGAACGACGATCCAGTGGGTCATGGCTGTCTGCATCACGGCCGGGCCTCGTCCGTGGTGACGGTGGCGCGATCGCCCTCGGCGGCGGAGGGATCGCCCTCCACCGAATCCGACCCGGTCTCGAGGAAGCCGCGCAGCGCCAGCACCACCACCAGGGCGGTCATGCCGAAGGAGATGACGATGGCGGTGAGCACGAGCGCCTGCGGCAGCGGATCGGCATAGCCGGCCGCGCCGCTGGCATAGATCGGCGGGCGGTTGATGGTCAGGCGCCCGGTGGCGAAGAGGAACAGGTTGACCGCATAGGAGAGGAACACCGTGCCGATGATCACCGGGAACGTCTGGCGCCGCAGCACCAGATAGATGCCGACGGCGGTGAGAAGGCCGATGCCGGACGCGACGAGCACCTCCATGTCAGCCCTCCCCCCGCGCACCGGCGGCGGCGCCCTGCGCGGCGCCCGAGAGCCGGATGTCCACCGGCCCTTCCGGCACCTTGTCGCGCTCGGCGCGCGCCTCGATGCGCGAGATCTGCGCCAGCGCCAGCAGCACCGTGCCGACCACCGCCAGGAACACGCCGGTGTCGAAGGCCATGGCGGTGGCGAGTTCCACCTCGCCGATCAGCGGAATGTGGAAATAGCCGAAGGAGCTGGTCAGGAAGGGGCGGCCGAAGAGGAGCGAGCCGAGCCCCGTCAGGCCGGCGATCACCACGCCGGCGCCCACCAGCGTATGGGCGTCGAAACGCGCCCGCTGATGGCTCCAGGCATAGCCGCTGGCCATGTATTGCATGATGTAGGCGATGGCGACGACGAGCCCGGCTATGAAGCCGCCGCCCGGCTGGTTGTGGCCGCGCAGGAAGATGAAGACCCCCACCGTGAAGGCGAGCGGCAGCATGGCCCGCGTCGCCACCACGAGGATCAGCGGATGGGCCTCGGCCGATTCCAGCCCCTGCCGCATGGCGTCGAGGCGCTTCGCCGCCGGCCCGCGCAGGGCCGTGTCGAGCAGGGCGAAGATGGCGAGCGCGGCAATTCCCAGCACGATGATCTCGCCGAACGTGTCGAAGCCGCGGAAGTCGACGAGGATGACGTTGACCACGTTGGTGCCGCCGCCGCCGGGCTTGGCCTGGGCGATGTGGTAGTCGGAAATGGTGGTGAAGTCGCGCGTCATGATGGCGAAGGCGAGCGCCGCGACGCCGGCCCCGCCCGCCACCGCGATCGCGCCGTCGCGCAGCTTGCGGCGCGTCTCGGTCTCCGCCGGCGTCGTCTTGGGCAGGAGATTGAGGGCGAGCAGCAGCAGGATGGTTGAGACCACCTCGACGGAGATCTGCGTCAGCGCCAGGTCGGGCGCCGAGAACTGGATGAAGGCCAGCGACACGATGAGGCCGACGACGCTGGTGAGGATCAGCGTCAGCAGCCGGTTGCCGTGTTTCAGCACCACGACCGCGGAGGCGGCGACCAGCGCCGCCCAGGCGACGAGGGCGACGAGGTGGACGGGCAGCATGGCGCGTCCCCCCGCCCCGTGCTCGCCGCGGGCGAAGGCCCAGAGGGCGACGACCAGCACCGACACGGTGACGATGGCCAGGGTGCGGGGCAGGGATTCCACGTTGGCGCGGCGGGTGAACAGGCGGGACGCGAAGACAGCCGCGGCCACGGCGACGTCGAACAGCCCCTTCGCCTCCGGCCGCGGCCACGGCGCGCGCCACCTGGTCAGCAACGCATGGCCGCGGAAGGCCACGAGCCCGCCGACGACCGCCGCGACGCTCATGAACAGCGCCGGCGTCAGCCCGTGCCAGAGCGACAGCGAATAATAGGGCAGCGGCGCCCCGCCGATCACGGCCTGCGCGGTGCGCGCCACGATCGGGCCGGCGACGAGCGCCGGCAACAGGCCGATGACGACCACCAGCACCACCAGCAGCGCCACGGGCAGCCACATGCCGATGCCGGGATCATGGGGGTGGTGGGGATAGTCGTGGCGCACGGGCCCGGCGAATGTGCCCACCGCCAGCCGCACCGAATAGGCGACCGAGACCAGGGCCGCGAGCGTCGCCCCCACCGGAACGAGCCAGCCGAACCCGCCGAGCGGACCGGCGGCGGCAGCCTCCAGCATCATCTCCTTGGACAGGAAACCGTTGAGCGGCGGCAGGCCGGCCATCGAGGCCGCGGCGATGCCGCCGAGCAGCGCCGTCACCGGCATCAACCGGGCGAGCCCACCGAGCCGGCGGATGTCACGCGTGCCGGCCTCGTGGTCGACGATGCCGGCGGACATGAACAGCGCGGCCTTGAAGGTCGCGTGGTTGAGGATGTGGAAGACGCAGGCGACCGCGGCATAGGGCGTGCCGAAGCCGAGCAGCATCACCATCAGGCCGAGATGGCTGACGGTGGAATAGGCGAGGATGGCCTTCAGGTCGTCCTTGAACAGGGCGATCCAGGCGCCCACCAGCATGGTGACGAGGCCCACGGGCGCGACGATCGCCACCCACAGCTCGGTGCCGGCGAGCACCGGCCAGAGCCGCGCCAGCAGGAAGACGCCGGCCTTCACCATGGTCGCGGAGTGCAGATAGGCCGAAACCGGCGTCGGCGCCGCCATGGCATGCGGCAGCCAGAAGTGGAACGGGAACTGAGCCGACTTGGTGAAGGCGCCGGCGAGGACGAGGGCGAGGATCAACGGATAGAGGGGGGAGGCCTTGATGACCTCGCCGCGCGTCAGCAGCACGCTGAGCTCGTAGGAGCCGCCGGCATGGCCGAGCACCAGCATGCCAGCGGTGAGCAGCAGGCCGCCGCCGCCGGTCACCACCAATGCCATCCGGGCGCCCTGCCGGCCTGCCGCCGCATGGCTCCAGAAGCCGATGAGCAGGAAGGACGAGAGGCTCGTCAGCTCCCAGAAGATCAGCATGAGCAGGATGTTGTCGGAGAGGACGATGCCCACCATGGCGCCCTGGAAGAGCAGCAGATAGGCGTAGAACCGGCCGATGGAGTCCTGGCGGCTCAGATAGTAGCGGGCATAGACGATGATCAGCGCGCCGATCACGAGGATCATCGTGGCGAAGAACAGGCCGAGCCCGTCGGCGAAGAAGCGGAAGGAGAGGCCGATCTCCGGCACCCAGGCCGTGCCGGCGAGCACTGTCTCGCCGCGATAGACCGCCGGCGCGTCCACCAGCAGCAGGGCGAGGCTCGCAAGAGTGACGGCGAGTGTCACAGCCATGGCCGTGTCGCGGCCGGAGCGGGCGACGAGGGGCGGCAGCAGGGCCCCGAACAGGGGAATGAGCGGCACGAGGATGAGGTTCATCGGGCCTGCTCCGGCGGAGCGCCGGCCCTGCAATCGATGTGTTCAGCCCCCATCCGGCCCGCCGCTCCCTCTCTTTCCCGATCCACGGCCTCGCCCAAGAGGGGCGATGCGGACGTCCGAGCGCCGGCCCCCCGGCACATGAATGGCCTGATTGCCACAATGGTCCCTTCGGGGTCGTTGTGGCAATTGGCAGCAGGGGTCGATCCAGCCCTGTCAGCGGCGCTTTTCGATCGCCTCCCAGACGGTGGCGGCAATGTCCGGACCTCCGAGGCGGCGGATGGCGCGGATGCCGGTCGGTGCCGTCACGTTGATCTCGGTGAGATTGCCGCCGATGACGTCGATGCCCGCGAGAATGATCCCCTGCGCCTTCAGCTCCGGTCCGATCGTCTCGCAGATCTCGCGCTCGCGCGCGCTGAGCTGCGTCGTCTCCGCCGCCCCGCCTCGCACCATGTTGGAGCGCAGGTCGTCGGCCGCCGGCACCCGGTTCACCGCGCCGGCGAAGACGCCGTCCACCAGGATGATGCGCTTGTCGCCGTCGCGGACCGCCGGCAGGTAGTGCTGGATGACCCAGGGCTCGCGCGTCAGCGCGGCGAACGTGTCGAGGAAGGAGCCGAAATTCTCGTCCCCCTCGCGGATGCGGAACACGCCGGCGCCGCCATGGCCGTAGAGCGGCTTCATCACGATGTCGCCCATCTCCTTCCGGAAGGCGCGGATCTCGTCGAAGTCGCGGGTCACCAGCGTCTTCGGCATGAGCTCCGGGAACCGGGTGACGAAGATCTTCTCCGGCGCATTGCGCACGCTGGTCGGATCGTTCACCACCAGCGTCTTCGGATGGACGCGCTCGAGGAAATGCGTCGCGGTGATGTAGTGCAGGTCGAAGGGCGGATCCTGCCGCATCAGGATCACGTCGAAGCTGTCGAGGCCGACACGCGTGCCTTCGCCGAGCGTGAAGTGGTCGCCCTCCACGTCGCGGACCTGCAGCGGATAGGCCAGCGCCGAGGGAACGCCGTCGCGCATGGCCAGGCTGTCGGGGTGATAGTAGAAGACCTCGTGGCCGCGCCGCTGCGCCTCCAGCATCAGGGCGAAGCCGGAATCGCCCCGGATCTTGATCGATTCCATCGGGTCGGTCTGGACGGCGACCTTGAGGCTCATGGGGCATTCCTTTCAGACATCGGCGTCGAACGCCCCCTGTATATGGCGCGGCCAGCCGCCATGCGATACCAGGATCAGGTCGTAGCGCCTCTCGCCGCCCGCATGGCGGGGATGCCGCGCCAGATAGATCTCCGCCGCGCGGGTGATGCGCCGCCGCTGGGCGGTCGTGAGCGCCTCGGCGGCGAGGTCGAGCGACCCCCGCGCCTTCACCTCGACGAAGACGACCGTGCCGCCGCGCCGCGCCACGATGTCGATCTCCGCCCCTGGCGCGCGCCAGCGCCTGGCGAGGATGCGGTAGCCCTTGGCGATGAGCAGGACGAGGGCGGCAGCCTCGGCGATGCGCCCGCGGCCCCAGGCGGCGGAGCGCTTCGGGTCGGCCTCGCGCCTCACCCGTCCGCCTTCGCGAGAAGCAGCGCCCGCTGGTAGAGGTCGCGCCGGGCGAGGCCGGTCGCCGCCGCCACCGCCGCAGCCGCATCCTTCACCGACTTCTCCGCCAGCTCGGCGCGCAGCAGGGCCTCCACATCCGTATCGTCCGGCGGAGGCGCCTCGCCAGGCGGGCCGACCACCAGCACGATCTCCCCCTTCGGGTCCGCCTCGCCCGCATAGGCCGCGGCAAGATCCGTGAGCGAGCCGCGCCGCACCTCCTCGTGCAGCTTGGTGAGTTCCCGGCACACTGCCGCCTGCCGGTCGCCCAGCACCTCCGCGAGATCGGCCAGCGAGGCGGCGAGGCGCGGCCCCGTCTCGAAGAAGACCAGCGAGCCCGGCACGGCGGCGAGCGCGCCTGCCCGGGTCCGGCGCCCCGTCGTCTTCGGCGGCAGGAAGCCGGCGAAGAAGAAGGCGTCGGTCGGCAGCCCCGCCGCCACCAGCGCCGCCATCACCGCCGAGGGGCCCGGCACGGCAATGACGCGGTGACCGGCCTCGCGCGCAGCCTCCACCAGCTTGAAGCCGGGATCGGAGACGAGCGGCGTGCCGGCATCCGAGACGAGCGCCACCGATTCGCCGGCGGCGAGGCGCTCGAGCAGCTTCGGCCGCATCTCCGCGGCATTGTGCTCGTGATAGGGAACGAGCCTCGCCGTCAGGCCGAAATGGTCGACGAGCCGGCGGGTGACGCGGCTGTCCTCGCAGGCGACGAGCGATGCCGCCGCCAGCGTCTCCACGGCCCGCACGGTCATGTCGCGCAGGTTGCCGATCGGCGTCGCCACCACATGGAGGCCGGGCTCCAGGGGCCGGGCGAAAAAGCGTGTGCCGCCGAGGACATAGTGCCGGTCGGGCGGCTTCGGCGCGGGAATGTCGGTCATGGGCAGGTCTCTTTCGGCGACCATAGGCGCTGGCCCCGTCCCGCGTCCATGCCCGGCCGCGAGCGGCCTCGCGGCGCGCCTGTTGCCGGAGAGCCACGCAAAAGCCGCCCTTGTGGTTTGACCTCGGCCCTCGCTCGCGGCTATTCCGGTGCACAGGGCGGGCATCGAGGGCATGTGGAGGCGATCGGACATGGCGGAAGCGGCGACACGGCGCGGTGAACTCGCGCGCGGCACGACCCTGCGCGGCCTTCTGGTCGGCGCGGCGGCCCTGGCCCTGGCGGCCTGTTCGGGCGCCAACATCCAGGGGCCCGGCCCCTCGGCCGGTCCGGCTCCGACGGCTCCCGCCGCACCGGGCACGACCATCGGCACCGGCTCCGTGAAGGTCGCCCTGCTGCTGCCGCTGTCGGCCGGTGGCGCCGCCGGCAACACCGCCACCGTCCTGCGCAATGCCGCGGAAATGGCGGTCGCCGAGTTCCAGGGCCCGGACATCACCATTCTCGTCAAGGATGACGGCGGCACCGCCGCCGGCGCCCAGGCGGCGGCCCAGGCCGCCATCCAGGAGGGGGCCGAGCTCATCCTCGGCCCGCTCCTCGCCGAGGCCGTCCGCGGCGCGGCGGCCGTGGCACGCCCCGCCGGCAA
Source organism: Pseudomonadota bacterium (assembly GCA_023416965.1). Lineage (GTDB taxonomy): Bacteria > Pseudomonadota > Alphaproteobacteria > Rhizobiales > Phreatobacteraceae > Phreatobacter. The sequence continues at coordinate 12,395 of JAEZGJ010000162.1, read as the reverse complement.
GCCGATGATCGCCTATTCCACCGACACCAGCGTCGCCACCCGCGGCGTCTATCTCATGAGCTTCACGCCGCAGAACACGGTGGATCGCATCGTCCAGCACGCCACCCAGGCGGGCAAGCGCTCCTACGCCGCCTTCATCCCCGATTCGGCCTTCGGCCAGGTGGTTCAGGGCGCCTTCCAGGAGGCGGTCAGCCGCGCCGGCGGCCGGGTGGTGGCCATCGAGAAGTTCCCGCTGGAGGCCAGCGGCATCGGCGCCGCCGCCTCCCGCCTCTCCGGCATCGCCGGCCAGATCGACGCGATCTTCGTGCCCGACCCCTATGACGGCGCAGCGATCCAGGCGCTGTCCACCGCCGGCATCGATACCCGCCGCGTCCAGGTCCTCGGCGTCGGCCCCTGGGTCGGCAACACCGCCGCCGCCCGCGCCGCGCCGACGGCGCTCTATGCCGCTCCCGACGAGGCCGGCTTCCGCTCCTTCTCCGAGCGCTACCGCGCCCGCTTCGGCCAGGACCCGGCCCGCATCGCCTCGCTCACCTACGACTCGGTCTCGCTGGTGGCGGCTCTGGTGCGGACCCAGGGCTCGCAACGCTTCTCCGAGACCATCCTGACTAATTCCTCAGGCTTCAACGGCGTCGACGGCCTCTTCCGCTTCCGCGCCGACGGCACGCCGCAGCGCGGCCTCGCGGTGATCCAGGCCGGCGGGCGCGTCGTCAGCCCGGCGCCGCGCACCTTCTCCGGCGGGTCGTAATCCGTCTCGCGAAGCTCATCGCGCCCCGACATTCGGACAGGGCCGGCCCACCGCCGGCCCTGTTTCGTTTGATTGAGCCGTGATCAGCCGAGGGTGAGCTTCACCGCCACCCCGAGCCCCGCCATGACCGCAATCAGCGGCAGCAGGCCGAGCTTCACCCGGAAGGCGAGGAGGAAGGCGATGACGGCGAGGGCCGCCGCCTTCCAGTCGAGCGCCAGGGGGTCGAAGGTCGGCACCCTCACCGGGCCGAAGGCGCGGCTGCCGACCTGGCCGAAGAAGACGTGCAGCGCGAACCAGATGGCGAGGTAGAGGATCACCCCCACCACCGCCGCCGTGATGCCCTTCAGCGCCCCCGCCAGCAGCCGGTTGTGCCTGAGGTCCTCGACGAAGGGCGCCCCCGCGAAGATGAACAGGAAGGACGGCGCGAAGGTCACCCAGGTGGTCATCGCCGCCCCCAGCACCGCCGCCGTCATCGGGCTGAACGGATCGGGCGCGCGGAAGGCGGCGAGGAAGCCGACGAACTGCGTCACCAGGATGGTCGGCCCGGGCTTGGTCTCGGCGAGGCCGAGCCCGTCGGCCATTTCCGCCGCGGTGACCCAGCCCTTCTGCTCCACCGCCGCCTGGGCGAGCCAGACCAGCAGCGCATAGGCGCCGCCGAAGGTGACGACCGCCAGTTGCGAGAAGAAGGTGCCGATCTGGGTGAGGATGTGCCCCGGCCCCAGCAGCAGCGCGGCGACGGCGACCGGCACCCACCAGACGGCGCCCCAGACGAGCGTGTTCCGGACGAGCGCCGCATAGCGGCCGGGCGCAGGCCTTGCGGCGGGTGCCGCCTGCTCGGGCGGCGGCAGCAGGAGCGCGCCGAGCCCCGCCGCGGCGATGACGATGAGCGGATAGGGCACCTGGAACAGCAGGATGGCGAGGAGCGAGCCGGCCATGATCGCCTTCAGGACCGGCGCGTCGCCGACCCGCTTCGCCATCTTGATCACCGCCTGGACGACGATGACGAGCACGGCCGCCTTGATGCCGTAGAAGATGCCGTCCACCACCGGCAGGCCGCGGGCGGTGACGTAGAGCATCGACAGGGCGAGGACGATGGCGGCGCCCGGCAGGACGAAGAGCAGCCCCGCCGTCAGCCCGCCCCGGACCCCGTGCAGCAGCCAGCCGATATAGGTGGCGAGCTGCTGGGCCTCGGGGCCGGGCAGCAGCGTGCAGTAATTGAGTGCGTGCAGGAAGCGCTTCTCGTCGAGCCATTTCTTCTCCTCGACGATGATCGTGTGCAGCATCGCGATCTGCCCCGCCGCTCCGCCGAAGGAGAGGAGCCCCACTCTGATCCAGACGGCGAGCGCCTCGGCGAAGGGCACCGGAGTGGGCCGGTCCGCAGGAGATCGGTCGAGAGCGGTCATGAGCGATGTGTCCAGCTGTGGGTTTCGGTGCGGGCCCCGGTGAGCCAAGCGTAAAGCGCATCGAGCACGACAAATCCATGACGGAGCATGGCGGCATCGTCGTCGCCCGAGAGAACCGAAAGGCCGAGGGACACGGCGAGGTAGCCCGCCGCCTGCGGGCTCGCGGCGAGGTCGCCGGTGTCGGCGGCCCGCACGATCTGCGCCAGATCCCCGAGAGACCTCACGCCGGCGAGGCTGGCGGCGTCGAGCAGGGTGTCGAAGGAGCAGCGCGGCCCGTCATGTTCCATGGCGGCGCCCGGCGCGTCGAAGGCGATGCCGCCGACGTCCTGCGCCACGGCGACGACGTGGTCCGGCTCGACGAAGAGAAAGCGGGCCTCGGGATCGAGGAACCGGCGGATCAGCCAGGGACAGGCGACGCGGTCGATCTTCGGCCGCCGCCGGGTCACCCAGGTCCTGCCGGGCCCGGCGTAGGCATCGGCCGCCTGCCGCGGCACCGTCGGATGGCCGGCTGCGGCGAAGGCCAGCGTGCCGCCCGCGAGGACGCGCGCCGCGATGCCCATGGCGCGGAGTTCGGCGGCGGTCCGCTGGCTGCGGTTGTGCCCGGCCTTGCAGGAGACGACGACGGGACGCGCCGGGTCGACCATCCGAAACACGGCGGCGCCCGCAGGATCGGCCGACCAGCGGGACGCCGGCAGGTCAGGCTGCGCGGCGCGGATGTCGGCGGCGCGGACATCGACGACCTGCGGCCAGGACGGGCCGCCCAGCAGGGCCGCCAGATCGTCGGGAGTGATGAAGAAGGGTGACGTGGACACAGCAAGACCTCCCACCGCATTGCGGTCCGGAGGCGGTGCTTGGGCCTCGTGTGCGGCCTGCCGGGGCGACCGCCGTCTGCCCCGTCCGACCTGTCTAGGCCGCCGGCGACCCGGCGCGCAAGACCCCCGCACGGCTCCCATGCGGGGGGGTGGGTCCGGCACCGGGGCAAATCGGCTAGTGCTCTGCCATGGCGGCAGATGGTCAGAGGACGTTGCAGGAGCAGACCGGCGCGGGGAGCGACGGGACGGAGGCGCGCGCCGCCGCCGCCCGCGCCCGCCTGAAGGGCATCGGCCTTATGTGCGCGGCCCTCGCCTGCTTCGCCTGCCTCGACGCGCTCGCCAAATGGCTCGGCACGCAGATGGACCCGATCCAGGTGGTGTGGGCGCGCTACACCGCGGCGCTGGCGATGATCCTCATCATCTTCAATCCCGTCCGCAACCCGGGCGTCTTCGTCACCCGCCGGCCCTGGGTCCAGGCGATCCGGTCGGCGCTGCTCTTCGGCTCGACCGCCTTCAACTTCATCGCCCTCCAGTATCTGCAACTGGACCAGACCGTCTCCATCATGTTCGCGACGCCCTTCATCGTCGCCATCCTGTCGGGTCCCTTCCTCGGCGAATGGATCGGCATGCGGCGCTGGATCGCCGTCATCGTCGGCTTCCTCGGCGTGCTGGTGGTCACCCGCCCCTGGAGCGGCGACCTGCACTGGGCCATGCTGCTCACCTTTGCCGGCACCTGGGTCTACGCGCTCTACAACATCCTGACCCGCATGCTGGCCGGCCATGATTCCGCGGCCACCACGTCGATCTATTCGGTGGCCTTCGGCGCCGCGGTGGCGACCATTCTCGTGCCCTTCATCTGGACGACGCCGCCGACGTGGGGCGCCGTCGCCGGCATGATCGCCATCGGGGCTTTCGGCGCCTTCGGCCACTGGCTGCTCATCGTCGCCCATGGCTATGCGCCGCCGGGAATCCTCGCGCCCTTCATCTACACGCAGATCGTCTGGATGACCGCCCTCGGCTGGCTGGTCTTCGCCCAGGTTCCCGCGGCCAATACCCTGGCCGGCGCCGCCATCGTCATCGCCTCGGGGCTCTATCTACTCTACCGCGAGCGGGTCGTCGCCCGCGGCGGGCGCTGATCCGATACTGCGGCAATTGGTCGCATAGGGACTTCACCGCCCACATCTGACACTCGGCTGACGCAGCGTCCGGGGGGGCCCGGCGACACGGTCGAGCGAGCCGCGGGGGATGGCGGTCATGCGGACGGACACGGACAGGTGCGGCGACCTCTTCATCGTGGACGACGATGCCGCGGTGCGCGAGGGGCTCTCCATCGTCTTCGAACAGGCCGGATATCGCGTCGCGGCCATGGCCGACGCCACCTCCCTGTTCATCGCCATGCAGCAGCGCCACCCCGATGCCATCCTTCTCGACGTGTGCCTGCCGGGTGCCGGCGGCGTGGAGGTGCTGCGCCAGATCGCCCTCCGCCGCTTCGAGGGGCCCGTGGTGATGATGTCCGGTCGCGCCGACATTCCCATGGCCGTGGCGGTGATCCGGGCGGGCGCGGCCGACCTGGTGGAGAAGCCCGTCGACGCCGAACACATCCTCCGCCACGTGGGAGACGCCATCGCCGGACATGCCCGCCGGGCAGCCGAGCGGGCCGATCCCGTCTCGGCGCTGGGACCGGGGGGCGCGAGCCTGCTGACGCCGCGCGAGCGAGACGTGCTGCAGGAACTGGTGCGGGGAGCCTCCAACAAGGAAGCGGGGCGCAGCCTCGGCATCAGCCCCCGCACCATCGAGGTGCACCGCGCCCGCATCATGGAGAAGCTCGGCGCCCGCAACGCCGCCGACCTCGTTCGCGTCATCTACGACGAGCGTCGCCACGACGCCCGCTGAAGCCCGACAGGCGCGGCCTATCGCGCCTGGCTGGGAGTGCCTGATCCCACCACCGGCGCGGCCGCCGCGGCGAGGGTCCTGCCGGCGGCAGGCCCGGTCGCGCCATGGCCCAAGAGAGGACGCCATGGCGCAGGAGCCCGTCATCTACGCCCGCCTCCAGGGCGGCGTCCTCGAGGTGGTGACCGACCGGCTGACCCTGCGCAGCGAGACCGGCGCGCTGGTGGCCATCGAGGACCATGTCCGCCAGCTTTTCGCGCGCGTGGCGGAAATCCGCGTCATGACGCTCGACGAGGCGCCCTGGTCGGTGGCCCAGCACGTCATCGCCCCGCCGCTGCAGCGGGCCGCCTGACCGCGGCCACCCCGCTTGTCGAAAAGTGCGGCTTTGGCGGCCATTCACCCGTTTTCACAGTGACGGTCAGCTATTTGGTTACACTTGTCGGCCTATAGTGCTGCGACAACTGGTTTCCTCTTGCGGTTCGCCGCAACCGCCACCGTCGCTTCCCCCGCGCCGACGCACGCCGCCGAAAGGGCGATCATGTCTGCCACCAACGCCACCGAGACGCACGCCTTCATCGAGCAGCTGGGCCGGCTGGGCATCGAGAAGGACAGCGAGAAGCGCCTTGCCCTGCTGCGCGGGGTGGCCGAACTCTACCTGTCCCGCACCGTCAGCCCGACCCTCGCCGAGGAATATCTGTTCTCGGAGATCGCCAATTCCGTGCTCCGCAAGCTCCAGCCCCACCAGCGGCCGCAGGTCAGCGAGGCGCTGAGCGAGAGCGAGCGTGTGCCGCACAGCCTGGCGCTGGCGCTCGCCTCCGACGCCGACATCGAGGTCGCCCGCCCCGTCCTCTCCCGTTCGCCCGTGCTCACCGAGGGCGACATCATCACCCTCGCCCAGGCGAGCAGCGACGAGCACCTGCAGGCCATCGCCACCCGCCCGACGCTGACGGCGCGGGTCACGGACGTGCTGATCGACCGCGGCAGCAACACGGTGCTGCGCACCGTCTCCGGCAATGCCGGCGCGGAAATTTCCGAGAAGGGCATGCTCAGCCTCGTCGCCCGCGCCCGCGACGACGACGAGCTGAGCCTCGCCCTCGCCGACCGCGGCGACCTGTCGCCCGCGGTCATGGAACAGCTCAACGGGCTGATCTGCGCCCGCGTCTCCGCGGAGGCGGAGGGAGACGACACCTCCGGCACTGTCGCCAACCTGCGGGCCCGCGCCCAGGCGCTGATCGCGGAGGAGTTGCGCAAGCGCAAGGCCAATATCAGCAGCACGGAACGGGTGATCGCCGCCATCGAGGCCGGCACCATGCCGCTGGACGACGGGCTCGGCCCGCTTCTCGCCGGCGGCCGCCTCCTCGACGTGTCGCAGGTCCTGGCGCATTTCCTGCGCTTCGACCGCAATTTCGTCTTCCAGCAGATGGCCACCGGCGAGGTCAACACCATCGCCCTCGCCTTCCGGGCGCTGGATGTCGCCTATCCCCATCTGGAGGCGACCCTCGCCCTTCGCGCGCGCAAGCGGCGCGGCGGCCAGCCCGGCGAGACCGTGTCCCGCCAGGACTACGAGGCCATCAATCCCGCCGACGCCCAGCGCGCCATGCGCTTCCTGAAGGTGCGGATGACGGTGGGCCGGCCGGCGCCCTCGGAGAATGCCGCCTGACACGCGGCATGATGGCCAGAACCGCGGGTTCGCGTTAGAAGGGCTGGAGGAGGCTCGCCCTCCCATCCGACGCGACAGAGGCGCCTTGACGCATGTTTCCGAAGCCGCTCGCCAGCCTGAAGCCGAACACGGCCGCCTACGAATCCCTCCCCATGGTGAAGCCGACGGGCTTCCGCGAATACGACGCCCGCTGGTTCTTCGGCGAGGAGCTGAACCTGATGGGCGTGCAGGCCGTCGGCATGGGCCTCGGCACGCTGATCGGCCGCATGGGCGTGAAGCGCGAGATCGTGGTCGGCCATGACTTCCGCGGCTATTCCGCCTCCATCAAGATGGCGCTGGTCACCGGCCTGATGGCGGCGGGCTGCAAGGTGCACGACATCGGCCTCGCCATGTCGCCCATGGCCTATTTCGCCCAGTTCGAGCTCGACGTGCCCTGCGTCGCCATGGTCACCGCGAGCCACAACGACAACGGCTGGACCGGCGTGAAGATGGGCGCCCAGCGCCCCGTCACCTTCGGCCCCGACGAGATGAGCGCGCTGAAGACGATCGTGCTCGAAGCCGATTTCGACCTCGTCGGCGGGGGCTCCTACCGCTTCGTCGAGGATTTTCCCGCCCGCTACATCCGTGACCTCACCAGCCGGCCGAAGGTCACGCGCAGGCTGAAGGTGGTCGCCGCCTGCGGCAACGGCACGGCGGGCGCCTTCGCCCCGCAGATCCTCGAGGCGCTCGGGGTCGAGGTGGTGCCGCTCGATGCCGAGCTCGACCATTCCTTCCCGCGCTACAATCCCAACCCCGAGGACATGAAGATGCTCCACGCCATGGCGGTGGCGGTGAAGGAGCACGGCGCCGATGTCGGCCTCGGCTTCGACGGCGACGGCGACCGCTGCGGCGTGGTCGACAACCATGGCGAGGAGATCTTCGCCGACAAGATCGGCGTCATGCTCGCCCGCGACCTCTGCAGGGTGCACGGCCCCTCGCAGTTCGTCGTCGACGTGAAGTCCACCGGCCTGTTCGACGCCGATCCCGAGCTGAAGCGCCTCGGCGCCAGGACCGACTACTGGAAGACCGGCCATTCCTACATCAAGCGCCGGGTGCGCGACCTGAACGCCCTCGCCGGCTTCGAGAAGTCCGGCCACTTCTTCTTCAATGCGCCGGTGGGCCGCGGCTATGACGACGGGCTCGTCACCGCCATCGCCGTCATCGACATGCTCGACCGCAATCCGACCAAGTCCATGGCCGACCTCTATGCCGAGGTGCCGAAGACCTGGGGCTCGCCCACCATGTCGCCGAAATGCGCCGACGAGGTGAAGTACGATGTGGTGGAGCGGGTCGTGAAGCGCTTCGAGGCGATGAAGGCGGCCGGCGAAACCGTTGCCGGTGCGCCCATCGCGTCGCTGGTCACCGTCAACGGCGTCCGCGTCGGCACGCCCGACGGCACCTGGGGTCTGGTTCGCGCTTCCTCGAACAAGCCCGAACTGGTCGTGGTGGTGGAGAGCCCGGTTTCCGAACAGCGCATGCGCGACATGTTCAAGGCCGTCGACGCGGTGCTGCGCGAGAACCCCGAGGTCGGCGCCTATAACCAGACGATCTGACGGGGCACGCGACGGTAAATCTTCACCACCCGTTAACCATGGCGTGACAGCTTCGGGCGGAGAGCGAGGGGGCCTTCCGTGAAGCTTGTGTCCGTCAGCCAGAACATGCAGCGCCCCAACGGCCTGTCGGAGCTGGAAATCCTGCGCACCGTCACCACGGGCTTCGCCGCCTTCGGCAATGCGGTGCGCGCCAGCGCCATCTCGGACGCGCAGAAATCCCGGGTGCTGGCCGAACTGGCGGAAGCCTCCAACCGCATGATGGACGCGACCAACGCCTATCTCTTCGCCCTCGGCGAGGCGCACAAGGTCATGGACGCCAAGGCCGCGACCGCGCCGCAGCTGAAGATAGCCGACTAAGGGCGCCCGGGCGTCACGGTCCCGTCGTCGGGACGTCATCGCGCCGTCGGGCGGGTGCGGCACGTGGTCTTCTCACGCCGGTCCCGCCGATTCGGGTAGGGTTCCGGTCGAGGGACCCACGATGCTCGACCCCGTTGCCCGGACCAGCAACAGCCTTGCCAGCCATTTCCGCCCCTCCGCCTGGGCCGACCAGGGCCGCAGGATCATTCCCATGATGCGCGCCTATGGCGGCCTGTCGCCCCGCGCCGATGCCGTGGCCCTGCCGCGCACGCTCGGCCGCATCGGCAGCCTGGAGGTCCGGCTGGCCGCCAACGCGGCCGAGGTGCGCCGCGCCCAGAGGCTGCGCTGGCACGTCTTCTACGAGGAGATGAAGGCCATCGCCGACGGGGCCTCCCGCCTCGCCCGCCGCGACATCGACGCCTTCGACGCCATCTGCGACCACCTGGTGGTCATCGACCATGCGGTGACCGAGCGGCCGCCCTTCGGCGCCCCGCGCCCGGCCATTGTCGGCACCTACCGCCTGCTGCGGCAGGAGGTGGCCGACCGCCACGGCGGCTTCTACACCGCCAGCGAGTTCGACATTTCCGGCCTGCTGGAGCGCCATCGCGGCAAGCGCTTCCTCGAACTCGGCCGCTCCTGCGTCCTGCCCGCCTACCGCAACAAGCGGACGGTGGAACTGCTGTGGCACGGCATCTGGACCTATGTCCTCGCCCACCGCATCGACGTCATGTTCGGCTGCGCCAGCCTCGAGGGCACCGATCCGCGCGCCCTGTCGCTGGAGCTCTCCTTCCTCCATCACCACGCCAGCGCCCCCGCCGCCTGGGCGGCACGCGCCCTGCCCTCCCGCCATGTCGAGATGGGACGCCTGTCGCGCGACGCCGTGGACGGCAAGAAGGCGCTCCACGCCCTCCCGCCGCTGGTGAAGGGCTATCTGCGCCTCGGCGCCTATATCGGCGACGGCGCGGTGGTGGATCGCCAGTTCAACACCACCGACGTGCTGGTCGTCCTGCCGGTGAGCGCCATCAACCCGCGCTATATCGGCCATTTCGGCGCCACCGCCGACCGCCACGCCGCCTGAGGCAGCCCGGGCATGCCATGCGGCGGAGTTAACTCCGCCGGAGCCGGTGCTATCGTTCCGCAAAAGACGGAACGGAAACGCCTGCCATGCCCGATATCCTCGGCCCCCGCCTCGCCAGCGACGGCACCATGATCCCCGCGCCCATGTCGCGGCGGGTGATGAACCTCGCCGACCTGCTTCACGGCACCGCCCGGCGCCTGCCCGGCCGGCCGGGCCTCGTCTGGCGCGACCGCATCTGGACATGGGGCGAGATGGCGGCGCGGGTGAATGCCGCCGCCTTCGCCCTGCGCGCCCGCGGCATCGGCAAGGGCGACCGGGTCGTCTGCCAGTCGCGCAACGGCAACGCCATGTTCGAGGCCATGTTCGCGGTCTGGACGATCGGCGCCATCTGGGTGCCGACCAACTTCCGCAACACCCATCAGGAGGTCGCCTATATCGCCGCCGCGGCGCGGGCCAAGGCGCTGATCTGCGAGAGCATCTTCGAGGGCCACGCCGCCGCCGTGAAGGAGAGCGATCCCGACCTCGCGCTCACCATCTCCATCGGCGAGGCGGCCTTCGCCGCCGTCGACTGGGAAGGGCTGGTCGCCGAGGGCGAGCGGCACGGATCGCGCGGCTGCGTCGCCACGGTCGACTATGACGATCCCTGCTGGTTCTTCTTCACCTCAGGGACCACAGGCCGCCCCAAGGCCGCCGTCCTCACCCACGGCCAGATGGGCTTCGTCGTCACCAACCACCTGGCCGACCTGGTGCCCGGCACGAGCGAGCACGACGCCTCCCTGGTCGTCGCCCCGCTCTCCCACGGCGCCGGCATCCACCAGCTCACCCAGGTCGCCCGCGGCGCCCGCACCGTCCTCCTCTCCAGCGAACGGCTCGATTGCGAGGAGGCCTTCCGCCTCATCGAGGAGCACCGCGTCACCAACTTGTTCACGGTGCCCACCATCCTCACCATGCTCGCCGGCCACGAGGCTGCCGACCGGCACGACCATTCGAGCCTGAAACACGTCATCTATGCCGGCTCGCCCATGTACCGGGCCGACCAGCAGATGGCGCTGAAGCGCCTCGGCAAGTGCATCGTGCAATATTTCGGCCTCGGCGAGGTGACCGGCAACATCACCGTCTTCCCCACCCGCGAGCACGACGCCGACGACGCCGTGCAGGGCCGCATCGGCACCTGCGGCTTCCCGCGCACCGCCATGGACGTGCGCATCCTCGACGAGGCCGGCCGCGAACTCGCGCCCTTCGAGACGGGGGAAATCTGCGTCGCCGGGCCGGCGGTCTTTGCCGGCTATTTCGACAATCCGGAGGCCAATGCCAAGTCGTTCCGCGACGGCTTCTTCCGCACCGGCGACCTCGGCCACAGGGACGAGGAGGGCTATGTCTACATCACCGGCCGGGCCTCCGACATGTACATATCCGGCGGGTCCAACGTCTATCCGCGCGAGATCGAGGAGGTGATCCTCACCCATCCCGCGGTGGCCGAGGTGGCGGTGCTCGGCGTGCCCGACCGGCGCTGGGGCGAGGCCGGCGTCGCCGTGCTGGTGGCGCGGCCGGGGGCGAGCGTCGCCGAGGGCGACATCCTCCGGCACCTCGACGGCAAGCTCTCCCGCTACAAGATGCCCCGCCAGGTCTTCGTCTGGGAGGAGCTTCCGAAGTCGGGCTACGGCAAGGTACCGAAGAAGCTCATCCGCGAGATGCTGATCGAGAAGGGCGAGGTCGCCGCGGAGGGCTGAGGCGGCGGGAAACGGCGGCACCGGCCCGGGGGCAACTGGATCATCAATCGCGCCGCCCGTTGGGCCTGCTGCTGTGGCACGGGGGCCGCATCGTGCTGGAACGGCTGTAGCCGGCAACCCTCGCCGCCTAACCGGCCTGTCGGGGCTCGGAAACGGGAGGCGTGGGGGTGGAGACGACGGGACAGCACAGCGGCCTCGAACTCACCTCTTCGCGGCGGGCAGGGCTCCAATCACCTCTCCCCGGCGGGGAGAGGTCGACGAGCGTGAGCGAGGCGGGTGAGGGGGAGTGTGCGGGAACGGCGAGGCAAAGCCCCCTCACCCGGCCTGCGGCCTTTCCTCTCCCCGGCGGGGACAGGTGGGGTGTGCCTGCGGACACCGGACACGCGCTCCTTCTCCCCTTGTGGGAGAAGGTGGCGCCGCATAGCGGGATGCGAACGCATCTCGCGTTCGCTCGATGCTATCCGCCGGATGAGGGGGCGCGCTCCACCCCACACCCGCCCGCTGACGCGGGCACCCTCTCCCACATGGGGAGAGGGATCAGCCGATGGGGCGGTGCCGCTCAGGTTCCTCGACCGTCATGCCCGCCCTTGTGGCGGGCATCCACGACTTGACCACCACGGCCTCAGGGGAATTCGTGGATGCCCGGGACAAGCCCGGGCATGACGGGTGGTGGTTCGTGTGACCACGGCCCGATGTCGCGACCTGCGGGCCGCCCCTCCGTGAGGGGACAACTCCGGCGCCCTCGCATCCTCATCCGACACCCAACCCCCTGATCCCCAGCGCCTTTCCGCGCCTCCACCCTCCCGCGTCGCCAAGACTTCTCCCCACATCCCCAGCCTCCCGCATGCTTCCCCCACCTTCCGTCCTCGTCGAGGCATCGTCCGGTGGTGCGGATGATGGGGCGGAGGGGCGGTTCCCTTGGTGGATCGGGTCACCAGCCCGTCCGCCAGGGGCGTCGCCGGGAACACCGCCCCTTCGGGCCCTCAAGGCGCATCCGCGCCGGGGGTGACCGTTGCGCGAGGAGCATCGCTAGGCGGGCGAGCAGGACCGGCGGGTGGGGGCGACCCTCTCCGCCGGGGGCTTTGGGACATGCGGGTGACCGCGTCGTCCCGAGGCCAGGCCGGAGGC
>JAEZGJ010000161.1 GCA_023416965.1 Pseudomonadota bacterium | reverse complement strand
GGCTGGGAGGGACCGGTCGCCCGCGGCGGCTGCTGCGCCGAGGCCGGGCCCGGCGAGCCCGGCACCGCGACGAGGAGCACGGCCGCGGCGGCGGCGGAGACGAGGGCGAGACGCATGGGAACCTCCTGTTGGATGCCGCCCCACTAGCGCCGAACCGTGGCGTCATCGTGCCGGCGGTCACGCCGGCTGCGGAACCGGACCTGCCGCCTGCATCTCGTCGGACACGATGCGCCCGTCCACCAGGTGGACGCGGCGGTCCATCCGCTCGGCGAGGTCGATGGCGTGGGTGACGGCGACGACGGAGCGCCCGTCCTTGTCGACGAGGTCGCGCAGAATCTGGAACACCTGCTCGGAAGATTTCGAATCGAGGCTGCCGGTCGGCTCGTCGGCGAGGATCACCGGCGGATCGTTGGCCAGCGCCCGCGCCACAGCGACCCGCTGGCGCTGGCCGCCCGAGAGCTGGTCGGGGCGCTTGGCGAGATGGTCCTCGAGTCCGAGCGACGCGAGCAGGCCCTCGGCACGCTCCTTCATCTGCCGCGCCGAGAGCTTCCCCAGCGCCCGCATCGGCAGCATGACGTTCTGAGTCGTGGTGAACTCGGGAAGGAGGAAGTGGAACTGGAAAATGAATCCGAGCGTCTCCAGCCGGATCTCCGCCCGCTCGTCGTCGTCCAGCAGGCTCGTGTCGTGACCCCTCACCAGCACCTCTCCGCTGGTCGGCACGTCGAGCAGGCCGAGGAGATAGAGGAGCGAGGACTTGCCCGAGCCCGACGGGCCGGTGATGGCGACGAACTGCTTCTCGTGGATGAGGAGATCGATGTCGGCCACCAGCGTCACCGGCACCGTTCCGGGCAGGATGCGGGTCGCCTTGCGCGTCTCGATGAGGGGACCGGTCATGTCGCCCCCCGGATGATCTCGACAGGATGGACGCGCGCCGCCTTGCGCGCCGGAAAGAAGCCCGCCACGGCGGAGGACGCGAGCGCGATGCCGCCGGCGATCACATAATGCAGTGGGGCCACGATGAGCGGCAGGTGGGTGGCGTCGGTGAAGCCGGTCTTGATCTCGATGGACAGCATGACCTGCGTCAGCACGAAGCCGAGCACCGATCCGGCGAGCGCCCCTGCAAGGCCGATGGCGAGCCCCTCCAGGATGAAGATGCGCCGGACGGTGGACTGCGTCAGGCCCAGTGACTTCATGATCGCGATGTCGCGACTCTTCTCGAAGGTGATGGTGGAGATGATGTTGTAGGTGCCGAAGGAGGCGACCAGCAGGATGGCGCCGACCACGGTGTACATGATGATGTTGCGGATGACGAAGGCCGACATGAGGTCCTCGTTCGCCTCCTGCCAGGACACCGTCTTCAGGCCCGTATCGGCGATGATCCGGTCCGCCACCGCCTTGGCGTTCATCGGATCGTTGAGGCGGATGCGGATCTCGTTGATGAGGCCGGTCTGCTCGGCGAGGATCTGCGCGGTCTTGATCAGGACGTAGGACGTTCCCTCGTCCACCGCCCGGACACCCGAACGGAAGATGCCGACCACCTGGCCGGTCATCACCTTGCCCGTCCCGGCCGACATGGAGATGTTGGAGCCGAGACGCGCGCCGAGCTTCTCGGCCAGCCTGTCGCCGAGGATGATGGCGTTGGTCGCGCGGTAGAGGGCGGGAAGCGAACCCTGCCTGAGGTGGTTGACGAGCTGCGACACCCGTGGCTCGCGGACGGGGTCGATGCCGACGATCACCGAGGTCACGTCCTTGCCGCCGTAGCGCAGGATGCCGCGCGCCTGGACCGAGGGCGTCACCGCGCCGGGCACCCAGCTCTCCAGCGCCGCGATGGTGGCGATCGGATTGTTGATGCCGCGCCGCCGGGTGGCCGGCGTCAGGCCGCGGATCTGGGCGGTGTCGAAGGCCTCCTCCGCCGGCTGGCGCGGGGCCTCGCGCCGCTCGTCGTTGATGGCGACATGCGGCATGGCGTTGACGAGGGTGCGGACGAAGTCCTCCTGCGATCCCTGCATCAGCGCCGCCATCATGATGGAGAAACCGACGCCGATGGAGACGCCGAGCACGGCGACCACCGTCTGGCGCAGGCGGGCGGCGATATGGGTCCAGGCGATGTCGATGACGAGGTTCATGGCGCGACGCGCACCCGCTCGCCGCCGCGCCAGCGCGCCTCGGCCGGCACGGCGATGCGGTCGCCTTCGGCGATGCCGGAGCGGATCTCGGTGAGCCGCGTGCCGCGGATGCCGGTCTCCACCGGGCGGCGCGCGATGCGGCCGGCATCGACCGTGAAGACCGCGCCGCCGATGATAGCCTCGTTCGGCACCAGCAGCACGTCCTTCGCCTCGCGGGTGACGATGTTGGCCTCCACCGACATGCCGAAATGCAGCGGCGTGTCGTCGGGAAGCGCGATGCGGATGCGGAAGGTCTTGGTCGCCGTGTCGCCCATCGGCGTGATGTCGCGCACCGTCCCGTCGAGCGGCCGGTCCTTGAAGGCGTCGGTGCGCAGCAGCACCGTCTGGCCCACCCTGACGCGCGGAATGTCCTCCTCGGCCACGTCCGCCGTCACCTGCAGGGGGCGCGGGTCGCCGACGCGGAACAGGATCTGGCCGACATCGGCGATCTCCCCGACCTCCCCGTCCTGCCGCAGCACGACGCCGTCCCGCGGCGCGAGGATCTGGTAATTGCCCAGTCTCTCGTTCGTGGCGGCCACCAGCGCCCGCATCTGCGCGAGATCGGCGGTGGCCTTGTCATAGGCCTGCTGGGTGGAGACCCCGCGCTGCAGCAGCTGGCTCACCCGGTCCACCTCGCGCTGAGCCAGGGCGAGACGCGCCTGCTGCTCGGCCAGATTGGCGCGCACCTCCCGGTCATCGAGGCGGGCGAGCATGTCGCCCTCCTTCACCGTGCGGCCCTCGCAGGCGCAATGGGCGACGATGCGCTCGCGCGCCATCGAGGCCATCTTGGCCCAGCGCACCGGTTCGACGACCCCCGTCGCATAGACGATTTCGGCCGCCGTGCCGCGGCCGACGGCCTGCAGCTGCACCTCGGCCCCGCGGCCGTAGCGCCAGAAGACAGCACCGCCGACGGTGGCTGCGATCAGCAGCAGGATCAACCAGGAGCGCAGTTTCATCGCCAGCCTTCCGGACCGTTCGGGGCGCCGTCCTAGCAGGACCATATAAGGTCCCGCCTTGATCGACGTCAGGTCAAGCCGGCCGGCGGGTCAGGAGGCGCCCATCTCCTCGCGGATACGCGCCCGCAGGGCGTCGATCGGCGACAGGCGGCCATTGTCGTTGACGTGCCAGAAGGTCCAGCCGTTGCAGGCCTGGGCGCCCTGCACCAGGGCCCCGATCTTGTGGATCGAGCCCACCTGCGGCCCGGCCATCAGCGAGCCGTCGGGACGGACGACCGCCTGGAAACGGCCCTTCTCGTCGGTCAGCACCGTGCCGGGCTGAACCATGCCGCGCTCGACCAGCGAGGCGAAGGCGACGCGCGGCGCCTCGCGCGCGGTTGTGAAGGCGGCGAGGGAGGCCTCCGCCAGCGGCTCCACCGAAGAAATACGCGCCTCGGCCGCTCTCGCATAGGCGGGATCGCGTTCGATCCCGATGAACCGGCGGCCGAGGCGCTTGGCAACGGCCCCGGTGGTCCCGGAGCCGAAGAAAGGATCGAGGACGACGTCCCCGGGCTTGGAGGAGGCGAGCAGCACCCGGGCGATCAGCGCCTCGGGCTTCTGCGTCGGATGAACCTTGCGGCCCGTCTCGTCCTTGAGGCGCTCCTCGCCGGTGCAGAGCGGGATGAACCAGTCCGAGCGGACCTGGACATCCTCGTTGCCCGCCTTGAGGGCCTCGTAGTTGAAGGTGTAGCGGGCCTTGGCGTCCCGCGAAGCCCAGATCAGCGTCTCGTGGGCATTGGTGAACCGCCGGCCGCGGAAGTTCGGCATCGGGTTCGCCTTGCGCCAGATGACATCGATCAGCACCCAGAAGCCGAGGTCCTGCAGCGCCGTGCCGACGCGGAAGATGTTGTGGTAGGAGCCGATCACCCAGAGCGAGCCGTTCGGCTTCAGCACCCGGCGGGCGGCGGTGAGCCAGTCCCGCGTGAAGGCGTCGTAGGCGGAAAAGCTCTCGAACTGGTCCCAGTCGTCCGTCACCGCGTCGACGCGGCTATCGTCGGGGCGGTGCAGCTCACCCTGGAGCTGCAGATTGTAGGGGGGATCCGCGAAGACCATGTCGACGGAGGCCGCCGGCAGGTCGTTCAGCGCCGCGACACAGTCGCCGAGGATGATGCGCCCCGAGAGGCCGAGCCCCTGGTCGGGGGCGAGCGAAGGCGAACGGACCGCCCGTACGCGGTCACCAGATCGGGCAGTTCCGTTCGACGTCAACAGCATCAGGCGGCACTCGGTACGCAAAACAATCGTGTCGCAACGCCCCGCGAGAGTGGCCCGGTAGAGTAAAGGGACACTTAAATCGCAGGCTCGACTGCAGAAATATTCCGTCACCGATTGGTAAACACGGCGTCCCGCAAAGAGTGCGGTCGTCGTGAAACCGACGCCCCCGCCGGGAGTTGCACCTCCCGTACCGCAGCGGCATGATCGCCGCGTGTGAGGGGTTGACGCCATGCGTTGGGAAGATCTGCGCCGTTCCGACAATATCGAAGATCGACGCGGCGGCGGTGGCGGCGTTCCCGGCGGCCCCGCCGGCATCGGCATCGGCGGCATGATCGTCGTCGGCCTGATCTCCTACATCACCGGCATCAACCCTGCGGTCCTCGTCGGCGGCTACGAGGCGGTGACCCGCGGCAGCCAGCGCCAGGTGGAGCAGCAGGCGCCCTCGCGCCAGGGCGGACGGCCGACCGACCAGATGGGCGATTTCGTCGCCGCCGTCCTCGGCTCCACCGAGGACGCCTGGCAGAAGATCTTCCAGGAGGCGGGCCGCCGCTACCAGGCGCCGGGCCTCGTCATGTTCAACGCCCGCACCCGCTCCGGCTGCGGCGCCGCCCAGTCGGAGATGGGCCCGTTCTACTGCCCCAACGACAACAAGGTGTATCTTGATACCTCTTTCTTTCGCGAGCTGGCGACCAAGTTCCGCGGCTGCACCGGCGGCGACAATGCCTGCCGCTTCGCCTATGCCTATGTCGTCGCCCACGAGGTGGGCCACCACGTGCAGAACCTGATGGGCGTGCTGAGCCGCGTCCAGCAGGCCCAGCGCGCCTCGGGCAGCGAGCGCGAGAGCAATGCGCTGCAGGTGCGCGTCGAACTGCAGGCCGACTGTTTCGCCGGCGTCTGGGCCTATCACACCCAGCAGCAGTACCGCTTCATCGACGAGGCCGACGTGCGCCAGGCCATGCAGGCCGCCGCCGCCATCGGCGACGACATGCTGCAGCGCCGCTCGCAGGGCTATGTGGTGCCCGACAGCTTCACCCACGGCTCCTCGGCCCAGCGCCAGCGCTGGTTCATGACGGGGCTGAGGAGCGGTCAGGTGTCGAGCTGCAACACCTTTCAGTCGCGGGAGCTGTAAGGCTGGCGCCCGAAGCGGGCCGGTCACGCGCGGCTCTGCGATGGCTGGGATCAGCCGTTTGAATTGGTCATCGCCGGCAAGCCTTGCCACTGTGCCGCATGAAGCCGGTTGACGTCGCCCTCGCGCTCTCGGTGGCCTTCGCCTGGGGCCTCGCCTTCGTCTTCACCAAGCTGGCGCTTGAAACGTTGTCGCCGGCGCTTCTCCTGGCGATCCGTTTCGGCGTCGCCGCGCTGCCGGTCCTGGTGCTGCCGAGGCCGGCATTGCCCGTCTCGCTCGTCCTCGCCATCGGCGCCACCTGGTTCGTCGGTCAGTTCTTCTTCCAGTTTCTTGGCATTCGCTTCGGCGTGCCCGCGGGCATCGCGGCCGTCGTGGTGCAGAGTCAGGCGCTGCTCACCGTGGCGCTGGCCGCGCTCTTCGCCGGGGAGCGTCCCGACGGCCGCCAGATCCTCGCCATGGCGGCAGCCTCCCTGGGACTGGTGGTGATCGCGGGGGCGGCGAGCGGCAGCTTCAGCCTCGGCGCCCTCGCGGTGCTGATGCTGTCGCCGGCCAGCTTCGCGGCAGGCAATCTCCTGATGCGCCGCGTCGATCGCGGCGACATGGCCGCCCTCGTCGCATGGCTCAGCCTCGTGCCGCCGCTTCCCGGGATTGCGCTGGCGCTGGTCCTGGACGGGCCGGAGGCCATTCTCGCCGGTCTCGCCGCGACCTCGGCCACCGGCTGGCTGTCGGCGCTCTATCTCGGCCTCGTCGCGACCACCTTCGGCTATGCCGCCTGGGGCCGGCTGCTCGCGGCCTATCCTGCCGCCCGCCTCGCTCCCTTTCCCCTGCTCGTGCCGGTGATCGGCGCCTGCGCCGCATCGTTGCTGCTCGGCGAGAGGTTCGGGCCGGCCCAACTGTCGGGAATGGCCCTCGTGCTGGCAGGTCTCGCGATCCTGCTGGCGCCGCGCATGGACCGTGGGGCCCGCAGCGGCTGACGTCGTGCGGACGGTGCCGGGCAGGTGCGCCCGCCCGGCCCATCAGCTCCGAACCGGGCGCTACCTGACCATCTGCATCGGCTCGGCGAAATAGCGGAAGCCGTCGCCGGCCTTCGCCAGATGGCCGAAACCGGGCCAGGGAAAGTGATAGGACATCACAGGCACCTTCTTGTCGGCGAGCATGGTGAGCAGCTTCACGCGCGTCTGTGCCGACTGCTTGGGGTCGCTGTCATAGGCAAACTCCATCAGCGGCTTCTCCAGCAGCAGGATCTGGTGGTGGGTCAGGTCGCCCATGAAGCAGAACTGCTTGCCGCCCGAGGAGATCATGAAGATCGTGTGGCCGACGGTGTGGCCGGGCGCGGCGATGGCCTGCACGTCGGGGATGAATTCCTGGCCGTCGCGGAAGAACTTGATGCGGTCGCGCACGGGCAGGAGGTTCTTGCGGGCATGCTCGACGAAGGCCTTGAGCGGCGAGCCGAGCTTGGACTCGTCGGTCCAGAAATCGAAGTCGGACTGCGCCAGCCAGACCTCCGCATTGGGGAAGAGCGGCTTGCCGTCGGCGCCGACAATGCCGCCGATATGGTCGATATGGGCGTGGGAACAGCAGATGGCGTCGATGTCGCCGGGGCGGATGCCCGCCTCGCCGAGGGACTTGACCAGCCGCCCGGTTGTCGGCCCGAAGGCCTGCGACGTGCCCATGCCGGTATCGAACAGCACCAGTCGGTCGCCGAAATTCACCACCGGAATGTTCTGCTCCAGCGTCACGGCGGTCGGGTTGAGGAAGTTCCGCGTCAGCATGGCGCGAATCTCCTCCTTCGGTACGCCGAGAAAGGATTCGGAGGGATCGCCGAGCGGCAGCGGGCCGTCGGAAACCACCGAGACCTCGGCGTCACCGAACCCGAAGCGGTAGAAATAGGGCGCCTGACTGTTGAGCTTCGGCGCCCGCGCGAGGGCCGAGCCCACCGGCAGGGCCGTTGCAGCGGCAAGGCCGAGGCCCAAAGACAGGGCGTCGCGCCTGGAGTGAAGACCAGCCATCATATCCTCCCGAATTGTCCTGAATCCGCCCTCGACCGGGGCGGCCGGAGATTGTGGTAGGACCTGTCTGCGACTGGCAAGCGCGAAGGGCGGCCTGCTGCTATGCTCTTCGGCGGAGCTGCTTGGGGGCCTCAGCCGTTCAGGGTCTGGCCCGGCCAGCCCTCGGCCGCGATCCTGGAGGCGGCGATGACCGCCTGGGTGCGGCTGTCGACGCCGAGCTTGGTGAGGATGGCCGAGACATGGGCCTTCACCGTCGCCTCCGACACCGAAAGCTCGTAGGCGATCTGCTTGTTGAGCAGGCCTTCCGAGAGCATCATCAGCACCCTCACCTGCTGCGGCGTCAGGCTCGCGAGACGGGCCGCGAGCTTGGCGCTTTCGGAGTCCTGGCTCTTCGACAGGTCGACGTCGGAGGGCACGAAGCTGCCGCCGTCGAGCACGGTCTGCACCGCCTGGCGCATCTCCTCGGTGCCGAGCGTCTTGCGGATGAAGCCGGAGGCGCCGAACTCGAAGCAGCGGCGGATGACCTCCGGATCCTCGGTGGCGGAGACGATGACCACGGGTACGCCGGGGTGCTGGGCCCGGAGATACATAAGGCCGGAAAAGCCCTTCACCCCGGGCATGGTGAGATCGAGGAGAACGAGGTCGACGTCCGGGTCGGCGCCGACGATCTCCTGCATCTCGGCGAAGGAGCCCGCCTCGGCGATGGAGAGCTGGCGCGGAAGCCCGGCGACGGCCTCCCGCAAGGCTCCGCGGAACAGGGGATGGTCGTCGGCGATGACGATGCGGTAGCTCGATAATGCGGTGTCCACGCCGCTCACCCCGGTGTTGCCTCGTCGTGCGGCCTTCTGGCGCGCCGCATTGCGCGAAGTGTCGCGCCTTGCCCGCGACAACACAAGGCCACATTGGCGCAACATGACCATTGCCCGCGCGAGCCCGCAGGAAACGCAGGCGCGGTGCGGGAAAAGAGGGCGGCCGGGCAGCCGGCGATTGACATCCGGCCCGCCGCGGGGGTCTGTTAAGCCTTCGGCAGACCGGCGTAATGGCCGGGGGGCGCGACCTGAAGAGGTGTTTCATGGTGCGGCTCGGTATCGGACATTCCGGACGGGCCCTCGCCGCCCTGGTGGCGGTGACGGTGCTGGCCGGCGTCGGAGAAGCCGCCGCGGTGATGCGCGGCGAGCCTGCCCGCGACCCCAACGGTACCCGCCGGTCCACCGTCCTCATCGAGACGCCGGAAGGGATATGCACCGGTGCCATCGTCGGCGCGGACCTCGTCCTCACGGCCGCCCATTGCGTCTCGGCCAGCGGCCGCTACCGGGTCCGCTATCTCGACCGATCGTTCCGCCGCGTCGCCGTGGCGGTGAAGCGCACCGCCGCTCATCCCGGCTTCGATTCCCGCCACGGCTTCGCCTCAGACGATGTCGGGCTGATCCAGGTGGCGCGCCCCTTCGGCGCCGACGCGAGACCCGCTGCCCTGCC
Source organism: Pseudomonadota bacterium (assembly GCA_023416965.1). GTDB lineage: Bacteria > Pseudomonadota > Alphaproteobacteria > Rhizobiales > Phreatobacteraceae > Phreatobacter. Next base: position 15,264 of record JAEZGJ010000161.1, on the reverse strand, counting down.
CTCCGGCGGCTGGGGTGTCGCCCTGTTCGGCGGCCGGACCATGGGCGAGGAACTGATCATCGCCGGCTTCGGCTCCACCGAGCGTTCGCGCTCCCGCGACGGCGTGCTGCGCGAGGCGCTGATGCGCACCTCGGAACCGAGCGTTCCCGGCCGCGGCTTCGCCGGCCTCACCGGCGAGGAGGGTCAGCAGCGGCCCGGCATGTGCGTGGGGGATTCCGGCGGGCCGGTCTATCGCCGCACCGGCCGCAGCTTCACCGTGGTCGGCGTGCTCAAGGGCGGCACCACCGATCCCGGGCGCGAATGCACCTCGACGCCCATCTTCGTGCCGGTGAAGGACTACGTCTCCTGGGTGCGCCAGACCGCCGCCGAATGGAACGCGCCGCTGGGCGGCGCGGTCGAGATGCGGCAATAGCGAGGCGGCGGCTCAGGCCGCCGTCGCCAGCCCTCGCTTGACGAGCAGCGCCTCCGGGTCCGGCTCGCGACCGCGGAAGGCCACGTAGGCCTCCATCGGGTCGCGGCTGTTGCCGGCCGCATAGACATAATCGCCGAGCCGTCGCGCCAGCACCGGATCGAAGGGATCGCCCGCCTCCTCGAAGGCAGCGAAGCCGTCGGCGTCCAGCACCTCCGACCACATGTAGCTGTAATAGCCGGCCGAATAGCCGTCGCCCGAAAAGACATGGGCGAAATGCGGCGTGCGGTGGCGCATGACGAGCCCCTCCGGCATGCCGATGCGCCGGAGTTCCTCCGCCTCGAAGGCCACGGGATCGATGTCCGCCACCGTATCCAGCGAGTGGAAGGCGAGGTCGACCAGCGCCGAGGAGACATATTCCACCGTCGCGCAGCCCTGGTTGAAGGTCCGCGCGGCGATGAGCTTGTCGATCAGCGCCTGCGGCATCGCCTCGCCCGTCTCGGCATGGACGGCAAAGTCCGACAGCACCTCGCGACGTTCCAACCAATGTTCGTAGAGCTGGGAGGGGAACTCGACGAAGTCGCGCGCCACCGACGTCCCGGAGAGCAGCGGATAGGTGACGTCGGAGAGAAGGCCGTGCAGCCCGTGGCCGAATTCGTGGAACAGGGTGCGGGCATCGTCGAAGGAGAGCAGCGCCGGTTTGCCCTCCGGGGGCTTCGCGAAATTCATCACGTTGACGATGATCGGCCGCACCGGGCCGGACAGCTTCTCCTGGCTGCGGAAGGCGCTCATCCAGGCGCCGGAGCGCTTGGTGGGGCGCGCGAAATAGTCGCCGAGGAAGAGGCCGACATGCTGCCCGTCGCGCAGCACCTCATAGGCCCTGACGTCGGGATGATAGACCGGCACGTCATCGCGGCGGCGGAAGGTGACGCCGAACAGCTTCGTCGCCACCGCGAAAGCCGCCTCGATCATCCGGTCGAGCTGGAAATAGGGCTTCAGCGCCGCCTCGTCGATGGCGTAGCGCTTCTGCCGCACCTTCTCGGCATAGAAGCGCCAGTCCCAGGGCTGGATCGGCTCGTTCATCCCCTCCTCGCGCGCGACCGCCGCGAGATCGGCCTTCTCCTCGCCGGCCCGCACCACGGCGCGGTTCCACACGCGCTCCAGTAGGGTGCGCACCGCCTCCGGCGTCTTGGCCATGGTCTCGTCGAGCTTGAAGGCGGCGAAGGTCGGATAGCCGAGGAGCTTCGCCCGCTCGACCCTGAGCTTCACCGTCTCGGCGACGATGGCGCGGTTGTCGGTCTCCCCGCCCATCTCCCCACGCTTGACCCAGGCCTTGAAGATGGTCTCGCGCAGGTCGCGCCGCGGCGACAGGGTCAGGAACGGCTCGACCATGGAGCGGCCGAGGGTCATCACGTAGCCGTCGCGCCCGCGGTCCTTGGCGGCCTGGGCCAGCGCGCTCTTCAGGAAGTCCGGAAGGCCCGCGACGTCCGCCTCCGAGAGATCGAGCGACCAGGAGGATTCGTCCTTCAGCACGTTCTGCGAGAAGGCCGTGCCGAGGGTGGCGAGGCGCTCGGTGACCTGCCGCATCCGCGCCTTGCCGGCCTCGTCGAGCGCCGCGCCGCCGCGCACGAAATTCTTGTAGGTCTTCTCCAGCACCCGCATCTGCTCACCGGTCAGGCCGAGCTGGTCCCGCCGTTCATACAGCGCGCGCACGCGGGAAAAGAGACGGGCGTCGAGGGTGATGGCGTTGGAATGCTGCGCCAGCAGAGGCGCCATCTCGCGCTGGATCGCCTGGATCGCCTCGGTGGCGTCCGATCCCGCGAGGTTGAAGAAGACGCCGCAGAGCCTGTCGAGGGCATGGCCACCGGTCTCCAGCGCATCGATCGTGTTGGCGAAGTTCGGGGCGTCGGGATTGGTGGCGATGGCCTCCACCTCGGCCCGGTGCTCAGCCAGTGCCCGCTCGAAAGCGGGGCGGTAGTCGTCGACCGCGATCTCCGCGAAGGGGGCGATGCCGAAGGGCGTGGTCCAGGGGCGGAAGAAGGGATTGTCGGTGCTCTGGGTCATGCGGCCAATGTGGCGGTGCGGGAGAGGGTCGGCAAGGGTGGAACACCCCCTCCGTCGTCGTTGATCGGACGCTCCATCAACACGTCATGCCCGGGCTCGCCCCGGGCATGACGCGATGAGGCTCGTGGCCCTCACAACACCTTCGCGCCGAAGTTCCGCGCCGGGTCCATGTCCGCGGTGAGCTTGCCGGTCGGCTCCGCCGCCCAGCCGCCGGTGCGCTTCATCCAGCGGCCCTCGCCCGGCTTGCCGGCGAGCGTACCCTTGGAGACCACCTCGCGGCCACGGACCAGCACCGTCTCCGGCCAGCCCTTCACCGTGCGGCCGGCAAAGGGCGTGTAGCCGGTGAGGTCGTGCATCAGGTCGTCGGTGATGGTGACGGTCTTCTCCGGGTCCCAGATGGCGATGTCGGCGTCATAACCCGGCGCGATCTGGCCCTTGCCCGGCAGGTTGTAGATGGATGCCGGCTGCGTCGCCGTCAGGGCGACGAAGGCCTCGAGGCCGCGTCCCGCAAATTCCGGCCGGCCCTGCGAGACCATGGCGTCGAACATCAGCGGCAGGCGCACCTCAAGGCCCGGAAGGCCGTTGGCGATGGTCTTGAAATTGGCGTTCGGGCCGGCCGAGAGCTTGCCGGTCTCGTCGAAGCGGTAGGGCGCGTGGTCGGAGGTCACGGTCTGCAGGTCGCCCAGCGCCAGGGCCTGCCACAGCGCGTCCTGGTCCTCCTTCTCGCGCGGCGGCGGCGAGCACATCCACTTGGCGCCCTCCATGCCCGGCTTGTCGAGGTCGTGACGGGTCATGAACAGGTATTGCGGGCAGGTCTCGGCGAAGACCTTCAGACCCTGCGCCCGAGCGTCGCGCACCACCTTCGCGCCTTCCGCGGTGGAGACGTGGAAGATCATGATCGGCTGGTCGATCAGCTCGGAGAGCGCGACGAGCCGCGTGAAGGCTTCCGACTCCGAACCGCGCGGGTGGCTGATGGCGTGGTACTTCGGCGCCACATAGCCCTTCTTGACGAGGCGCTTGCCCATCCAGGAGATCATGCCGTGGTTCTCGGCATGGACGCAGACCAGCGCGCCGTTCTCGCGGGCGGTCAGGAGCACGTCGAGCAGCGGCTCGTCGTCGACCTTGATGAGGTCGTAGGTCATGAAGATCTTCACCGAGGCGTGGCCCTCGCCGATGAGTTCCGGCAGGTCCCTGGTGATGGTCTTCTCGTCCGGGTTCGCCACGATCAGGTGGAAGGCGTAGTCGATCAGCGAGCCTCGCTTCGCCAGAACCGCATAGTCATCGACGACCTTGCGCAGGTCCTTGCCGCGGTGCTGGGCGGCAAACGAGATGACCGACGTGTTGCCGCCGAAGGCCGCCGAGGTGGTGGCGCTCTCGAACGTGTCGGCGTTGAGAAGGCCGCCGGCCGAGACCTGTTCGATATGGGTGTGGGTGTCGATGCCGCCCGGCAGCACCAGCTTGCCCGTCGCATCGATCTCCCGCGCCCCCGCGCCGAGGCCGATGCCGATCGCCGCCACCTTGCCGTCGCGGATGCCGACATCGGCGGTGAAGGATCCGCTCGCCGCCCCCACGGTTCCGCCGCGGATGACGAGGTCGAAGGGCGAGGCAGGCATGTCGTGCTCCGGCTGGACGGGAGAAATTTCCGGCCCGACAATAGACAGACCCAGAGCCGAAGCGGAACCTCATGGCACGCAGACCCCGTATCCTCGTCATCAACCCCAATTCAAACGAGGCCGTCACCGAGGGCCTGCGCCAGGCGGTGAGGCCGCTGGCCTACGCGGACGGGCCTGAGATCGTCTGCGAGACCCTGGCGGAGGGTCCTTTCGGCATCGAGACGCAGGAACATGTCGAGAGCGTCACCCTGCCGCTGCGCCGCAAGGTGGAATCGGCCAATGACGCCGACGCCTTCATCATCGCCTGCTATTCAGACCCCGGCCTCTTCGTCGCCCGCGAGGGAACGAGCCGCCCGGTCTTCGGTATCGCCGAATGTGGCGTGCTGACCGCGCTCGCCCGCGCCGACCGCTTCGGCGTCATCGCCATCAAGTCGCGCTCCATTCCCCGCCACATCCGCTATCTCCGCCAGATGGGGCTGATGGAGCGCCTGGCCGGCGAACGGCCCTTGGAAATGTCGGTGGCCGAGACCGCCTCCGGCGACAAGACCCTCGACCGCATGATCACGGTGGGTCGCGAGCTCAAGGAGCTCGACGGCGCCGGCGCTATCGTCATGGGCTGCGCCGGCATGGCCCGGCACAGGAAGCCGCTGGAGGAGGCGCTGGGCATCCCGGTGGTCGACCCGACGCAGGCCGCGGTGACCATGGCCATCGGGACGATCGCGGTGGGGTGAGCCGGCCAATCCGCGACAGCACCCGCTATTGACGGCGGACTCCGCACACACGAGTCTGCCGCCATGCTGAGCTACATCATCCGGCGCATCCTCCTCATGATCCCGACCATCCTCGGGATCATGCTGATCTCCTTCCTTGTGGTGCAGTTCGCGCCCGGCGGGCCGGTGGAGCGCGTCATCGCCCAGCTCACCGGAAACGACGTCTCGGCGACGCAGCGAGTCTCCGGCGGCGGCGCCGATGCCGCCCAGGCGACCGCGGCGGAAGCGGCCAACAGCACCTATCGCGGCGCCCAGGGGCTCGATCCGCAGTTCATCGCCCAGCTCGAGAAGCAGTTCGGCTTCGACAGACCCGCCCACGAGCGCTTCCTGCTGATGATCTGGAACTATGCCCGCTTCGACTTCGGCAAGAGCTATTTCCGCGACGTCTCGGTGCTGCAACTGATCGGGGAGAAGCTGCCCGTCTCCATCTCGCTCGGCCTCTGGCTGACGCTGCTGACCTATCTCGTCTCCATCCCGCTCGGCATCCGCAAGGCGATGAAGGACGGCTCGCGCTTCGATGTCTGGACCTCGGCGGTCATCATCATCGGCTACGCCATCCCGGGCTTCCTCTTCGCCATCCTGCTCATCGTGCTCTTCGCCGGCGGCTCCTTTCTCGACTGGTTCCCCTTGCGCGGCCTGTGGTCGGACAACTGGGCCGAATTGAGCCCCGGACAGAAGGTGCTGGACTATCTCTGGCACCTCGCCCTGCCGCTCACCGCCATGGCCCTCGGCGCCTTCGCCACCATGACCCTGCTGACCAAGAACTCGTTCCTCGACGAGATCCGCAAGCAATACGTCATGACCGCCCGCGCCAAGGGCCTCGACGAGAGCCAGGTGCTCTACGGCCACGTCTTCCGCAACGCCATGCTCATCGTCATCGCCGGCTTTCCCGGCGCCTTCGTCCACGCCTTCTTCACCGGATCGCTGCTGATCGAGACCATCTTCTCCCTCGACGGGCTCGGCCTCCTCGGCTTCGAGAGCGTGCTCAACCGCGACTATCCCGTGGTCTTCGCCACGCTCTTCATCTTCTCGCTCGTCGGCCTCGTAGTGAATCTCATCTCCGACCTCATGTACACCTGGGTCGATCCGCGCATCGACTTCGAGGCGCGGGAGGTCTGAGCCATGAACACCGCCGTCCTTCGCACCTCGGATGCCGCGCGTCCCCGCCCGTTCCTGTCGCCGCTGAACCAGCGCCGTCTCGCCAATTTCCGCGCCAACCGGCGGGGCCTGTGGAGCCTGCGCCTGTTCCTGGTCCTCTTCATGGTGACGCTCTTCGCCGAACTCATCGCCAATGACCGGCCGCTCTTCATCCGCATGGAGGGGCAGAGCTTCTTCCCGGCCCTTGTCAACTATTCGGAGAAACAGCTCGGCGGCGAGTTCGAGACGCCGGCAGACTACAAGGATCCCTTCCTGCTCGACCAGTTCGATGGGAAGCGGGCCTTCGTGCTCTGGCCGCTCGTCCGCCACAACTACGCCTCCACGGTGAAGGATCCGGTGACCCCTTTCCCCTCGCCGCCGACCTGGGCCCAGCGCGACCGGCTGCCGGACTGCGCCGCCGCGCAGGCGAAGCCTCGCGGCGAGCGGCCGCAGGGGGCGAGCTATTGCGAGCTCGGCAACTGGAACTGGCTCGGCACCGACGACCAGGGGCGCGACGTGCTCGCCCGCGTCATCTACGGCTTCCGCATCTCCGTGCTCTTCGGCCTGGCGCTGACCATCGTCTCCTCGCTGGTCGGCATCGCCGCCGGCGCCGTGCAGGGCTATTTCGGCGGCTGGACCGATCTCCTGTTCCAGCGCTTCATCGAGATCTGGACCGCCATTCCCTCGCTCTATCTCCTGCTCATCATCTCCTCGGTTCTGGCCCCGAGCTTCTTCGTCCTGCTGGGCATCCTGCTGCTCTTCTCCTGGGTGACGCTGGTGGCCGTGGTGCGCGCCGAGTTCCTGCGCGCCCGCAACTTCGAATATGTCAACGCCGCCCGCGCCCTCGGCGTCGCCTCCTCCACCATCATGGTCCGCCACCTCCTGCCCAATGCCATGGTGGCGACCATCACCTTCATGCCCTTCGTCCTGTCCGGCTCCGTCATGACGCTGACCGCCCTCGCCTTCCTCGGCTTCGGCCTGCCGGTGGGATCGCCCTCGCTGGGCGAGCTGCTGCAGCAGGGCAAGTCCAACCTGCAGGCGCCCTGGCTGGCGCTCACCGGTTTCTGCACGCTGGCGATCATGCTCTCGCTGCTGATCTTCGTCGGTGAGGCGGTGCGCGACGCCTTCGACCCCCGCAAGACCTTCGCGTGAGCCTGTGGTAGGTTGTCGTCCATGAACGAGGTCGTCAGGAAGATCGTCTCGGTTGCAGACCTGCCGCCGGCTCTGCGGGAAGGGCTGGATCCCTCGCGCCCGGTCGAGATCGTGCAGGAGGTGCTCACCGCCTCGCAGCGGATCCGGGCAATGACTGACGGGCTCACCTTCAAGCGCGTGCAATCGACCGACGAAGCCGTGGAGCGCGTGCGGCGCATTCGCGACGGCGGACCGATCTGAGTGGCGATCAGTATCTACCTCGATGCCAATTTCATCATCCGGCTGGTGGAGAGCCATCACGGGCAGAACGTTGCCCATGAACGCCTGTGGGACATGGTCGATACCGGACGTCTGACGGCGAGGACGAGTTGGCTGACCTGGAGCGAGGTCCTTGTCCACCCGCTCCGCAACGGGGACGACGCGCTGGTGAACGTCTATGAACGGTTCTTCGCGGGCGAAACCGCCGCGCTGACCTGCCACGAGATCGAAAGGCCGACACTCAGGCGCGCGGCCGGACTGAGGGCGCATCACCCTTCGCTGAAGTCGCCGGACGCGATCCATCTCGCGACGGCGACGATCCATGATTGCGACTGGTTCGTGTCCTCGGACGCACGTCTCGCTGTGGTGCCGCAACTCGGCTATCTCAATCCAGACATGCCGTCTGATCTGCAACGCTTCCTGACGGCCATCCCATGACAGCCGACACCCCCCTCCTCTCCGTCCAGGATCTCTCCGTCGCCTTCCATCAGGGCGGCAAGGTCTCGCTCGCCGTCAACCGGATCTCCTTCGACGTCCGCCGCGGCGAGACGGTGGCCATCGTCGGGGAATCCGGCTCGGGGAAATCCGTCTCCGCCCTGTCGGTGATGAAGCTCCTGCCCTATCCCGCGGCCTCCCACCCTTCGGGCCGCATCCTGTTCAAGGGCGAGGATCTCCTCGCCGCAGACGAGGCCGCCATGCGGCGGGTGCGCGGCAATGCCGTCACCATCATCTTCCAGGAGCCGATGACCTCGCTGAACCCGCTGCACACGATCGGGCAGCAGGTGGCCGAGACGCTGATCCTCCACAGGGGCATGACGGCGACGGCCGCCAGGACCCGCGCCATCGAGCTCCTCGGCAAGGTCGGCATCCCCGACCCGGAGGGGCGCCTCGACGCCTATCCGCACCAGCTCTCCGGCGGCCAGCGCCAGCGAGTCATGATCGCCATGGCCCTGGCCAACGAGCCCGACCTCCTCATCGCCGACGAGCCGACCACGGCGCTGGACGTCACCGTCCAGGCGCAGATCCTCGCCCTGCTGAAGGACCTGCAGCGCGAACTCGGCATGGCGATTCTCTTCATCACCCATGATCTCGGCATCGTCCGGCGGATCGCCGACCGGGTCTGCGTCATGAAGGGCGGCCACATCGTGGAGCAGGGCCTCGTCGCCGACATTTTCGAGCGGCCGCAGGACCCCTACACCGTCGCACTCATGGCGGCCGAGCCGCAGCGGCGGGTGCGCACCACCCGCGCCGAGGCCGGCACCATCATGCAGGCCGACGACCTCAGGGTCTGGTTCCCGGTCAAGCGCGGCCTGCTCCGCCGCACCGTCGGGCACATCAAGGCGGTGGACGGCATCTCCGTCGCCGTGCGGGAGGGCCATACCCTCGGCATCGTGGGCGAATCGGGCTCGGGAAAGACGACGCTCGGCCTCGCGCTCCTCCGCCTCATCGCTTCCGAGGGCCCGATCGTCTTCATGGGCCGGCCGATACAGGGGCTCGGCTTCAAGGCGATGCGGCCGAACCGCCGCTTCATGCAGGTGGTCTTCCAGGACCCCTACGGCTCCCTGTCACCGCGCATGTCGGTGGCCGAGATCGTCGCCGAGGGCCTGGCCATCCACCATGCCGGGCTCGACGCGGAGGCGCGCGACGCGCGCGTCGTCGCCGCCCTCGTCGATGTCGGCATCGACCCGGAGAGCCGCCACCGCTATCCGCACGAATTCTCCGGCGGCCAGCGCCAGCGCATCGCCATTGCCCGCGCCATGGTGCTGGAGCCGACCTTCGTACTCCTCGATGAGCCCACCTCGGCCCTCGACCGCATCGTCCAGGCGCAGATCGTCGACCTGCTGCGCGATCTCCAGGCGAAGCGCAACCTCACCTATCTCTTCATCTCCCACGACCTGAAGGTGGTCTCGGCCCTGGCCGACGACATCATCGTCATGAAGGGTGGCAAGGTCGTGGAGCAGGGTCCCGCTGAACGCGTGTTCAAGACGCCCGAGAACGACTACACCAAGGCTCTTTTCGCGGCGGCCTTCGACCTCGCCGCCACAACGCATGAGAGACCGCCGACGTGAATACCCTGCTTCTCGGTATCGGCGCCTGGGACCCGGAACCCTGGCGCGCCCGTTTCCAGGCCGTGCTGCCCGGCTGGCAGGTGGTGCTGCCCGGCGAGATCTTCGACCGCCGCGCCGTGCGCTATGCCGCGGCCTGGAAGCAGCCCGAGGGCACCTTTGCCGACCTGCCGCTCCTCGACGCCATCTTCTCGCTCGGCGCCGGCGTCGACCACCTGTTCAAGGACAAGCGGCTTCCCGAGGGCGTGCCCGTGGTGCGCGTCGTCGATCCCGACCTCACCACCCGCATGTCCGAATATGTGGTCATGCACTGCCTCATGGCCCTCAGGCGGGTGCGCGTCTATGACGGCTTCCAGCGCGAGCGCAAATGGATCGACCTGCGCGACCAGCCGCAGGCCAGCGACATCCGCGTCGGCCTGCTCGGTATGGGCGTGCTCGGCCAGGACGCCGCCGCCAAGCTGAAGATGATGGGCTTCAAGGTCGCCGGCTGGAGCCGCCGTCCCAAGTCCGTCGAGGGCGTGACCATGCACCACGGGGCGGAAGGGCTCGATGCCCTTGTCGCCGCATCCGACATCCTCGTCGCCATGATGCCGCTGACCGCGGACACAGCCGGCATCCTCGACGCGAGGCTCTTTGCCAAGCTGCCGAAGGCTGAAGCCATCGGCGGACCTGTCCTGATCAATGTCGGCCGCGGAGGCCTGCAGAACGAAATCGACATCCTCGCCGCCTTGGACTCGGGCAGGCTCGGCGCCGCGGTCCTCGACGTCTTCCAGACCGAGCCCCTTCCCGAGGACAGCCCGCTCTGGTCGCATCCACACGTGACGGTCACCCCGCACAATTCGGCAATTTCCTCGCCTCCCGCCATCGCCGCCTATGTCGCCGCCCAGATCACCGCGCATATGGAGGGCAAGCCGCTGGTGAATGTCGTCGATCCCGCCCACGGCTATTGAGCGAAGCTTCCGTAGGGTCAACTAAGACCCGGATTTTTCAGTGATTTTCGGCCCGAGTCCGCCCGCGCTTAGGGTTTCCTTTACGCTGGTCGGAGATGGTGCTCGCGCACCTGCGAAGACTTCCGGAGATCACCCGTGCTCAACCGTCTCACCGTCAGCGGCCTCGTCAGGGCCGTCGTCTCCGTCTTCGCGGTCGCGCTGATCGCGCAGCTGTCGCTCGGGGCATGGGAGTCCTGGACGCGGTACCAGAAGTCGACGCGCATCGCGGCGGTGGTGGAGACCACCACCCACCTCTTCACCGCCCTGCACAACCTGCGGGTCGACAGGTCGAACTCCCGCCGCGCGCTGATCCTCGACGACGTTCATCCGACGGTCCCGCGCACCATCGCGCCCCACCGCGAGGCCGAGATGCCGGCGCTGCGGTCCGCCCTCGCCACGCTGCGAACCATCGACTATCCGGGCGCCGCCGCGGCGGTCACCCAGCTCGACCAGACGATCAAGCGCATCGACGAGATGCAGGCCGAGACGGCCCGCGCCATGGCCATGCCTAAGGCCCAGCGCCGCGCCGGCATAGCCGACGACTATTTCAACCTCACCGACGGCGCCATCAACCTGCTGGACCGCCTGTCGGGCGAACTGACCAAGCTGATCAAGCTCGACGATTCCTTCGTCGACCAGCTCATGGAGATCAAGCAGAACGCCTGGATCGCCCGCCAGGCCGCCGGTGACACCTCGGTGTTCATCTCCAACCCCCTCGCCGGCCTGCCGCTGCCCGAGAACCCGCTGGTCGGCTACGCCGTCCTGACCACGCGCATGGAGACCGCCTGGGCCGCCGTCGAGCAACTGGCCGGCAGCCTCGCCCTGCCGCCGAGCTTCGCGACCGCCCTCCAGCAGGCGCGCAGCGGCTTCCTCGACCCCGAATTCGCCAAGGTGCGCCTCGCCACGCTGAATGCACTCATCGCCAAGCAGCAGCCCGCCTTCACGGCCAACCAGTGGTCGCTGATGGCGGTGCCGAAGCTCGGCACCATCCTGACCGCGGCCGATGCGGCTCTGGACACGGCTCGCGCCCATTCGGACGCCACCCGCGCCGCCGCCTTCCGCAGCCTCACCATGCAGCTCGGCGCCCTCGGCCTCGCCCTCGCCTTCGCCATTGGCGCGCTGGTCCTGATGACCCGCCGCGTCATCGGGCCGCTGACCGAGATCAAGGATTCCATGCTGCGCCTCGCCGACGGCGACACGACGGTGGAGAGCCGGTTCGTCTCCCGCAAGGACGAGATCGGCGCCCTCGCCAGCGCCATGCAGACCTTCAAGGACAACATGCTCGAAGCCGAGCGGCTGCGGGCCGAGCAGGGTGCCATCGAGGCGCGCAGCGCCGCCGACCGCCGCGCCGCCATGCTGCAGCTCGCCGACGCCTTCCAGGGCACGGTGGGTGGCATCGTCCAGACGGTCTCCCGCGCTTCCGCCGAACTGGAGGCTGCCGCCACCAGCCTGTCGAAGACCGCCGAGAACACCCAGGGCCTCGCCACCGTGGTCGCATCCGCCTCCGACGAGGCCTCCGCCAACGTCCAGTCGGTGGCCGGCGCCGCGGAGGAGATGGCGAGCTCGGTCAGCGAGATCGGCCGTCAGGTGGAGGAATCGAGCCGCATGTCCGGCGAGGCGGTGAAGCAGGCCGAGAAGGCCGACCAGCGCATCGCCGAACTCTCCCTCGCCGCCGGCCGAATCGGCGACGTGGTGAAGCTGATCACCGCCATCGCCGAACAGACCAACCTTCTCGCGCTCAACGCCACCATCGAGGCGGCCCGTGCCGGCGAGGCCGGCAAGGGTTTCGCGGTCGTCGCCTCCGAGGTGAAGCAGCTCGCCACCCAGACGGCGAAGGCGACCGAGGAGATCGGCGCCCAGATCGCCACCATGCAGGCGGCGACGCAGGACTCGGTCGCCGCCATCAAGGACATCGGCTCGACCATCGACCACCTCGCCGGCATCGCCGCGGCCATCGCCGCGGCGGTGGAGGAGCAGGGCGCGGCGACTCAGGAAATCTCCCGCAACGTCCAGGAAGCCGCCCAGGGCACGGCGGAGGTCGCCAGCAACATCGCCAGCGTCAACAGCGGGGCCGCCGAAACGGGCTCGGCCTCGAGCCAGGTGCTCAGCTCCGCCCAGTCGCTCTCACGCGAAAGCGAGCTTCTGCAGCGAGAGGTCGCGCGCTTCATCGAGACGGTGAAGGCCGCCTGAGGCCCTGGACCTCACGCAGGCTTGATTATCCATGAGACGGCCGCGCCACGATGGTGCGGCCGTTTCGCATCGGGAGTGAACGCATGGCCCTCACCCGCCGCAGCGCCGCCCTCGGCGGTCTCGTCGCCCTCGCCGGGATCGCCCGCCCGGGGCCGCTCACTGCCCAGGAGGGCTGGTATCCGCTCAAGGACGAGGCCGGCCGCCCCATCCAGAACTTCCGCGTGCCCATCGAGCTGCAGACCGAGATCATGGCGCTGGACAACGCCGTCACCTTCGGCGCGCGCCAGCCCGACCTGACGCTCATCGAGGTGATCGATTCGAACTGCTCCTATTGCCGTGCCGCCGTCGGTGACGTGAAGCGGATGGTGGCGCAGGACCGCGAACTCGCCGTGACGGTGATCAATGCCCCGAGCCTCGGCCTGCCCTCGGTCCTGGCGGCGCGGGTCGAATATGCCGTGAAGCTGCTCGGCGGCGCCGAAAAGGCCCGTTCCTTCCACGAGGCTTCGATGAAGGCCCGCGGCGTGTTCGACGGACGCCGCGCCCTGGAACTGGCAACGGATCTGGGCCTCGACCGCAAGAAGGTGGAGGACCTGGCCGACCGCAGGGAAACCGGCCAGGTCGTGGCACAGGCGGTGCGTCTCGCCAATGCCAGCAACCTCGCCGCGACGCCGTCCTGGCTCGTCGCCGGCACAGCCATCATCGGCTGGCCGGGGCGGGCGACGATGGAGCGGGTTGTCGCCTCCGTGCGCGACTGCGACAAGCCGGTCTGCGGCTAGGCCTGCAGGCGCCGCACGCTGGTCACCTCGCCGTAGGACTTGTCGCGGATGCGGGCGATGGCCCCGCTCAGCGGTTCCTTCACCACCATCATGTGGTGGCCGTTGGCGTGGAGGAGTTCGTCCGGCCCGGACACGATGCCGACATGGCCCTTCCAGAAGACGAGATCGCCGCGGGCGAGCGCCGCCGGGTCGCCGGAATAGGGAACCGGCGCGCCGACCGCCTTCTCCTGCATGTCCGTGTCGCGCGGCACGGCGATGCCGCAGGCCTCGAGGGCCGTCTGGACGAGACCGGAGCAGTCGATGCCGAAGCTGGTGCGCCCGGCCCACAGATAGGGCGTGCCGAGATAGGTCTCCGCCACGGCGACGAAATCCGGCTCCACCCGGTCGATAGGGGCGAGGTGGGCCGCGATGACGTGGCCGCCGGTGTCGGTGACGGCGAACTCGGACGTCTCCCGCTCGATGGTCAGCAGGCTGTTGCGGTGGATCGGCCAGATCGGCGGCAGCTTGATGCTCGGCCCCGGGTAGAGATGGGTGCGGGCCACCACGACCCGATGCGTGGCGGGGCGGCGGCGCGGCCGGAAGGCACCGGCCAGGGCATAACCGACGTAGCCGTCGCGGTCCGACTGGACATAGGCGAAGCCGCCATCCTCGTCATAGACGGTCACCTCCTCGCCGAGCAGCAATTCGCTGTCCCGCGCCGCGTTCATCAGCCGCGACGGGGCGAGCGGCACCAGCGGCAGGTCGGTGCGCATGGGACGGCCCTCGACGAAGCGGGCGCTTTCCACCTGCCCCTTCAGATGGGCGGCGGCGAGGTCGGCACGGGCAGGGGTCAGGCGGCGGTCGAGGCCGGGAGGCAGGGTGAAGGTCATGGGATCAGGCTAGCACGGCGGCGGTTAACGGCTCAGGGCGGCAGCAGCCCGGCATGGTGGGCCACCAGGTCGCCGAGCCTCTCGACGGCGAGGGCGCCCTTCACCGTGCGCTGTATGACGACGTCGCGGCGGTCGTTTTCGTCGCGGCGGCGCGAGACGAGTTCGAGCTTGCCCATGCTGTCCAGCGCCCGGGTGATCACGGGCTTGGTGACGCCGAGCTTCTTCGCCAGGTCCCTTACGTGGTGCGGCGGCGGCTCGAGATAGATGGTCAGCAGGATGGCGAGCTGGCGCGACGACAGGTCGGGCTCGCCGTCGCGCACCAGGGCCAGCGACACGTCGTGCATCAGCTTCATCGCCTGGGAGGGGCGCAACGCGACGGCCATGGGAACGCAAACCGGAAGACGCAGGGGAACTCGTTTCGGACCCGTATTAAACGGCTCCCGGGGCCACTGTGCAAGCACGCCCTGCCATGGCATGAGGCGAGGGTTAACCCGGAGCGCCCCGTGGTCGCCGACCTCGCCACGCTGACCACCATGGCGCTCGCCGCCTTTTCCGCCGCGACCCTCCTGCCCGGAGGGTCGGAGGCCGTCTTCGTCGCCCTGCTGGCGACGGGCACGGCCGACCCGCTGGCGCTGTTCCTCGTCGCCGCCCTCGCCAACACGGCGGGCGGCATGACGAGCTGGTGGATCGGCACCCAGATCGCCCGCGGCGCCGACAGCGAGCGCGGCCATGCCTGGATGCGGCGCTTCCGCCTGCCGCCGGAGAGCTTCGCCCGCGCCACGCGGCTCTTCACCCGCTGGGGCTGGGCGACTTTGCTCCTGTGCTGGATGCCGGTGATCGGCGATCCCGTCACCCTCGTCGCCGGCATGGCGCGCTATCCGGCCCTTCCCACCGCGCTGATCACCGGCCTCGCCCGTACCTTGCGCTATGCCGTTGTCTGGGCCGCGGCGGCCGGGATCATCGCCTGGTGG
>JAEZGJ010000125.1 GCA_023416965.1 Pseudomonadota bacterium | reverse complement strand
TCGCCGAGCTGGCCGAGGGCGAGTGCGCGCTGCCGCTCGATCGCGGCCATGGCCTTGGCCTCGCCGGCGGCGAAGCCGGCGGCATGGCCCTCCTGGCGCGCCTGGGCCAGGAGCTGCTGGTGCTCGGCGATGGTGATCCGCGGCTCGGCGGCGCGTTTCGCCTCCTGCCCGAATTCCGTCTCGAAGAGATATTTGACCGGTGCCGCCACGTGCATGTCCTCAGAAGACCAGTTCGTCGTCGGCGCGGTTCTTGGAGATCATGATCTCGCCCTTGGCGGCGAGATCCTTGGCGAGGTTGACGAGCACGCCCTGCGCCTCGTCCACGTCCTTCAGGCGCATCGGGCCGAGCGCCTGCATGTCGTCCTGCAGCATCTTGGCGGCGCGGGTGGACATCTGCGCCAGGAAGAAGTCGCGCATGGTCTGGCTGGCGCCCTTGAGCGCGATGGCGAGCTTGTCCTTGTCGACCTGGCGGACCAGCGTCTGCGCCGAGCCGGCGTCGAGCTTGGCGAGGTCGTCGAAGGTGAACATCAGGCTCTTGATGCGCTCGGCGGAGTCGCGATTCTGCTCCTCCAGGGCTGTGATGAAGCGCGTCTCGGTCTGGCGGTCGAAGGAGTTGAAGATTTCCGCCATGGCCTCGTGGCTGTCGCGCCGCGAGGTCTGGGAGAGGTTCGACATGAACTCGGTGCGCAGCGTCTGCTCGATGCGCTCCAGCACGTCCTTCTGGATCGCTTCCATCTTCAGCATGCGGCCGACGACGTCGAGGGCGAACTCCTCCGGGAGGATGGCGAGCACGCGGCCGGCATGTTCCGGCTTGATCTTGGACAGGACGACGGCGACCGTCTGCGGATATTCGTTCTTCAGGTAGTTGGCGAGCACCTGCTCCTGCACGTTGGAGAGCTTCTCCCACATGTTGCGGCCGGCAGGACCGCGGATTTCCTCCATCAGGATGGCGACCCGGTCGGAGGGCATGAACTGCGACAAGAGCCGCTCCGTGGCGTCGAAATTGCCCATCAGGCCGCCGGCGGCAGACAGCCGGCCGACGAATTCCAGCATCAGGCTCTCCACCACCTCCGGCTCGACCGTGCCGAGCTGCGACATGGCGATGGACAGGACGCGGATCTCCTCGTCGTCGAGCAGCTTCCAGATGCGTGCAGACACCTTGTCGCCGAGTGTCAGCATCAGGATGGCGGCGCGCTGCTGCCCGGTCAGTCCCCTGGCGGCGAGGGTGTTGACGCGGCCGTCGGCGGACAGGGCCGCCAGGGCCTTGCCGAATTCCGCCTCGCGTTCGATCTGCGCCATCGTCATTTCGGTTCACCGTCGTTCAGCCACTGGCGGATGATCGAGACGGTCTCGTGCGGGTTCTTCTCGACCAGTTCGCCCACCTTGGCGAGCGAGGCCTGGTGCACCTCGCCCTTGATCTGGGCCATCTCGATCATCTTCATCGTGGCGCTCTCGAGGCCCGGCGCCAGCGGCGGCGCCTTGACCACGGCGGTGCCGTCGGAGCGCTCGCCCTGCTCGCCGCCCGGGACGGAGTCGGATGAGGTGCCCGATCCGCCCGAGCCGGCCGGCAGCGCCGCAGCCGGCGCTTCGTCCGGCGTCATGATGCGGCGCAGCAGCGGCCGCACCACGAAGAGCATCACCAGCAGCGACACCAGCAGCAGCACCGCCAGCTCGATGGCGTAGCGGATGTCCTCCTTGGTGAACTCGTAGACCATCCACCACGGCCTCTCGGCCTCGGGGGCGGCGAGCTGCGGCGCCTCGGCGAAGCGCAGGTTGACGATCTCCACCTGGTCGCCGCGGCGCTGGTCGAAGCCGATCGCCGAGCGCACGAGGGCGCCGATCCGCTCCAGTTCCTCGGCCGCGCGCGGCTGGTAGTTGACGTTGCCCTGGGCGTCGCGGGCATAGATGCCGTCGACCAGCACGGCCACCGAGACACGCTTGATGCGGCCGCCCTCGATCACCTCGGTGCGCTGCGTGCGGGCGATCTCGTAATTGACCGTTTCCTCGGTCTTGCGGCTGGCCTCGCGGGAGGCGTTGGCACCGGCGCCGGTCTGGTTGGCGCCGGGCAGCTCGTTGCCGACCGTCACCTGCCCGTCGCCGCGGCCCTCGTTGGAGCTGGACTGCTCCTCGCGGGTCTGGGTCGAGCGGACGACGCGGCGCTCCGGGTCGAAATCGTCGGAGGTCTGCGTGACGCGGTTGAAATCCATGTCCGCCGCCACCTGGACGCGGGCACGGCCCGGTCCCACCACCGAGGCGATGATGCTCTCCACCTGCTCGCGCAGCCGGCGCTCCTGACCGGCCTTCCGCTCGTCGACGGTGGAACCCATCATGCCCGAGGCATCGCCGGCCCCGTCGGCGAGCAGCCGGCCGCCCTCGTCGACGATCGAGATGCGCTGCGGCGACAGGCCCCTCACCGCCGAGGCGACGAGGTGGCGCACCGCGCGGATCTGCTGCGGCTCAAGCCCGCCGCGGACCCTGAGCACGATGGAGGCCGAGGGCTCGGTGCGCTCGCGCGAGAACAGCGCCCGCTCCGGCAGGACCAGGTGGACGCGCGCCGACTGCACCCGCTCGATGCCGCGGATGGTGCGGGCGAGCTCGCCCTCCAGCGCCCTCAGCTGGTTCATGTTCTGGACGAAGGAGGTGGAGGAGAGCGCGTCGCCCTTGTCGAAGATCTCGTAGCCGACGCCGCCGCCGCGCGGCATGCCGCTTTCGGCGAGCTGCAGGCGCACGCGGGCCACCTGTTCCTGAGGCACGAAGACCTGGGCGCCGTCACTGCGCAGCTGGAACTTCACCTGCCGGCGCTCCAGCTCCTTCACGATCTGCGCGGAATCCTCCAGCGTCAGGTCCGAGAAGAGCAGCGCCATCTGCGGCTGGCTCATCCGGAGGATGATGTAGACGAAGAAGCCGACGAGGCCGAGCGACACCGCTCCCATCGCCGCGAGGCGGGGCGCCCCCAGTTTCTTCATGAACTCCAGAATGCCGTTCAAGACGCCACCAGCCCGTCAGGTCCTGCGCGACGCGGCGTGGCGCCGGTCGCTGGGCAAGATTTGCCGGGTGGGTGGTTACTGGATGGTTAACGCGGCCGGGCGTTTTGGGGCGACCCGTCGCTTTTAGCGCAGAGAGCGCAGGACGAGGCCGATTCCGCCTGCCGTCAGGCCGAGCATCATGAGCGTGTTGAACAGGCTCGTCGGCACGAAATAGATGGAGAGGTTAACGAGGATGCCCGCGGCAATGATGACGATGCCGGCGAAGAGCAGCAGCAGGCCGAGCCGCGACGAGCCGTCGAAGAACAGCATGCCGATGCCGAAGAGGATGGGCACGAGCGACAGGCCGAAGGCCGAATAGCCGCCGAGCGTCCAGGAGCCGCCCTGGACCGAGACCTGGCTGGTCAGCAGATAGGCCCCCGCGATCGTCATGCCGAGGCCGACGAAGAAGGTGATCAGGCCGCCGGGCGTGCCGCCGGCGCCGGACAGGCGGAAATCGGCCATTTGCGGGCTCCATCGAGGCTCGGTCGCGGGCGTGAAGCTTTCGCATCCCGCGGCTCCTGCGACAAGCGCCCGCTGCGGGGCGCGGCGGTAACCAGCCGTTAACCATCCACCCGGCAATTCTTGCCCAGGAACGTCAACGCGGGCCGCGCGCGCCTGCGGCCGGGGACATTGCATGAGCGACGCGGCGGCAGCCGAACGACAGAGAGCGACGGCAAGCGGCGTCTCCCTCGGGCAGATGGCCGATTGGCTGCGCCGTCCCGACCTGTGGATGGCTGCCGGCGTCATCGGCATCCTCATCATCCTGATCTTCCCCCTGCCGGCCATCGTCCTCGACCTGATGCTGGCGGTGTCGATCATCTCCTCGGTCATGATCCTCATGACCGCCCTCTTCATCCACAAGCCGCTGGAGTTCTCCTCTTTCCCGACGGTGCTGCTCATCGCCACGATGCTGCGCCTGTCGCTCAACCTCGCCTCCACCCGCCTCATCCTGTCCTATGGGCACGAGGGCACTGCCGCCGCCGGACACGTCATCGAGGCCTTCGGCAACTTCGTGATGGGCGGATCCTTCGTGATCGGCATCATCGTCTTTGCCATCCTGGTGATCGTGAACTTCATCGTCATCACCAAGGGCTCGGGACGCATCGCCGAGGTCGCGGCGCGCTTCTCCCTCGACGCCATGCCCGGCAAGCAGATGGCGATCGATGCCGATCTCTCGGCCGGCCTCATCGACGAGAAGACCGCCAAGACCCGCCGCAAGGACCTGGAGGACGAGAGCGCCTTCTACGGCGCCATGGACGGCGCCTCGAAATTCGTGAAGGGCGATGCCATCGCCGGCCTGCTCATCACCTTCATCAACGTCATCGCCGGCCTCATCATCGGCGTCGCCCAGCAGGGCATGCCCTTCCTGGAGGCGGCGCGCACCTACACCATCCTCACCGTCGGCGACGGCCTCGTCAGCCAGATCCCGGCGCTCATCATCTCGACCGCCGCGGGCCTCCTCGTCTCCAAGGCGGGCGTCACCGGCTCGGCCGACCAGGCGGTGATGAAGCAGCTCACCGGCTATCCGAAGGCCCTCGGCCTCTCGGCCGGCGTCATGGGTGCCATGGCCCTGCTGCCGGGCATTCCCTTCCTGCCCTTCGCCGGCCTCGCCGCTCTCGCCGGCTGGGCCGCCTATACGCTCGGCGAGGAATCCAAGCGCATCGCCCGCGCCTCCGACAGCGCCGAGGCGGCCGAGGTGGCGGCCGCCGCCGCGCCGCCCGCCGAGGAGCCGATCTCCGCCGTCCTCAAGATCGACGACCTCAAGATCGAGCTCGGCTACGGCCTCCTGCCGCTCGTCCAGTCCGAGGGCGGCTCCGACAGGCTCACGGACCAGATCAAGGCCCTGCGCCGCCAGCTCGCCGTCGACATGGGCTTCGTCATGCCCTCGGTGCGCATCCTCGACAACGTGCAGCTCCCGCCGAACCAGTACATCATCCGAGTCAAGGAGGTTGATGCCGGCCAGGGCCAGATCTGGCCGATGCAGTACATGGTCATGGACCCCGCCGGTGGCCAGGTCGACCTGCCCGGCGTCCATACCACCGAGCCGACCTTCGGCCTGCCGGCGACCTGGGTCGATGCGGCGCTGAAGGAAGAGGCGAGCGTGCGCGGCTACACCGTCGTCGACGCCGCGACCGTGCTTTCCACCCACCTCACCGAGATCCTCAAGGCCAACGTCTCCGACCTGCTCAGCTATTCCGAGGTGCAGAAGCTCATCAAGGAGATGCCCAAGGACCAGGCGGATCTCATCAAGGACCTCGTTCCCGGCCAGATCACCATTTCCGGCATCCAGCGCGTGCTCCAGACCCTGCTCGCCGAGCGTGTCTCGATCCGCGACCTGCCGACCATCCTCGAGGGAATCGCCGAGGCGGTCGCCTTCACCCGCTCCCCGGCCCAGATCGCCGAGCACGTGCGCTCCCGCCTCGCCCGCCAGCTCTGCGCCCAATATGCCGGCTACGACGGCGGCCTCGCCCTCATCGCCCTCTCGCCCGTCTGGGAGCAGGCCTTCGCCGATTCGATCGTCGGCCAGGGCGACGACCGCCAGCTCGCCATGCAGCCGTCAAAGCTTTCCGAGTTCATCATGCTGGTGCGCGATTCCTTCGAGGACGCAGCCCGCATGGGCGAGGCGCCGGTCCTGCTCACCAGCCCGGGCATCCGGCCCTTCGTGCGGTCCATCGTCGAGCGCTTCCGCGCCCAGACGCCGGTCCTCAGCCAGGCGGAGATCCATCCGCGCGTGCGCCTGAAGACGGTGGGCAGCGTCTGATCCCCGGCCCCGCGGCGGGACAGACCGTTAACCTTGCCTTCATCATGTCGTCGACGCCCCGGTCCGCCCCGTGAGAAGGACGGTGCAGGGGCTCGTTCCCGTCACGACAGCAGATGTTCGATGAGGTCGCCCATGTCGCCGTCCCAGGCCGTTCTGGCCACCATCACCGCCAATTTCGTCGTCTGGACGCTCATCATCGTCGCCGGCGTCCACTACCTCATCTGACGACGGCCGGCGGACGCCTCCCCTCGTTCAACCGGCCGGGGGCCTGCCGTCGGGGGTGCTGGGAATGTCGCCGCTCCTGACGCGATCGGCATGGGCGGTGGTCCCGCCCGCCGCCAAGATCCGGGCCTGGCCGATCCAGTCCTCGCGCTCGATGCGGCCGGGAAAGGCGAGATAGCCGCCCACCCATTGCGCCTCCTTCGGCGTCCACGCCGCGATCTGGTCGAAGTGGTAGACGCCGAGCGCATGCAGCCGCGCCTCGTTCTGCGGCCCCACGCCCCTGAACAGTTCCAGTT
>JAEZGJ010000033.1 GCA_023416965.1 Pseudomonadota bacterium | reverse complement strand
TTCCAAGGAGCTTGCAGCCATGAAGGCGATCGGCACCGGAGCCGCCGGCGGCATCGGCAAGGCAACTGCGCTGAGGCTTGCCGCCGATGGGTTCTTCGTCATCGTCGCCGACATTCATGCTGAACGGGCAGCCGAGACCGCCGCTGAAATCCGCGCCGGCGGGGGAGCCGCCGAAAGCCGCGGCGTCGACCTGGCCGACCGTGCCGCGCTGCTGGCGCTCGCCGAGGAGGCCGGTCCGGTCGACGCGCTCGTCAACAATGCCGGCATTTTCGACGTCCGGCCCTTTGCCGACCTGACCGCGGACGACTTCCGGCGGATGGCCGAGGTCAACGTCATCCCGCTCTTCGAACTGTCACGGGCGGTCGCGGCCAGGGCCCCGCGCGGGGCGCGCATCGTCAACCTCGCCTCCCGTGCCTATCTTGGCGCGAGCCACTACGCCCACTATGTCGCCTCCAAGGCCGCGGTGGTGGGACTGACGCGTGCCATGGCGCTGGAACTGGCCGGCAAGGGCATCCTCGTGAACGCGGTCGCACCCGGCGTCATCGACACCGACATGCTCAAGGCGCGCTCCGACACCGACCGCGGGGCCCTCGCCGCCCAGCAACCGCTCGGCATTCTCGGCCGCGCCGAAGACGTGGCCGACGCCATCGCCTTTCTGGCATCACCCCGGCTCGCCTTCGTGACCGGCCAGATCCTCCTCGTCGACGGCGGCCGGACACTCGGCGGCTTCATCGGCTGAGCCGCGCGACACCACCTCCAAACGCAGCGAGAGAACATGGCCGACAGGCTGGCCGACAAGGTCGCGATCGTCACCGGGGCGGGATCCGGAATCGGGCGGGCGATCACGCTCGCCTTCGCGCGCGAGGGCGCCCGCGTCATTGCCGTGGACCGCAATTCCGAAGGACTCGCCGAAACGGCCGGCCAGGCGGACAGGACGGTCCATGTCCTCCAGGGAGACGTCACCGATCCACAATTGCCCGGCCGCTTGCGGGCGGCGCTCCAAACACTGAGCCCGCTCGACATCCTGGTGAACAATGCCGGCATCGGCGGCGGCGGTCATGTCGAAGACACGAGCGACGACGACCTGAGGCGGTACCTCGAGGTCAACGTGGTCGGCCTGTTCCGCCTCTCCCGTTTCGCCGTGGAGGAGATGAAGCCGCGGCGCCGCGGAGCCATTCTCAATCTCGCGTCGGTCTATGCGGTCATGGGCGCATCGAACAGTGCCGGCTATTCGGCCAGCAAGGGGGCCGTGGCGTCGTTTACCCGGCAACTGGCGACCGATTACGGTCCCTTCGGGATCCGCGTCAACGCACTGGCACCCGGCCTCATCGAGACGCCCCTGACCACCGAGCGGATCCGCACTCAGGCGTGGCGCCGCCGCATTGCCATCGACCAGACGCCACTGCAGCGGGTGGGCCAGCCGGCGGATGTGGCCGCCGCCGCCCTGTTCCTCTGTTCGGACGAAGCCGGTTTCGTCACCGGTGAACTTCTCAAGGTGGATGGCGGCTGGGACATGGCCGGATTTCCGCGGGAGCCCGGCACATGACGGCCATCGGGGATACCTACGACGTCATCGTCGCCGGTTCCGGTGCCGGCGGCATGGCGGCGGCATTGACCTGCTCCATCGAGGGCCTGTCGGTCCTCGTGGTCGAGAAGGAGGATCGCGTAGGCGGTTCCACGGCGATTTCCGGCGGCGCGGTATGGATCCCCAACAATCCACTGGCCGTGGCCATGGGCATCGAGGATTCCAACGAAGCGGTGATGACCTATCTCGGTTCGGTTCTCGGCAATGCGCTGCGCCCCGACATGATGCATGCCTTTCTGGCCAGCGGGCCGGAAGCCATCGCCTATTTCGATCGGCACACCCAGGTGAAGTTCGCCGCCCGGGCCTATTCGCCGGACTACTATCCCGAACTGCCCGGCGCCGGGCGCGCGGGCCGGCCGATCGACCCCCTGCCCTTCGACGGCCGCGAACTCGGCGACGACTTCCGCCTTCTCAAGGATCCGCTGGCGACTTTCACCGTGCTGGGCGGGATGATGGTCAACGTCACCGACGTCAATCACCTGCTGAAGGTGACGCGATCCTTCGCCTCCTGGCGTCACGGCATGAAACTCATCGCGCGTTACGGCTCGGATCGGCTCCGCGGATGGCACCGCGGCACCCGGCTGCTGCTCGGGAACGCACTGGCGGGCCGACTCCTGAGGAGCGCGCTCGATCGCGGGATCGCCATCGCGACGTCGACGCCGCTCGTCGGCCTCGTTCGGAGCAAGGATCAGGTGACGGGCGTAACGATCCGCCATGAGGGCCGCGAGCGCACGGTCGCCGCCCGGCTGGGCGTTGTGGTGGCCACCGGCGGTTTCCCGTGGGACGCCGCGCGACGGTCCGTCCCGGGCGTGGAGGCCGGGCGTCAGTGGTCGATGTCGCCGCCCGGCAATGCCGGCGACGGCATCCGCATCGCCGAGGCCGCCGGCGCCGCCTTCCTGGAAGCGCCGGCCGATCACGCCTTCTGGGCGCCCGTTTCGGTCTGGACCAAAGCCGACGGAACGCAGGTGCGCTTTCCGCACCTGATCTGGGACCGGGCGAAGCCCGGCCTCGTCGCGGTCAACGGCGCCGGACGTCGCTTCGTCAACGAAGGTACGTCCTACCATGAGTTCGTCCGCGCCATGCTGCGCTCGCACGAGACCGTTCCGACCGTTCCCGCCTTTCTTGTCGCCGACCGTTCGTTCGTCGACCGCTGGGGACTTGGGCTCGCCCTTCCCGGTGGGCGGCCCCGCTCCCACCTGATCCGCGACGGATACCTGGTGGAGGCCGTTTCGGTTGCCGAACTGGCGAGCCGCATCGGCGTTCCGGCAGATGCGCTCGAGGCATCTATCGCCGACATGAACAGGGCGGCGAGGGACGGGGTCGATGCTGGTTTCGGCAAGGGCTCTTCCGAATACAACCGCTACTACGGCGACCCCGCCATCGCGGGAAACCCATGCCTTGGTGCGATTGCCGAGCCGCCCTTCTATGCCGTCCGCGTCTATCCCGGCGATATCGGCACCGCCTCGGGCCTGCTGACAGACCCGGACGGGCGCGTCCTCGACGTCGGCGGCGAGGCGATCGTGGGACTTTATTGTTGTGGAAGTGACATGGCCTCGATCATGGGGGGCCATTACCCGGGTGCAGGCATTACTCTTGGACCTGCCCTCACTTTCGGCTACCGCATCGGGCGCGTGATCGCAGCGTCCGACGGATCTGCGTGAGTCCAACAGGCCATGTGCAAGGCCCGGCATCTGTCCGATGCCGGGAATGCCGGCGCTTGGAAGGAGTTGCCCCCTCCATCGCTCGGGGACTGAATCGCGGTTCCGCCGACCCGCAAGGCAGGAAGGCTCGCCCCGGCCGCCGGCTCAGCCCGCGAGCCACCCCTTGATGCTGGAGCAGATGGCCTCCGTCGATATGCCGTAGCGGTCATGCAGGGTCGGCAGGGCGCCGGCCGCGAGGAATTCGTCGGGAAGGCCGATCTGCCGGAAGCGCGGGCTCAGCCCCTTGCGCATCAGCAGGCTGGCCACCGCCTCGCCGAGCCCGCCGACGACGGTGTGGTTCTCCGCCACGACGACGAGGCGGCCGGTCTTGCCGGCCTCGGCGAGGATTGTTTCCGTGTCGAGCGGCTTGATTGTGGGCACGTGCAGCACGGCGACACTGACCTTGTCGGCCGCGAGCTTCGCGGCGGCTTCCAGCGTCCGCATGGTGAGCAGGCCGGAAGAGATGACCAGCACGTCGGTGCCGTCGCGGATGACCTTGGCCTTGCCGATTTCGAACCGGTAGCCGTACTCGTCGAGGACCACGGGAACCTGGCCGCGCAGCAGCCGCATGTAGACCGGCCCACGATGGTCCGCTATGGCCGGCACGGCCTGCTCGATCTCTTGGGCGTCGCAGGGGTCGATCACGGTCATGCCGGGGATGGCGCGCATCAGCGCCAGATCCTCGGTCGCCTGGTGGCTCGGGCCGTACCCGGACGTGAGGCCCGGAAGGGCGCAGACGATCTTCACGTTGCGGTCTTCCTCCGCGATCGTCTGGTGGATGAAGTCGTAGGCCCGCCGCGAGGCGAAGACCGCATAGGTCGTGGCGAAGGGTGTGAAGCCCTCAGCGGCGAGGCCCGAGGCTGCGCCGAACATCACCTGCTCGGCCATGCCCATCTGGTAGAAGCGGTCAGGATAGGCCTGCGAGAAGATGTGGAGGTCGGTGTACTTGCCGAGATCGGCGGTAAGGCCGACTATCTCCGGCCGATCCCTGGCAGCCGCCACCAGGGCATGGCCGAAGGGGGCAGGCCTGGTGCGCTGTCCCTCCCCCGCGATCGAGGCGATCATGGCGGACGTGGTGAGCCGCGGCTTGGCGGACGTTGTCGAGACGGGTTTGGTCATCCGAGCCTCCCGGCATCGAGCGCGTCGAGCGCGAGCTTCCACTCATGCGCCTCGACACGGATGAAGTGGTTCTTCTCGCGCGCCTCCAGGAAGGGCACGCCCTTGCCCATGAGCGTGTCGGCGATGATCATCCGCGGCTTCGGCTCGCGATGGTCGCGGGCGGCATCGAAGGCCTTCACCACCGCGTCGAGGTCGTTGCCGTCGACGCGCTGGGTGTACCAGCCGAAGGCCTGGAGACGGTCTACCAGGGGCTCGAACCCCATGACTTGCGTGGAGGGGCCGTCGGCCTGCTGGTTGTTCACGTCGACGATGGCGATGATGTTGTCGAGCCTGTGGTGGGCGGCGGCCATGATGGCCTCCCAGACCGACCCTTCGTCGAGTTCGCCATCGGAAAAGAGCACGTAGACGCGGCGGTCCGAGGCCTTGCGCTTCAGCCCCATGGCCATGCCCACCGCAATGGTCAGGCCGAGGCCGAGCGAGCCGCCGGACATCTCCATGCCCGGCGTATAGGCGGCCATGCCCGACATGGGCAGGCGGCTCTCGTCGCTGCCATAGGTCTCCAGCTCCTCCGCCGGGATGATCCCTGCTTCGATGAGCGCGGCATAGAGCGCAATCGCGTAATGGCCGTTGGAGAGGAGGAAACGGTCTCGCCCCTCCCAGGCCGGATCCTCGGGCCGGTAGCGCATGGCGTGGAAATAGGCGACGGCGAGCACATCGGCGATGTCGAGGGCCTGGGCGATGTAGCCCTGGCCCTGGACCTCTCCCATCAGCACGGCGTTGCGGCGGATGCGATAGGCGCGTTCCGCCAGTTCCTTGTTGTGGCCGGGTGAGGCTGTCACGGGACGCTCCGGGTGGGAGTGCGGGAGGGGCTATGCTCCGCCATCAGTGGATCAGCATGCCGCCGTTCACGTCGATGACCGCGCCGGTGATGTAGGCGGAGAGATCGGAAGCCAAGAACAGGTAGGCACCGGCGACGTCCCGCGCCTCGCCCAGGCGGCCGAGCGGGATGCCGGCGGCGATCTCCGCCTTCATGGCGGGGGTCAGCTTGTCGCCGGTGATGTCGGTCTGGATGAGGCCGGGGGCGACGCAATTGACGCGGATCCCGTCGGGACCGAGCTCGCGGGCCATCGCCTTGGCGAGGCCGAGGACGCCCGCCTTGGCCGCCGAATAGTGCGGCCCGCCGAAGATGCCGCCGCCGCGCTGGGCCGACACGGAGGACATGCAGGCGATGGACCCCGCCTTGCGCGAGCGCATGTGGGGGATGAAGGCCTGGCTGAGGAACAGAACGCCGCTGGTGTTGACCGCGAGAATCCGGTGCCAGTCGGCCTCGGTAATCTCCATCGTCTTCACCGGCTGGGTGATTCCGGCATTGTTGAGGAGGATGTCGACGTGGCCGAAAGCTGAAATCACCTCATCGGCAGCGGACTTGCAGGCTTTCGCATCCGCGACATCGCAGGCCAGGCCGACATGGCCCCGGCCAAGCCCCGCGGCGGCCTCGGCAGCAGCCTTTCCGTCGATGTCGAGGATGGCCACGCGGGCGCCATGCTCGACGAAGAGCCTGGCCGTGGCAAAGCCGATCCCGCGACGGCCGGCACCGCCCGAGATGACAGCGGTCTTGCCCTTCAGCAGCATGAGGTTTCCTCGCGGCGGTCTTTTCGTTGACGAAGTCGTCGCATGCGAGCGGTAATCCGACAAACGCAAAAAATGCGCCCTCTTGTGAATCTGGTTCACCTGTTCATGCTGAATGTCCCGGTCACGCAGCTCAAGGTGTTCGAGGCCGCGGCGCGAACCGGCTCCTTCCGCACCGCCTCATCCCAGCTCGGACTGACCCCCAGTGCCGTGAGCCACGGTGTCCGCAAGCTCGAGGAAGCACTGGGTGTGGCACTGTTCGAGCGCTCTGCGCGAAGCGTCCGGCTCACCTATGAGGGCGAGGTGCTGATGCGCCATGTGGGCCGCGCCTTCGACGACCTGCGCCGAGGGATGGACGCCGTGTCCGCCCGCGCGCCGACCCTGCTACGGCTACACTGCGCGCCGAGCTTTGCCGCCCAGTGGCTGACGCCCCGGCTGCCCGCCTTCCTCGCCGCCCATCCCGGCATCGACGTGCGCCTCGCCGCCGGCACTGACTACACGCGGTTCACTGCCGACGAGTTCGACGCCGACATCGTCTATGGCCCGCCTCGGACGGAGGGGCTGGTGGT
The DNA here is from genome assembly GCA_023416965.1 of Pseudomonadota bacterium. Lineage (GTDB taxonomy): Bacteria > Pseudomonadota > Alphaproteobacteria > Rhizobiales > Phreatobacteraceae > Phreatobacter. The sequence continues at coordinate 2,944 of JAEZGJ010000033.1, read as the reverse complement.
GACGCCGCTCGGCGAGGAGACCATCACGCCGGTCTGCAGCCCGGCCTTGGGCGCCGCCCTGAGAGAACCGCGCGACCTTGTCGGCCTGCCGCTCATCCAGAGCGACACGAAACAGTTCCAGTGGCCAGACTGGTTCGCCGCGCAAGGGCTGTCGACCGCCCCCCGGATCGGCAGTCGATTCGACCGCAGCTTCCTGGCAATCCTCGCGGCCACGCAGGGCCTCGGCGTGGCGCTGGAATCGACGCGACTTGTGGAGGCCGAGCTCGCTTCCGGCCGGCTGGTCGCCCCGCTGGCAGGGCGCAGCGTGCCGGTGCGCTATGTCGGGCACTACCTCGTTCATCCGCGCCACGCCCAGCCCCGCAGGACGCTGCGGCAGTTCTCGGACTGGCTGCACCAGGAGCTTCTCGCCCCGCGACCAGCGGGCTGAACACTCGCGGGTCGTGCCGTCCAGCTCCAGAACCGACGACCGCCGCGCCTGCCAACACCTCGCCGGGCAGGCCAATCTGGGCATCGTCATCCCGGCGCCACAGCACCCGTCAGGTGCGCGGCCGCCCCGCCGGCCGCCACGTGGCCGTCAAGGCATGCCCGCAGATGGCGCCCGTCGCGGCCGTCGTGATCGAACGACGGTGCAGTTCGTCCCGGCCATGGCCGGACGAGAACACGAGGTCCCGCGCCCGCGTCAACTCGGGGCTACCAAGCAAGACCACTGTCTGAAATTATCCGGACCGTGGTCGCCACGTCCGCGCCGACCATGCACGCCAAAGGAGCAGCAAACTCGCTTGGCTTGCGTGTTCCCCGATGAAGAGAACAACGAGACGATCCGCGCTGCCACGGGCTCGGCCGACGGAAAGCGGGCGTCGACGACGGGTGGAGATGGATTTCAGTGCTGACGAAACGGCAGCGGGGCATCGGGGCAATCGAAACCGGGAGCAGGATTCTCGACGCTTTCGTCACGATCGGACGCCCGTCCATGTTGCGCGACCTCGCCGAACATGCGGGCATGACGGCGGCCCAGGCGCATGCCTATCTGGTGTCGTTCAAGAGCGCAGGCCTGGTCGAGCAGGAGGACGGCTCAGGCCTCTACCGTCTCGGGCCCATGGCGCTCAGCCTCGGTCTGGTCAGGCTTCGCACCCACGAACCGCTGCGCATGGCGAGCAGCGCCATCGTCGGCTTTTCGAACGAACAGGCCGCGATGATCGCGCTGTCGGTCTGGGGCACCTATGGTCCCACCATCATCCAGGTGCAGGAGGGGCCGCACCAGCTCCATGTCAACGTCCGCGCCGGGACGGTCTTCTCCATCACGGGCACGGCGACGGGCCGCGTCTTCGCAGCCCATCTGCCGGACAGCCTGATCGCCGAACGCGTGGCCGCAGAGCGCACCGACCGCGCGACGCAGAGGATCGGCCAGGTGACCACCCTGGCGGAACTGAAGAAACATACCGCCTTCATCCACCGGCACGGCTTCGCCCCGATCGAGGGACAGCCGGTGCCGGGGGTGAACGCCATCGCGGCGCCCGTGCGGGACTATACTGGCCAGCTGCAGTGCGTCGTGACCCTGATCGCCGCCGCAGGCATGCTCGATACCGGGCACGGCAGCAAGCACGCGGAAGCCATGCTGGCCTTCACCGGCAAGCTGTCCTCCGATCTGGGATATCGGGCGCCCTGAAGACCCGCAGACGACAGGGAGACCGAGATGATGCTTCAGGATCGTGTGGCGCTGGTGACGGGGGCCGGTGGCGGCATCGGGCGTGCGCTCTGCCTGGGTCTCGCGCGCGAGGGGGCAGTCGTCATCGCCACGGACAGATCGGCGGAAGCCTGCGAGGCGACGGCCGAGGCCGTGGCGCGCGCGGGGGGCCGGGCCGAATCGGCCACGCTCGATGTCACCGATCGTCCGGGTTCCGCAGCCATCCTGGCGAAGGTGATGGAGAAGACCGGCGACGTCTCCATCCTCGTCAACGGCGCCGGTATCTGCCCGCGACACGGGATCGATGATCCGACCCTCTTCGAGGCCTGGGACGCGGTGATGAAGGTCAATCTCGACGGCGCGCTCAACGTCACCATGGCCGTGCTGCCCGCGCTCAAGCGGACGCGCGGCTGCATCGTCAACATCGCCTCCATCGCCGCCTTCGTCTCCACCGCGACGTCCCTCGGCTATTCCACCTCCAAGGCCGCGCTGAAGATGCTGACGCAGAACCTGGCGCAGGAACTCGCGCCGAGCGGCGTCCGGGTCAATGCCATCGCCCCCGGCACCATCGCCACGGAGATGACGGTCGCAACGCGCAGCGATCCTGCCCGCGCGGCCCGCTTCCTCGCCCGCATCCCCATGGCCCGGTTCGGCGAGCCGGAGGAGCTGGTCGGTCCCGTCGTCTTCCTCTGTTCCCCCATGGCCACCTACGTCACCGGTACGACGCTCGTCGTCGACGGCGGTTATCTGGCGGTCTGAGGTTCGTCGAAACCCCTGCCGAACGGCCGCTTGCCAGGAGGGCGATACCTCGCCTAGCGTGACGAACGAATTCGTTCATCGCGAATTCATGGCGACCCACCCCGAGGGAGGCCCTTTCCGTGACCGCAATCCTGACGGACACGCTCGTCGTCGGCTCCGGTGCCGGCGGCCTCGCCGCCGCGGTCACCGCCCGGCTCGGCGGGCTCGACGTGATCGTGGTCGAGAAGGAGCCCCTTTTCGGCGGCGCCTCGGCCCGTTCCGGCGGGTGGCTGTGGATCCCCTGCAATCCCCACGCCCGCGAGGCCGGCATCGCCGACAGCCCGGCGGAGGCCCGTCGCTACCTGCAGCACGAGGCGGCCAACCATTTCGACGGCGAGAGAGTGGACGCCTTCCTGTCCAACGGCCCGGAGATGGTGGAGTTCTTCGAGAAGAACACCGCGGTGAAGTTCGTGCTGGGCCCGGCCTTCTCCGACTATCACCCCGACGCGCCCGGCGCCAAGC
>JAEZGJ010000070.1 GCA_023416965.1 Pseudomonadota bacterium | reverse complement strand
GGTCAGGGGCACGAGGGCGGGGCGGGGCGGGACGACGGCGAGGCCGAAGCGCTCCGCGATGTTGTAGGCCAGGCCCGTGGCGCCCATTTTCGGGATCGACTTGCCGCCGGAGGCGACGACCAGGGAGGCGCACCGCACCTCGCCTCCCGAAAGGCGGACCGTGAATCCGCCGTCCCGGGGCGCGATGTCCTCGACGGTGGTGGACAGGCGGAGGACGGCGCCGGTCCTCTCCATCTCGCCGGTCAGCATGGCGATGATCTGCTTCGCCGAGCCGTCGCAGAAGAGCTGGCCGAGCGTCTTCTCGTGCCAGGCGATGCGGTGGCGGTCGACCAGCGCGATGAAGTCATGCTGGGTGTAGCGGGAGAGCGCCGAGATGGCGAAGCGCGGATTGCGCGACAGAAAGTTCTTCGGCGAGCAGCCGAGATTGGTGAAGTTGCAGCGCCCGCCGCCGGAAATGCGGATCTTCTCCCCCGGCGCATCGGCGTGATCGACGACGAGGACCGAACGGCCGCGCCTGCCCGCCTCGATGGCGCACATCATGCCGGCGGCGCCGGCTCCGATGACGAGGACGTCGACGGCGGGCGTGCGGATCACTCGGGTCGGGCCTGTCCGGCCGGGGGCGCGTCGCCGCGCTTGAGGTAGGGATAGCGTTCGGCGAAGTCGCCCGTGTAGCCGAGGTTACGGGCTGTGGGCGAGCGCGTCAGCGTCTTCTTGTCGACGATGCGGGTGCCGGCGAGGCGGTCGGCGATGGCGGTGGTGATGCCGAAATTGCGGTTCTCGTCGACATAGTGGTGCAGGGCGTGCTCCTGCCGGCGCGCGGTGAAGTAGCGCGAGCGCATCTCGCCATCCATGTGACAGGCGAAGTGGACGATCTCGTAGAAGGCGAAGAGGGCGAAGGCGATGGCGACGATGGGCGCCAGCGGCCTCAGGCCGACGAGCCAGGCGATTCCCGCCACCACCGAGACCAGCAGCACGACACTCGCCGGGTGGGCCAGGATCACCCGGGTGTCCCTGGGGTCCATGTGATGGGCGTAGTGGACCCGGTCCCAGAACTGCGCGGTGGGCGAGGTGCGCGCGAGGTCGAGCCAGTGCAGGACATATTTGTGGGTGACGAACTCGACGGCCGGCAGGAGGGCGATGCCGATGAGCGCCGAGGCCAGCGTCCACAGGATGCCGGCCGTGGCGACGGCATAGACGAAGAAGACGGCGGCGAGCGCGGAATAGAGCAGGACGGCGCCGCGGGCGTCGGGGTGGCGGAGCACGGCGAACGTGTCGGCGGCGAGCGCGCGGATTTCCTGGATGAGCGACATGGGGTGCGTCTCGGGAAGGGGGATTGGCGGCGGCGGCCCCGATGGCTTCCTCTACCCCATCCATCGTGGCGAGGGAAAGGCACTCCGCCGTGATCGCCGGCCGAACGGCGGATGGCGGAAGGGCCGGCGAGCGGAGACGATGCCCATCCCGCGAACGAGCCGCCGAGACCGATGACCAGCCCCCTGCCCACCGATGCCGAAGCCTTCGACCGCCTGATGGGCGCGCGCCATTCCTGCCGCGCCTTCCTGCCCGAGCCGATCCCGCGCGCCACGATCGAGGCCATCCTGAAGACCGCGCAGAAGACCGCCTCCTGGAACAACACCCAGCCCTGGCAGGTGGTGATCGCCAGCGGCGCCGCGGTGGAGCGGTTCCGCTCGCTGATGCTCTCCCTCGCCTCGGGCGGAGCCGCGCCGACGAGCGACTTCCCCTTCCCGCGCGAATATCGCGGCGTGCTCCTGGAGCGGCGGCGGGCCTGCGGCTTCCAGCTCTACGACGCGGTGGGCGTGCAGCGCGGCGACAAGGCTGCCTATGCCCGCCAGTCGCTCCGCAACTTCGCCCTGTTCGACGCTCCGCACGTCGCCATCGTCACCACCGACGAGGCTCTCGGCGCCTACGGGGCGGTCGATTGCGGCGCCTATGTCAGCAATTTCATGACGGCGGCCACCGCCCATGGCGTCGCCACCATTGCCCAGGCGGCGCTCGCGGTGCATGCGGGGGCGATCCGCGCCCATTTCGGTATTCCGGACGACCAGCGCGTCGTCTGCGGCATCTCCTTCGGCCGGGCCGACACGGCAGCCCCGGTCAACGGCTACCGCACGGCGCGCGCCGGCCTCGGCGAGGTCGTGCGCTGGGAGGAGTGAGCCGTCCGCCGGACGGAAACGGGCGCCGGAGGTGATCCGGCGCCCATCCTGTCGTCGCGGAGCGTCGCTTACTGCGTGCGCAGCAGCGGGCACTGGCTCTGGGCCACCGGCGTGAAGGCCTGCTCGCCCGGCACGCGCTGGACGATCTTCAGGAGATCCTCCGGGTTCTGCATCTCGCCCGGCGCCTTGGCCTCGGCATAGAGGACCTCGCGCATGAGGCGGCCGTCGGCGCGGATGCGAGCGCCGCGGGTGAAGACGTCCTCCACCGGCATTTCCCGCATCTTGGCGAGGACCGGGCCGGTCTCGACGGTGCCGGCGGCCTGGACGGCGCGCAGGTAGTGGCGCACGGCGCTGTAGACGTTGGCCTGGGGGTCGGTCGGCAGGCGGCCGGTCTCGCGCTTGAAGCGGTCGGCGAAGGCGCGCGTCTCGGCATTCTCGCCCCAGTAGTAGGAGAGGACGACGGGCATGCCCTGGGTCGCCTGGGCGCCGACGGCCTGGATGTCGACCGTGGTCATGGAGAAGGGCACGTAGCGCTGGCCGGCGGCGCGGATGCCGAACTCGTCGGCCTGCTTGACCGAGTTGATCATGTCGGAGCCGCCACCGATGAAGCCGATGTTCTTGGCGCCCGAGGCCTGGGCCCGCAGCAGGAAGGACGAGAAGTCGGCGGTGCCGAGGGGAAAGCGCACGGCGCCGAGGACCTTGCCGCCGGCGGCCTCGATCATCTTGCTGGCGTCGGCCTCGATGCCGTGGCCGGCGGCGTAGTCGACGGTGAGGAAGTACCAGGTGTTGCCGCCGGTGGCGTGGGCGCCCTTCACAGTGAGGTTGGAGACGACATAGCCGTCATTGGCCCATTGCATGCCGTGGGTGGAGCACTGGGCGCCGCCGATGAGGCTGGACGAGGCCATGGAGACGACGAGCAGCCGGTCCTTGTCCTGCGCCACCTTCTGGATGGCGAGGGCGACGCCCGACGAGTAGATGTCGAAGATCGCCCGGACACCCTGGACGTCGTACCATTCGCGCGCAAGGGCGGAGCCGAGGTCGGGCTTGTGCTGGTGGTCGGCGGAGAGCACCTCGACCGGGCGGCCGAGAACGGTGCCGCCGAGTTCCTGCACCGCCATGCGGGCGGCAGCCACCGAGCCGGGGCCGGTGATGGCGGAATAGGGGCCGCCCATGTCGTTGAGCACGCCGATGCGGATGGGGCCGCCCTGCTGGGCGTCGGCGGGGGCCGCGACGGGAAGCGACAGGAGCGCGGCCGCGAGCGCGATCGCGGCGGGCCTTAGGGCCTTGCCGGACAGGAATGTCATGGGTGTCCTCCTTGCCGGCGGCGCCGGCTTTCGTTGATCGTTGTCCCCGGTGATCGGGGGAATGTCAGAGCAGGGCCTTCAGCTGCTCCTTCTTCACCTTGCCGGTCTCGGTCATCGGCAGGGCGTCGACGAAGCGGATTTCGGGGCGCTTGTAGGAGGACATCATCGTGCCCACCCAGGCGCGGAAGGCCTCCTCGCCGGACGCGTTGCGCTGGTCTTCCGGCAGCCAGACGAAGGCCACCGGGACTTCGCCCTTGGCCTCGTCGGGGCGGCCGATGACGCCGGAGCCGAGCAGGCCCGGATACTGGCCGAGGATCGCCTCCAGCTCGCCGGGGAAGACGCTCATGCCGTTGACCTTGAGCATCTCCTTGCGGCGCCCGAGGAAGTGCAGGATGCCGTCCTCGTCGTAGAGGCCGATGTCGCCGGTGTGGAACCAGCCGTTGCGGAAGACCTCGCCGTTCGCCTCGGGCCGGTTCCAGTAGCCCTTGAAGAGCGAGGGGGAGCGGATGCAGATCTCGCCCTCCTCGCCGAGGGGCTTCAGGGCGCCGGTCTCGAAATCGCAGATCTTGAACTCGGTGCCGGGCACCGGGAAACCGACGAAGACCGGCTGGGAATTGAGGTCGAAATCGTCCTCGTCCAGCCCGTAGTTCATCGTGTCGCAGGTGTGGGTCTCGGTCATGCCCCAGGCGACCTCGCGGATGGTCGAGCCGGTCACTTCGCGCCAGCGGCGGCGCAGGTCGGGGTTCAGCTTCTTGACGAAGGAGACGCCGCCGGTGCGTTCGAGGCTGGTGAGGTCGTAGTTCGGCAGGTCCGGGTGGTCGAGGATGTCGACGGCCCCGTCGACCAGGAAGCTCGCGTGGGTGACGCGGAAGCGGTCGATCGCCGCCATGGAGGCGAGGGGATCCCAGCGGTTGAGGAGGACGCAGGTGCAGCCGGCGAAGATGGGGAAGATGACGCCGAAGACCTCGCCCGCCACCCAGAAGACCGGCAGGTAGCAGAGATAGGTCGAGTCCTTCGTCGTGCCGAGGGAGAAGGGCACGGTGGTGGCGGCCGTATAGACCATGTCCGCTTGCGTATGGATGCAGCCCTTGGGCATGCCGGTGGTGCCGCCGGTATAGTTGAGCGCGGCGATGTCGTCGGGCGAGACAGGCTCTGGCGGCGTGAAGGGGCCGGTGAAGGCGGCGAGGGCCGGCATCATGTCGATGGTGCCATCGGGCACGCGCTTCGGCACAGAGAGCGAGGCGGGCGCGGGGATGGCGGGCGTGGCGGGGGCCGCCTCGATGAGCGAGGTGACGATGACGTGCCTGACGCTCGTCTTCGGCAGCACCTCGGCGACGGTGTCGTGAAGCTGATCGAGGGCGAGGATGACGGTGGCGCCTGTGTCGGTCAGCTCGTAGGCGAGCTCCGGCGCCTTGAACATCGGGTTCACCGGCACGTGGACGGCGCCGAGCTTGAGGATCCCATAGAAGGCGACGAGGAATTGCGGGCAGTTCGACAGGAAGACCGCGACGCGGTCGCCCTTGCGCACGCCGAGCGAGTGCAGGAGCTGCGCGAAGGCGTCGCTCCGCCGGTGGAGCTCGGCGAAGGTGGTGATGGCCCCGTAGAAGTTGATCGCCGCCTTGTCCGGCTGGATCTGTGCCCAGCGCGCGAGGTGCTCGGTCAGCAGCACGGGCCCGAAGGGATATTGCGGCTGGCGCGGCAGGTCCTTCGGCCAGCGACGCTCCTGCACCGCCGACACCATGGCGAGATAGGCCTTCTCGTCCAAGCGATCCTCCAAGGTCGATTTTTCTCGTTGGAGGTCAGGCTGACGCCGTCAGGCCGTAAAATCAATAGCCCTATTGATTGTTGCGGGCGGCGCGCCCATCCGTCACCCGACGGATGTCAGCCCGCCGCGGCCTGATCCGTGCCGCCAGGCGGCACGGCCGGGCGCGCCAGAAGGCCGTTGAACAGGATGTCGACGATGGTGTCGGCGAAGGAGCGGACCCGCTCCGGCGCGGTGAGGTCGACGGCGTACATGTCCTCGACGATGGCGTGCAGGGCGAAGCTCAGCGAGGCGGCCGAGGTGATGGCGTTGGTGACGTCGTGGATGGGGCGGCGCGGGATTGCGCCGGAATCCATGGCCTCGCGCAGCGCCTGGTCGAAGACGCCGAAGCCGGGAGCGAGATAGGTCTCGACCAGCCAGGCGAGACGGGGGCTGCGCGTCGTGCCCTCGTGGACGACGATGCGCACATAGTCGGGGTTCTCGGCATTGGCCTCGACTAGCCGGCGGATCAGCACCTTCAGCTTCTCAACCGGGTCGAGCCCGGCAAGGTCGCGCGCCGTGGCGCGGAAGAGCCGGCCGCGCTGGCGCATCAGCCGGCGCATGGCCTCCTCCCACAGCTTCGACTTCGATCCGAAATGATAGTGCACCATGGACTGGGTGAGGCCTGCCGCCTCGGCGATCTGGCCGGTGGTGACGGTCTCGAAACCGTGGCGGGCGAAGAGGGCAATGGAGGCGTCGAGCAGCAGGTCGCGGGTGGGATCGCGGCCCTCCCGCTCGGCAAGCCTGGGGCGTCCTGGCGGGCGGCGGCGCGGCGCGCGCGTGGCGGGGGTCGGGGCGGCCCTCTTGTCGGCGCTGGTCATGGATGCTGGACTGGGGCCTCGGCGTGTGGGGACGAGGCTGGATGCTATCAGCCGGACGGACGAGCACAATAATTATTTAGTCTATTGATTTTGGCCGGACCGCCCCTCAGCATCGGGGATGAGGGGCCCCCGGGGCCTCGACCGCTTTCAACGATCCCCGGAACGGGGGCATGACGGGAGGATGCGATGACCGCCGGCGGCGTGCCCGACCGAGAGACCTGCGTTCTGGCCAACCTCATCGACCGCCACGCGGCGGCGACGCCGGACAAGGCCTTCGTCGTCCTGCCCGACGGCGGCGAGGTCAGCTACGCGACGCTGCGCGCGGAAGTGCGCGTCATGGCCCGCGCTCTCCAGGATCTCGGCGTCGAACAGGGCGAGCATGTGCTGGTCTGGATGCCGAACGGCCTCGACGTGCTCAGGGTCTGGTTCGCCATCAATTATGTCGGCGCCGTCTATGTGCCGATCAACACCGCCTATCGCGGTGGCATCCTCGAACACGTGGTGCGCAATTCCGGCGCCCGGCTGATGGTCGCCCATGGCGGGCTCGCCGGCCGCCTCGCCGATATCGACCGCTCGGCGCTGATGCGCGTCGTCGTCCTCGGTGGCGAGGCTGCGCCGGTCCCGGGCCTCGAGACGCTCGGCGCCGAAGCGCTCGCCAGCGACGGTGAGGTCCGCCCGCTCGCCCGTCCCGTCGAGCCCTGGGACACCCAGTCCATCATCTACACGTCCGGCACGACCGGCCCGTCCAAGGGGGTGCTCTCGTCCTACGCCCATCTCCACGCCATGGGCACCTCGCTCGCCGCCGAGCGCGATGGCACCCCCTTCGTCGGCGCGGGCGACCGCTTCATGGTCAACCTGCCGATGTTCCATGTCGGCGGCACGGCGCCGACCTATGCCATGCTCGCCTGCGGCGGCTCGATCAGCCTGCTCGACGCCTTCGAGACCTCGACCTTCTGGAAGACGGTGGAGACGACCGGCACGACGGTGGTGATCCTGCTCGGGGTCATGGCCTCCTTCCTGATGAAGGAGCCGGTGCGGCCGGGCGAGCGCGACACGCCGCTTAGGAACGTCATCATCATTCCGCTGGGTGCCGAGGGCGTCGCCTTCCGCGAGCGCTTCGGCATGACGACGCGCACGCTGTTCAACATGAGCGAGGTCTCCTGCCCGCTCATCGCCGAGCCGAACCCCACCGTCGTCGCCACCTGCGGCAAGCCGCGCAGGGGTGTCCAGCTCCGGCTGGTGGATGCCCACGATGTGGAGGTGGCGGCGGGCGAGATCGGCGAACTCGTGATCCGCACCGACGCGCCCTGGGCGCTCAACCACGGCTACAACGCCAATCCGGAAGCGACCGCCGCGGCCTGGCGCAACGGCTGGTTCCACACCGGCGATGCCTTCCGCATCGATGCCGACGGCAATTACTTCTTCGTCGACCGTTTCAAGGACGCCATCCGCCGGCGCGGCGAGAACGTCTCCTCCTTCGAGGTGGAGCTGGAAGTCTCCGCCCATCCGGCCGTGCGCGAGGCGGCGGCCGTGGCGGTGCCGAGCGAGTTCGGCGAGGACGACATCCTCGTGGCGGTGTCGCTGGCCGAGGGGCAGAGCCTCGACCCCGCCGACCTCATCGCCTTCCTCAAACCCCGCATGGCCCATTTCATGGTGCCCCGCTATGTCCGCATCGTCGACGACCTGCCGAAGACGCCGACCCGCAAGGTCGAGAAGTATCTCGTCCGCCAGTCCGGCATCACCGCCGGAACCTGGGACCGCGAGAAGGCCGGCATCTCCATCCGGCGCGAGAAGCTCTCCGGCTGAGGCCGCGCCCCATCCATCCAGCAGCGAAAGCCCCTGATGTTCCAGAAAGTGCTGATCGCCAACCGAGGCGAGGTCTCCATCCGGGTGGCGCGGGCGCTCGCCGACCTCGGCATCGCCTCGGTGGCGGTCTATTCCGCCGACGACAAGGCCTCGCTGCACGTGGTGCGCGCCGATGCGGCCGTGGCGCTGCCGGGCGCGGGCGCCGCGGCCTATCTCGACATCCCGGCGGTGGTCGCGGCGGCGGTGCAAGCGGACTGCGACGCGGTGCATCCCGGCTACGGCTTCCTGTCGGAGAACGCGGAGTTCGCCCGGGCCTGCGCGGCGGCGGGCCTCGCCTTCATCGGGCCGGCGCCGGAGACGCTCGCCCTGTTCGGCGACAAGGCCGCCGCCCGCCGGCTGGCGGCGGAGG
>JAEZGJ010000027.1 GCA_023416965.1 Pseudomonadota bacterium | reverse complement strand
CTCGGAGGGATCGCGCCCGAGCTTGGACTGCAATTCCACGAGGTCGGTGAAAACGTCGGCCTGGCGGCGCAGCTCGTCGGCGATCATCGCCGGCTGGACCGAGACGGTGGAGACCACCGAGACCTTGACGCCGCGGCGCTGCAGCGCCTCCACCAGCGAGCGGAAATCGCCGTCGCCGGAGAACAGCACGATGTGGTCGACGCGCGGCGCGAGCTCCATGGCGTCCACCGCCAGCTCGATGTCCATGTTGCCCTTCACCTTCCGGCGGCCCATGGAATCGGTGAACTCCTTGGCCGCCTTGGTGACCACGGTGAAGCCGTTATAGTCGAGCCAGTCGATCAGCGGGCGGATGGAGGAATATTCCTGATCCTCCACCAGGGCGGTGTAATAGTAGGCCCGCAGCAGGTAGCCGCGGCTGCGGAACTCGCCGAGCAGGCGCTTGTAGTCGATGTCGAATCCAAGTGTTTTCGCGGTGGCGTAAAGGTTAGCGCCATCGATGAAGAGGGCAATGCGTTCGTTTCCGGTCGACATGACGTAACGTCCTCGGGGGATCAATCCAGTGAAGAAAAGGGTGACTTGGCAGGGAATGGGTCGAAGCGTGACAAGGCGGGTCTTTCAAGACGCTGGACAGGAGCCCAGCTTAGAACGTTCCTAACCTATAGAGCCTGAGCTATAGCAAGCTCATTCTGCCGAAACAATCTGATAATTGGTATCGTTCCCCAGAGTTCCTCGGTCGCATGGGCCTTTCCGGCGCCCCGGCCAAATCGGCCGCGACGCCTTGTATCGCGGCGCGGCAATGGCTATACACGCCAGCTTGCCGGACAGATGCCTGTCCCCATGGCCCCATCCCGTTTTTTTTCCGAGGACAAGCGATGGCCCGCGTCACCGTCGAGGATTGCATCGACAAGGTCGATAACCGCTTCGAGCTCGTGCTCGTCGCCAGCCACCGCGCGCGCATGCTCGCCGCCGGCTCGCCGATCACCATCGACCGCGACCGCGACAAGAACCCCGTCGTCGCCCTGCGCGAGATCGCCGACGCCACCGTCTCGCCCGACGACCTGCGCGAGGACCTGATCCACTCGCTGCAAAAATACGTCGAGGTCGACGAGCCCGAGCCGGACATGGTGCCGATGATCGCCGCCCCCGGCGCCACCGCCGACGACGCCGACGTCGCCATGGACCGCATGAGCGAGGAAGACCTGCTGCGCGGCCTGGAAGGCCTGAAGCCGCCGGAGGACACCGACGACGACGACGGCCTCTGAGCCGTCCCGATCGTCTCCCCCACGAGGGCGGCCCCCGGCGGGCCGCCCTTTTCGCATGGCGGCCCCGAGGGGGCCTAGACCGCCGCGGCCCTTGCCGCATCGCCCCGCCGCGATGCTATCCTGATGGGCTCCCGAACGAATTCGCGCCGGTGATCCTCGTCCCATGATGCGTCAATACGAGCTGGTGGAGCGCGTCAAGCGCTACAACCCCAAGGCCGACGAGGCCCTGCTCGACCGCGCCTATGTCTATGCCATGCTCGCCCACGGCACGCAGAAGCGCGCCTCCGGCGACCCCTATTTCTCCCATCCGCTGGAAGTGGCGGCCATCCTGACCGACCTCAAGGTGGACGACGCCACCATCGTCTCGGCCCTGCTGCACGACACGATCGAGGACACCGCCGCCACCAAGGACGACATCCGCGAGAAGTTCGGCGCCGCCATCGCCGAGCTCGTCGACGGCCTGACCAAGCTGAAGAAGCTCGACCTCGTCTCCAAACAGGCCGTGCAGGCGGAGAACTTGAGGAAGCTGCTCCTCGCCATCACCTCCGACGTGCGCGTGCTGCTGGTGAAGCTCGCCGACCGCCTGCACAACATGCGCACGCTCCACTACGTGCCCCAGGCCAAGCGCGACCGCGTCGCCCAGGAGACGCTGGACATCTACGCCCCGCTCGCCGGCCGCATGGGCATGCACGACATGCGCGAGGAGCTGGAGGACCTGGCCTTCCGCCAGATCAATGCCGAGGCCTACGAGGCCCTGGAGCAGCGCCTCGGCCGCCAGCGCGAGGCCGCCGCCGCCGTCATCGAGGAGATCGAGACCCAGCTCGCCCGCAAGCTGGCGGGGGAGGGCATCAGCGCCGAGGTCACGGGACGGCTGAAGAAGCCCTATTCCATCTACCGCAAGATGGAGCGCAAGTCGGTCTCCTTCGAGCAGCTCTCCGACATCGTGGCCTTCCGCATCCTCGTCGACGACATCGCCGACTGCTACGCCGCCGTCGGCATCATCCACACCACCTGGCCGGCCGTGCCGCTGCGCTTCAAGGACTACATCTCCACGCCGAAGGGCAACGACTACCGCTCCATCCATACCACCGTCATCGGCCCGCAGAGCCAGCGCGTCGAGATGCAGATCCGCACCCGGCAGATGCACGAGATCGCCGAATACGGCATCGCCGCCCACGCCCTCTACAAGGACGGCGCCGAGCACACCGAGAGCAGCGCCTATGCCTGGCTGCGCCGCACGGTGGAAATGCTCGCCCACGGCGACAACCCCGAGGAGTTCCTCGAACACACCAAGCTCGAGCTCTTCTCCGACCAGGTCTATTGCTTCACGCCGAAGGGCCGGCTCATCGCCCTGCCGCGCAAGGCCAACTGCATCGACTTCGCCTATGCGGTCCACACCGACATCGGCAACCACTGCGCCAGAGCCCGCATCAACGGCGTCGAGCGTCCGCTCGTCACCGAGCTGCAGAACGGCGACGAGGTGGAGATCATCACCGATCCCAAGGCGACGCCGTCCCCCGCCTGGGAGAGCATCGTCGTCACCGGCCGCGCCCGCTCCGCCATCCGCCGCGCCACCCGCATGGCGACCCGCGCCCAATATCTCGAACTCGGTCGCCGCATCGTCCAGACGCTGTTCACGCGGGCCGGCAAGCCCTTCTCCGACGACATCGTCCGCCTCGGCCTGAAGCGCCTCGCCCGCGCCGGCGTCGAGGACGTGTTCTGGGCGGTGGGCCGTAACGAGATCCCCGCCGACGACGTGCTGAAGGCCGTCCATCCCGACTTCAAGGGCGAGATGCCGCTCGGCCCGAAGCCCGGCGAGGGCTGGTTCGGCGTCACCGGCGAGACCTCGCTGAAATTCCAGGTGCCCGAGTCGGAAGGGGCCATCCCCATCCGCGGCATCAATCTCGACCTGCCCGTGCGCTTCTCCAAGGAGGGCGGCGCCGTGCCGGGCGACCGCATCGTCGGCATCATGACGCCGGGCGAGGGGATCACCATCTTCCCCATCCAGTCGCCGGCGCTGGCGGCCTACGACAACGAGCCGGAGCGCTGGCTCGACGTGCGCTGGGACGTGGACGAGGCGAGGCGCGCCCGCTACCCCGCCCGTATCGCCGTGAAGTCGCGCAATGCGCCGGGCTCGCTCGCCGCGGTGACGCAGGTGATCGCCGACAATGACGGCAACATCGACAACCTGCGCATGCAGCGCTCCACGGCGGACTATACCAACGTCGCCATCGACCTCGAGGTCTGGGACCTCAAGCACCTGAACGCCATCATCGCGGGGATCAGGACGCTGCCGATGACGGCGGAGGCGCAGCGGGTGTTCGAGTAGGGGCGCGGCTAGCTCGCCAGTTTCGCCGCCTTGATGGTGAGCGTCACGATCAGCCCGTCCGGCTCCCAGGCATAGTCGATGGCGCCGCCGAGCTGCCCGGTCACGCTGCGCGCCACCAGCCGGCCGCCATAGCCGCCGGTGGTGGAGGCGGGCGGCTCAACGCTCGGGCCGCCACGCTCCATCCAGACGATTTTCAGGTCGCTGCCATCCAGGGCCCCGGAAAGGTCGAGCGTGCCGACATCGGAGGACAGCGCGCCGTACTTGACCGAATTGGTGGCGAGCTCATGGATGACGAGGGCGAGCGTCGTCGCCGCGCCCTCGCCGACGCCCATGCGCGGGACGGCGACGCGGATGCGGCCGCTGAAGGCGCCCATGTCCTCGTAGGGGGAGAGCAGGATGACCAGAAGGTCGCCGAGGAGGGCCGCCTTGCCCTGGTGGCCGGGCAGGGGGCGCACCAGGTCGTGGGCCCGGCCGAGCGAGGTCAGCCGCTCCGTGAGGTCCTTGGCCATTTCGGCGGCTGTGGTGGACGAGCGCGAGGCGATCTGCGTCAGCCCCGAGGCGATGGCGAGCAGGTTCTTCACCCGGTGGCTCATCTCGCCGGCGAGGAGTTCGTGGCCCTCCTCGGCCTGTTTGCGGCCGGTCACGTCGAGGAAGATGCCGTACATGTGGCCCTCGTGCATGCCGGAATCGCTGCCGAGGCCGCGCGCCGAGATCCAGCGGATCTCGTCACCGACCATGATGCGGAAATCGGTCTCGTAGGCGCCCTCGACGCCGCGCGTCGCCGCGAAGGCGGCGCGGACGCGGTCGCGGTCGGCCGGATGGATGCGCGCCGACAGGTCCTCGAACTTCAGCGCGTCGGTCGCCTCCACCGCCCACATGACGAAGCCCTGCTCGTCCATGGCGAAGCGGTCCTCGCCCACATGCCAGGACCACAGGGCGACCCCCGCGGCGTGGATGGCGCGGCGCAGGCTCTCGGGCGTCCAGTGGCTGAAGGGCAAGGCGACGCCTGACGGGTTGTGGGGAGTGGGAGGAGCCTACACGGTTTTTGGGGGGAGGGGGTTCTGAAATCGGGAGGGGGATGGCCGTTGCGGATGACGGGACGTCGCTACTACCCTCATGGGCTGGGACCTTCGGGCAATGCAATGCTGAAGTTGCCGGGACTCGAAACTTGCTAATGACAGCCAAGGCCTAGCTGGTGTTCAAATGGAACCCCGGTAGCGCCAAGCAAATTGACTGCAGGAATTATCTTCCCACTGTAGCCAAAAACTGATAGATTTTTTGGTCGAGAAGAACGGACGGATCATCTTCAAAGATCTGCTCAGTATCTGATCGAACGACTTCTCTGTCGCGAAACTGAAGCATTGTTTCTAAGTCGTCATCGTGAAGAAAGACGAGAAGGTTGCCATTCTCGCGTAGTGCCCCCACCGCGGCTAACTCAGCGTGCGCGTGAGGAGCTTGACGAGAGACGATGAAGCAGATTCTGCGCATCGCCGATCCGCTCATGTAGCGCTCAGTACTGTAGACTTGGTGTGGCCCAATTTTTCCAGAATAGTTCTTGAATTCGAACATGACAACGCGTGCACGAAAGTCTCTCGTGAGGGTGTTCCAGAAGCTGTGAGCCTGTTTTACGCGGTAAACGACATCGAAAACGTTAAGACCGTCTTCTGTTCTTGCCTGTGATCGTGCATCAACCAAGTGTTCGCCGAAAAGATAGTCAATGATATCGATGCAGACACTTTCGTATTGGCGGGCGCCTTTCCTTCCCGGTTGAATGGCGCGGAGCCTTGCGGTCAATGTGGCGCCAATTGCAGTCGCAGGGGAGCTTTCCTCTCGCTCTGCTATAGCGAAATCTCGCGAAGCGCTGGACTCGGGTGCTAGTTTTAAGGCTCGCTCATGCTCCATTCGCGCCGTTTCGCTCTGGAGGATCTTAAAGTCAGATGCGAGAGCAGGTTCCGCATGAGAGAGGCTTTCGATAAAATCTCTATCCCAAATATCTACATTGAACTGCGCTCTTATCCAGGTTCTATGAGAGGAGTCAGTTCGTCCGGAAACAATAAGTATCAGATGTGCACTTGAATTGATTGTTTTATATGTAGAAACGCGAGCTGCCCAATCGCGTAGCATTTGCAGGGGTATGGGGTCTCGTCGAGTCCATTTTATGTCGGCCAGATATTGGGTATTATCGTCGTCGCGGATCACCGCGTCGATCGCAAAGCGAATACCGTCGGCTTGGGAGAAGACCTCCTGTTCAACGTGGTAGTGGGACGCCTCAAGGATACGGATCACGATATCCTCGAATCGCCGGCTTTGTTCTTGAAAGCGATTCAATGGGTGCTCCTCTGGCGTACTTGGAAAACCACGCGCCAGCGGCGTCGTCTTCCCAGGACAGGAACTGGCATGCAACTCCTAGTTATATCAGGGGCCGAGAGGGGTGACCTTGTCTACCCCCCAATTGACTCCCGCACCCCATTCGTCGTCTCTCCCGTCGACCCCAGACGGACGCTGCTGCCATGACCCCTGACGACGTGCTCGCCGAATTCCGCGCCGCGGGCGCCCTGCTCGAAGGCCATTTCATCCTGTCCTCGGGCCGGCGGTCGCCGGTCTTTCTGCAAAAAATGTTCGTGTTCATGGACCCGGAGCGTACGGCGCGGCTCTGCGCGGCCCTGGCCGAGAAGGTGCGCGCGCAGTTCGGCCGGATCGACTACGTCGTCTCGCCCGCCGTGGGCGGCATCGTGCCGGGCTACGAGACGGCCCGCCAGCTCGGCGCCAAGGCCATCTTCGTCGAGCGCGAGAACGGCGAGTTCAAGCTGCGCCGCGGCTTCGAGATTCCGAAGGGCGCCCGCGTGCTGGTGGTCGAGGACATCGTCACCACGGGCCTCTCCACCCGCGAATGCCTCGCCGCCATTGCCGGCCATCCCGGCGAGACGGTGGGCGCGGCGGTGCTGGTGGACCGCTCGGGCGGCAAGGTCGATGTCGGCGTGCCGCTGGTCTCGCTCCTCTCCTGGTACGTGCCCGACTATGCCGCCGACGCCCTGCCACCGGAGCTCGCCGCCCTGCCGGCGGTGAAGCCCGGCTCGCGCGGCATCCAGGGGGCGAAGCCTTGAGCGCGCCGCAGCCGGCGGACGAGCTCTCGCCGACGCGCTCGCGCACCCTTGTCGGGCTCTTCGTGGTGCTCACCGGGCTCGTCATCCTCGTGCCGAACGCCCTGCCGGTGCTGACCTGGTGGCAGGCGAGCCGCGGCGAGGCGGTCACCGCCCGCTGGGCCGGCTCGGAGACCGCCACCTCCAGCCGCGACACGGTGGGCATTCCCACCTTCGTCTTCGAGCGGCGCATCGGCCCCATGCCGCAGGAATGCCGCGTGCCGCTGGTGCAGTATCGCCACGCGCCGGGCGGCAAGCCGCTGCACGAGACGCTGCAGGTGGTGCCGGGCACGCGCTGCGAGGACATCGTGGTGCTGAACGATCCGCCCCGCGAGCGCCTGCCGCTGATCCTCCTCGGCCTCGCCGTGCTCGGCGGCGGGCTCTGGCTCACCGTCCTGGCACGGAGGCGGCCCGCGTGATCATCGGCATCGGCTCCGACCTCTGCGACATCCGCCGCATCGAGAAGTCGCTGGAGCGCCACGGCGAGCGCTTCACCCACCGCCTCTTCACCGATGTGGAGCGGGCGAGAGCCGAGGGCAGGGCGCACCGCGCCGCCACCTATGCCAAGCGCTTCGCGGCGAAGGAGGCCTGCGCCAAGGCGCTCGGCACCGGCATCCGCCGCGGCGTCTTCTGGAAGGACATGGGCGTCGCCAACATGGCCTCCGGCGCCCCCACCATGATCCTCACCGGCGGCGCGCTGGAGCGGGCGAAGGCGATGACGCCGACGGGCCACCGCCTCGTCATCCACCTCACCATCACCGACGATTTCCCGATGGCGCAGGCTTTCGTCATCCTCGAGGCCCTGCCGGAGGGCCCCGCCGCGGCGGGATGAACGGCTGTTCACGGCGGTGCCACGATGCCGCCTTTCTTCGTTCAGAACCGGTTCAAGGCGGAACCGCTACACAGCTCCCACGTTCAAAAGGGGTCCGCAGTCGAGGCGCCCCGCGCCCCGAGATCCCGATGGACAGAAAGGGGCATTCTCATGCTTTCCCGATCCTTCAAGGCGACTGTCGCCGCCATCGTCATCGCCGCCGGCACCGCCGCGGCGGTGGCCCCGGCCGAGGCCCAGTATCGCCGCCACTACCACCGCGGTGACCGCGGCGCCGCCATCGGCGCCGGCATCGCCCTCGGCATCATCGGCCTCGGCGCCGCGGCGATCGCCGCCGACCAGCGCCGCCAGGCCTACGAGGACGGCTACTATTACGGCCCGCGCTACCGCGCCTACGGCCCGGCTTATTACGAGGCGCCGCCGGCCTATTATTACGAGGCGCCGCGGGTCCGTTACCGCCGGGGTCCCGCGGTCGACGACCGCTATCCCCACACGTTCCGCTACTACGACTGAGCGGAGCGCCGGTCACATGCAGCGGCCCCCTCGCGGGGGCCGTTTGCGTTTCAGCCGACGAGGGAGAGCACCAGCGGGATGGTGAGGACGGCCATGAGCGTCTGCACGGTGAGGATCTCCGCCATCAGCGGCGCGTCGCCGCCCATCTGCCGGGCGAGGATATAGGCGCCCGACGCGCTCGGCATGGCGGCCGAGAGGATGGCGACCTTCAGCGCCACGCCGTCGACGCCGAGGGCCACGGCGATGCCGCCGGCCATGGCGGGCATGAGCAGCAGCTTCAGCGCCGTGGTGACCCAGGTGATGGCGCGCGGCTTCAGCGCCGCACCGACGTCGAGCCCGGCGCCTACGAGCAGGAGCCCGGTGCCGAGCGCCGCCGCGCCGAGAATGTCGCCGAAGCGCATGGCGATGACCGGCAGCGGGATGCCGATGACGTTGATGACGATGCCGAGCACCGAGGACCAGATGAAGGGATTGGCGGCGAGCGCCTTCACGGTCGGGCCGATCACCACCGGCTTGTCCTGGGCATGGCGCTGCAGCACCACCACGGCGAGCACGTTGAGCAGCGGGATCATCGCCGCCACCGAGATGGCGGTGAGCGTCAGGCCGATCTGGCCGTAGAGCGCGCCGGCGGTGGCGATGGCGACGAAGGAGTTCCACCGCGTCGAGCCCTGGAAGACCGAGGTGAAGGCCGGCCCGTCGGTGCCGAGCGTGCGGGCGAGGAGGGGCCGGATCGCCAGGAGGATCGCCGCCATGGCGAGAATGCCGGCGATCAGCGCGAAGCCCATGGCAAGCACCGGCACCGAGCGCAGGTCAGCCTTCGCCATGGTCATGATGATCATGGCCGGGAAGAACACGTAGTAGGTGGCGCGCTCGAGGCCGCGCCATCCGGCCTCGTCGATCAGCGGCAGCGCCCTCAGCCAGGCGCCGAGCACGATGATGAGGAAGACGGGCGTCAGGCTGGCGATGATGGGGAACATGGCGCGGGTCGCGAGGGCGGGGAGGGGTCTTCGATCACGTGGCGGGCCGGCGCGCAAGGCGCCCGGCGCATGAGGGGGTGGCGCGTCGCGGGAGGGCACGGCCGCCAGTCCGGCGCCGCGTCCCGATTCGTGCCGGAGCCTCGGCCGTCATGGCCGGCCCTGTGAGGGCCATCACGTCTCGACCGCCTCGGGCCCGTGGAGAAGCCGGGCTTGCCCGGGACAAGCCGGGAACGACGGGCCAGAGGCGCGAAGCGGGCGGCGCATCCGTGACGCCGGCCCTTCCCACCGCGCGCCTGGACTCCTCACTTCTCCAGGAAGTCGAAGTCGCAGCCCCTGTCCGCCTGCGTCACGTGGTCGAGATAGAGCTTGCGGTAGCCGCGCTGGCGCTGGCGCATGTGCTTCGGCTTCTTCCACCCCTTCCGCCGCTCTGCGAGCTCGGCCTCGTCGACCAGCAGGTCCACCCGCCGGTTCGGCACGTCGAGGCTGATGCGGTCGCCGGAGCGAACGAGGGCGAGGGGCGAGCCTTCGGCGGCCTCCGGCGTCACATGCAGCACGATGGTGCCGTAGGCGGTGCCGGACATGCGGGCATCCGAGATGCGGATCATGTCGGTGACGCCCTGCTGCGCCAGTTTCTTCGGAATCGGCAGGAGGCCCGCCTCCGGCATGCCCGGATGGCCCTTCGGCCCGGCATTGCGCATGACCAGGATGTCGTCGGCGGTGACGTCGAGGTCCGGATCGTCGATGCGATTGGTCATGTCCTCGACATCCTCGAAGACCACGGCGCGGCCGGTATGGACCATCAGCTTCGGGGTCGCCGCCGCCGCCTTGATCACCGCGCCGCCGGGCGCCAGCGAGCCGCGCAGCACCGCGTGGGCGCCGGTCTTCTTCAGGGGCTGGCCGAGGGAGCGGATGATGGTCTGGCCCGGCACCTGCTCCGCGCGGTCGACCCAGTCGCCGAGCCTCTCGCCGGTGACGGTCGCGGCGTCGAGGTCGAGATGGTCCTTCAGCTCCTGGAGGAGGCGCGGCACGCCGCCCGACCAGTGGAAATGCTCCATGTAGTTCGAGCCGGCGGGCTTGAGGTCGAGCAGCACCGGTACCTCGCGGCCGAGCCTGTCGAGGTCTTCCAGGTCCCACCTCAGTCCGAGGCGGCCGGCGAGGGCGGCGAGGTGCACCACCGCATTGGTCGAGCCGCCGATGGCCTGCAGCACCACCATGGCATTGCGCAGCGATGCCTGCGTGATCACGTCCTTCGGCTTGCGGCCGGCGGCCGCCATCCTCACCGCCTCGCGGCCCGAGGCCTCCGCGGCGCGGATGCGGTCAGCATGGGTGGCGGGGATCGTTCCCGTATGGGGCAGAGCCATGCCCAGCGCCTCGGTGAGGCAGCCCATGGTCGAGGCCGTGCCCATGACCATGCAGGTGCCGACGGTGGGCGCCAGGCGCCCCGAGACGGCCTCGATCTCCTCCTCGTCGATCTTGCCGGCGCGGTGCATGGCCCAGAGCGGGCGGCAGTCGGTGCAGGCGCCGAGAACCTCGCCCTTGTAATGGCCGACCAGCATGGGCCCGGTGATGAGCTGGATCGCCGGCACGTCGGCCGAGGCCGCGCCCATCAGCTGGGCCGGCACGGTCTTGTCGCAGCCGCCGATCAGCACCACCGCATCCATCGGCTGGGCGCGGATCATCTCCTCCGTGTCGATGGCCATGAGGTTCCGGAGGAACATGGATGTGGGGTTGGAGAAGCTCTCGTGGATCGAGACCGTGGGAAACGCGAAGGGCAGGCCGCCCGACAGCATGACGCCGCGCTTCACCGCCTCGACGAGCTGGCGGACATTGCCGTGGCAGGGATTGTAGTCGGAGAAGGTGTCGGTGATGCCGATGATCGGCCGGTCGAGGGCGTCGTCTGAATAGCCCGCCGCCTTGATGAAGGCCTTGCGCAGGAACAGGGAGAAGCCGGGGTCCCCATAGGCGGTGAGCCCCTTGCGCATGCCGCGCGGAGCCTTGCTGGTGGTGCCGGTCGGGCGTTTCGCCATGGTTGTTGTCCTCCCTTTGGAATCGCACCAAAGCACGGCGGCTTGCGCCGGGGGAGGGGGGAGGATGGAAAGCCAGCCGCGCGATGGCGGGGACATGAAGCCTACAAGGGCCGTGCCCCCCGGCACTTGCCCCGCTCCGCGGCCTTTGCCAACCCTGTCCCATGTTCTACTTCGCCTATGGCACCAACATGAGCCGAGCGGACATGGCGCAGCGGGCGCCGGGCGCGCGCGCCGCGGGGATCGGCCGCCTCGCGGGCCACCGGCTTGTCGTCACCGAGGCGGGCTATCTGACGCTATGCAGGGCGCCCGCGGGCGTGGTCCACGGCGTTCTGTGGCGACTGACGCCTCGGGACCTCGCCCGCCTCGACGCCTATGAGGGCGTCGGCCGGGGCGGCTATCGCCGTGCCGCGAAACAGGTCGTGACGGCGGGTGGCGCCCGCGTCGCGATCGTCTATCATGGCGGCCGGACGGGGGCCGGTGCGCGTCTCCTCCGGCGCCCCTTCGAGGAGGCCGTCCTCGCTTCGGCGATCTCCTGGCGCCTCCCCGCCACCGCCCTGGCCGGGCTTCGCCGCCTCGCGCGGAACGGATTTCGAGGCTGATCCCCCATGAGCATGCTCGCCCATCTCCTCGCGCGTTTCGTCAGGAACGGCCGACTGACCGTGATCCACCACGACGGCGCCCGGGAGAGCTTCGGCTCCGGGCATGACGGACCCGATGTCACCGTCAGGCTCCACGACGCGAAGGTGCAGCGCGAACTCTTCTTCAATCCCGAACTGGCCGCGGCGGAGGCCTATATGGACGGCCGCCTGACCTTCGAGAACGGCGGGCGGGTGCTTGACCTCCTCACCCTCTTCTCGGTGAACCGCGCGGGGCTGGGCTCGCATCCGGTCCAGCAGGCGCTGCGCAAGGTCTGGCGCGCGCTCAAGCGCCGGCACCAGTCGAACAGGGTCGGCCAGGCGGCGGCGAACGTCTCGAGCCATTACGACCACCCCCGCGCCTTCTACGAGCTCTGGCTCGACGAGACGATGAGCTATTCCTGCGCCTATTTCTCCCGGCCCGACATGAGCCTGAAGGAGGCGCAGATCGCCAAGATGCGGCACATCGCGGCGAAACTGCAGCTGGAGCCCGGCATGACGGTCGCCGAGATCGGCTCCGGCTGGGGCGGGCTCGCGACATACCTCGCCGCCGTCTGCGGGGCGAAGGTCACCGCCATCAACGTCTCGCCCGACCAGCTCGCCGCCTCGAAGGACCGGGTGGCGCAGGCGGGCGTCGCCGACCGCGTCACCTTCTTCGAGAAGGACTATCGCGAACTGACCGGCACCTTCGACCGGGTCGTCTCCGTCGGCATGATGGAACATGTCGGCGTCGCCCATTTCGACGACTATTTCTCCACCGTGAAGCGGCTCTGCGGGCCTGACGGCTACGCCATGATCCACGCCATCGGCCGCATGTCGCCGCCCGGGACCACGGCGCCCTTCATCCGCAAATACATCTTCCCCGGCGGCTACGTGCCGGCGCTCTCGGAGGTCTTCGCCTCCACCGAACGCTGCGGCCTGTGGGTGGACGACTGCGAGGTGCTGCGCCTCCACTACTACTGGACCATCAAGGCCTGGCGCGAGAACTTCGAGGCCGTGAGGGACGAGGTCGTCGCCATGCAGGGCGAGCGCTTCGCCCGCATGTGGGAATTCTACCTCGCCGCCGTCGAGCTCGGCTTCCGCGACGGCTCCAACATGGTCTACCAGCTTCTGCTCTCGGAGAAGCGGGACGCGGTGCCGGTGACACGCGACTTCATCACGGCGCGGGAAACCGAGCTGGCGACGCGGGAAGGCGGTCTGCCGTGGCGCTCCACCTGAGCATCGAAGGCATCGTCCAGGGCGTCGGCTACCGCCAGTGGTTCCGCCGCCAGGCGACCGGGCTCGGTGTGTCCGGCTGGGTGCGGAACCGGGCCGACGAGAGCGTCGAGGCGGTGATCGAGGGAACCGATGAGGCCGTGGAGGCGCTGTTGCGCCAGGCGATGAGCGGCCCTGCCGGGGCCAAGGTCGACCGGATCGAAAGGCGGGCGGCGACGGTGGCCGAGCGCGCGGCAGGTCCCGCCGAGGGCATGGCCATCCTCCCGACGGAATGAAGTTCTTTCGGGTGGGGCCCTCTTTCCATCGGAATGGGCGCCCTGCACGACGCCAGTGCGTCCTTCGAGGCTCGGCCGTTCCGGCCTCGCACCTCAGGATGAGGAGGGCGGTGGATGGCCCTCTGCGCCGTCTATCGTCACCGGCTGTGCCAGTCTCCAACCTCCTCATCCTGGGTGCGAGCATAGCGAGCCTCGGAGGACGCAATGCGGTGTTGAAGGCGCACGAGGGTCGCTTCAGTCCCTGTTCCCCCACACCATCTCCTCCGTCCAGCCGAGGTCAGCGAATTCCTCCGCTCTCAGCGGCGCCTCGCCGATGGAGAAGAACTCGTCGAGCTGCGGCGGCTTCACCGCCGTTCCCGCCAGCATGGCATGGGCCTGGCCGCGATGGTGCACCTGATGCTGGAAGAGATGCATCAGGAGCCGGTCGCACCGTTCCACCTGGACTCGGGTGATCCGATTCACGCGCACCTCGCCGTCCAGCGTCGCGTCCGTCAGAGCCTCGCAGAACGCGATCAGCCGACGGTCCACCGCCGCCTGCTCGCGCGTGAGGTCCGTGAGAGCGGGGAAGGGGATCTCGTTCTCCCAGGCCTTCGGCCCGAGGTCGCCGCCCTCCAGCGCATCGACATAGAACCAGTCGATGACGAGGATATGGTTCAGCGTCGCCTGGAGGCTGGGGAAGAAGCTCGTCCGCCTCGCCGCGAAATCCTCTGCCGACAGCGCCGCGCAGGCCCTCAGCAGGCGATGGTTCGCCCAGGCATTGTTGTAGGCCATGGCGCGGAAGGTCTGGACGTTCGAGGCCGGCATGGCGGGGGCTCCTTCAGGCGGCGCCATCCGCGGGCGCCGTCGGCCCGAAACGTTGCTCGAACGTCGACCGCAGGATGGCATCAACCTCCGGCAGGGTCACCGGCAGGCCGAGATCGACGAGGCTGGTGACGCCGTAGCGCGGGTCGGCGATGCCGCAGGGCACGATGCCGCCGAAATGGGAGAGATCCGGCTCGACGTTGAGCGAAATCCCGTGAAGCGTCACCCAGCGCTTCACGCGAATGCCGATGGCGGCGATCTTGTCCTCGAATCCCTCACCCTTGTCCGGCCGTTTCACCCAGACGCCGACGCGGTCCTCGCGCCGCTCGCCGCGGATGTTGAAGGCGTCCAGCGTGCCGATGATCCAGTCTTCCAGCGCCGCCACGAAGACGCGGAGGTCACGCTTCCGGCGGTTGAGGTCGAGCATCACATAGGCCACCCGCTGACCCGGCCCGTGATAGGTCATCTGCCCGCCGCGGCCGGCCTCGAAGACCGGGAATCGGGCGTCGACGACTCCTTCGGCCGTGGCGGAGGTGCCCGAGGTGTAGAGCGGCGGGTGTTCGAGCAGCCAGACCCGCTCTCGTGCGGTCCCCGCCGAAATCGCCGCGACATGGGCCTCCATGGCCGCCAGCGCCTCCGGATAGGGAACGGGAGCGTCGCTGACGACCCATTCGACCGGCGGCGCATCGGCCAGCGCGGTAAGGCCCAGCACCAGATTGGAACGATCGTTTACCACTCGTTCACCATGTTTGGTCAGGGTGCTCGGGAACCCGCGACGTGCATTTGGCAAAAGGCGACATGGCCCAGCTCGAAACAGTTTCCCTCGACATCTCTGTGGTCCTCGGCACGACCGTCATGCCGATCCACCAGATGCTGCGCATGGCCCGCGGCGCCATCATCGAACTCGATGCCACGGAGGACGACGAGGTGCAAATCCTCGCCAACGACATGCCCATCGCCCGGGGCCAGGTGGTCATCAACGGCAACCGCATCGGCGTCCAGATCACGGAAATGCTGCCTCGGCCGATCGAGCTGCGCTGAATAGTTGACTCGGTCAACTAAACAGGCAAGCCTTTCCCCGGGAGGCTCGCCGATGACGACCGAACTCGACGCCCAGATCGCCGCGGTGCGCGGCTTCAACCGCTTCTACACCCGGGCCATCGGCCTGCTCGGCCGCTATCTCGGCTCCTCCTGGTCGCTGACCGAGGCCCGCGTCCTCTACGAGCTCTTCATCCGCGACGGCCTCGCCGCCAGCGACCTCTGCGCCGAACTGGGCCTCGACGCCGGCTATCTCTCGCGCATGCTCCGGCGCTTCGAGGCGGACGGCCTCGTCTTACGGGAGCCGGCGCCGGACGATGCCCGCCGCAGCCTCATCAGCCTCACCGCCGCCGGCCGCGAGGCCTTCACTCCCTATGACCGCGCCTCGCGGGCCGAGGTCGCGGCCATGCTCGAGCGGCTCGCTCCGGGCGAGCGCGACCGGCTCGTCGCCTCCATGGCGGCGGTGCGGGACCTGGTGGCAGGAGATGGCGCCCCCGTCATCGTCCGCCGCCACCGCCCCGGCGACATGGGCGCCATCATTGCCGGCCAGGCGCGCATCTACAGCGCCGAATATGGCTGGAACGACGAGTTCGAGGCGCTCGTCGCCGAGATCGCCGCCGGCTTCCTCAAGTCCAACGATGCCGCCCGCGAGCGCGCATTCATTGCCGAGAGGGCCGGCGAGGTGGTCGGCTCGGTCTTCTGCGTCGACGGCGGGGAGGGCGTCGCCAAGCTGCGCATGCTCTATGTCGACGGCTCGGAGCGGGGCACGGGGCTCGGCCGTCGGCTGGTGCGCGACTGCATCGCCTTTGCCAAGGGAGCGGGCTATCGCGGCATCACGCTCTGGACCAATGACTGCCTCGCCGCCGCCCGTCGCATTTACATGGACGAGGGCTTCGCGCTCGTGTCCGAGGAGCGGCACCATTCCTTCGGTGTCGACCTCGTCGGGCAGAACTGGACGCTGGATTTCGGCGAGCATTAGCGGAAAGGCCTCTCTCCTGTCCTCTGGAGGGCCTCCATGCGCTGGGCAAACCCCCGCTCCTCACCGCCCCTCGAAATCCCCGTAGCCCAGCCGGTCGAGGAAACCCTGCAGGATGTAGGCGGCGGCCATCTTGTCGACGAGTTCCGCCCGCCGCGCCCGCGAGGCGTCGGCCTCCAGCAGCGTGCGCGTCACCGCTGCCGTGGACATCCGCTCGTCCCAGAAGACGATGGGGAGCGCCGTCTTCGGCACGAGATTGCGCACGAAGGCGCGCGTGGACTGGGCGCGCGGGCCCTCGGTGCCGTCCATGTTCTTCGGCAGGCCGATGACGAGCGCACCGGCATCGTGCTTTGCGGCAAGCGCCAGCAGAGCCGCCACGTCGGGCGTGAACTTGACGCGCCTGATGGTCTCCAGAGGCGTGGCGATGGTCCACATGACGTCCGACAGCGCGAGGCCGATCGTCTTGGTGCCGAGGTCGATGCCCATCAGCCGCCGTCCGCGGCCGACCTCATCGCGCAGCGCGCCCGGTTCGACGATGGCCATGCGGTCCCGAATCCTGTCGCTGCATTGAGGGTGTCACGCGGCAGCCTATACTCCGCTTCGGCCGGCGCTCCCAACCGGTCCCTGCAGGAGGATGCCCATGAAACTCACCTGGCTCGGCCATTCGGCCTTCCGTCTCGACTTCGGCTCGTCGGTCGTGCTGATCGACCCTTTTCTCACCGGCAATCCGAGCTTCGCCGGCAACCGGTCCGAGGCCGTCGCCGGGGTGACCCACATCCTCCTCACCCACGGCCATGCCGACCATGTCGGCGACACGCTGGCCATCGCCGAGGAGACCGGCGCCAAGGTCGTCACCAACTACGACCTCTGCATGTATCTGGCGAACCAGGGCCTCAAGGCCTTCGACCCGATGAATTGCGGCGGCACCACCGACCAGGGCGACTTCACGGTGACGCTCACCAATGCGCTGCACTCCTCCTGCGATTTCCACGACGGGGTCAGCCATGCGCTGGGCAATCCGAACGGGCTGATCGTCAAGCAGAAGGGCGGGGTGGTGCTCTACGCCATGGGCGACACCGACATGATGCCGGACATGGGCCTCATCGCCGAGTACCACAAGCCGACCCACGCGCTGGTGCCGATCGGCGACCGCTTCACCATGGGCGGCGATGCCGCGGCCTTCGCCTGCCGGAAGTTCTTCCAGTTCGACACGGTGATCCCCTGCCATTACGCGACCTTCGGCCTGCTCGACCAGACGGCGGACAAGTTCGTGGCGGGGATGTCGGGATCGAAGACGAAGGTCGCCGTGCCGAAGTCCGGCGGGACGGTCGAGTTCTGAGACGGCTTCCCGCGCGGCGCGATGGTGGCGCCGCTTCACCTCTCCCCGGCGGGGAGAGGTGAAGCGAGCGCCTGTGAGGAGGGGCAGGAGCGATAGCCCAGCTTGGGTTCAGCGGAAGCCGCGGATCATCTGCATGAACCGCGCCTGTTCGGAAGCATCGTCCTTGAACAGGCCGGTGAAGCCGGTGGTGATGGTGGAGACGCCCTGCTTCTGCACGCCGCGCATGGACATGCACATGTGCTCGCCCTCGACCAGCACGGCGAGGCCGCGGGGCTTAAGGCTCTCCTCGATGGCGCCGACGATCTCCGCCGTCATGTTCTCCTGCGTCTGCAGGCGGCGGGCATAGATGTCGACCACCTTGGCGAGCTTGGACAGGCCCACCACGCCCTCGCGCGGATAATAGGCGATATGCGCCCGGCCGCTGATCGGCACGATGTGGTGTTCGCAATGGGAGAAGAAGGGGATGTCGCGGACGAGGACGATGTCGCCGTAGCCGCCGACCTCCTCGAAGACGGTGCCGAGTTCCTTGGCGGCCGACTGGCCGTAGCCGCGGAACAGGTCTTCCCACGCCTTGACCATGCGGCGGGGCGTGGCGACCAGGCCTTCCCTGTCGGGATCGTCCCCCACCCACTCGATCAGGGTTCGAACGGCCGCTTCGGCCTCTTCGCGGGTGGGACGGCGGCGGCGCGGAGCCTCCGATCCCTTCTGAAGGGGAAGGGACGTGACGACGGCATCCATCAGACTCAACTCCAGTCTCGGAACGTTTCCCAGCTACGCCTCGTGACAACGTTCCAGACCGGCTTCCGAGTCCGAAGACACGGTGCGACAGAGTGTCGCGATCTGACGCCGCCCATCGATGTCCCGGTCTCGCGCCGGGCTTTAATGCCTCGATACGACGCATATATGATGACAAGGCCTGAACGCGCCATGAACGGCCGTTCATCTTGGCCCCTGGAGCGCCCGCCGTGCTGGACGACGTCTACAACAAGCGCATTCTCGAACTCGCCGCGACCATTCCGCGGCTGGGGCGGCTGGCCGCGCCGGACGGATCCGCCACCGCCCATTCGAGGCTCTGCGGCTCGACGGTGACGGTGGATCTCGCCCTTGACGGCGAGGTGGTCACCGACTTCGCCCATGACGTGAAGGCCTGCGCCCTCGGCCAGGCCTCCTCCTCGCTGATGGCGCGCCACGTTGTTGGCTCGACGGTCGGCGAGCTGCGGGCCCTGCGCGAGGACGTCCGCCGCATGCTGAAGGAGAACGGCCCGGCGCCGTCGGGCAAATGGGCGGATCTCGCGGTGCTGGAACCGGTGCGCGACTTCAAGGCCCGCCACGCTTCCACGCTTCTCACCTTCGATGCGGTGGTGGATGCCATCGCCCGCGCCGAGGCGGCACGACTTCCGGCTGCCGCCCGGTGAAGGCGGGCAGTGAGCTTGATCGCCTGTTCGGCGATCTCGGGCCGCGGCGCTGGCCGCGGCTCGCCGGCCACGCCCTGCTCCGCACCTATCAGCTGACGATTTCCATGCTGGTCGGCCGCTGGTGCCGGCACCTGCCGAGCTGTTCGGCCTATATGGACGAGGCGGTGCTGCGGCACGGCCTGTGGGCGGGAGGCTGGATGGGGCTCGCGCGGCTCTGCCGCTGCCATCCCTGCGGCACGTCGGGTATCGACAACCCACCGCTGGAGAAGCCCGCGCGCGGCCGCTGGTTCCTGCCCTGGCGGTACGGCCAGTGGCGCTGGCGGCGCGGCGGCCCGATCTGCGAGGCCGTCGCGCCGGAGACGCGGTGATGGAGGCGCCGGCGCGGCTGCCCCCGGCAGGCGCTACAATCGGCCCATGAGCACGAGGATCAGCACGATGACGAGGACGAGGCCGAGGCCGCCGCCGCCGTAATAGCCCGTGCCGTAGAAGGGTCCGCCGCCGATGCCGCTGAAGCCGCCGAGCAGGGCGAGGACGAGAATGATGAGAAGGACGGTGCCGAGTGACATGGGGGGTGCCTCCGTGTTGCCGGCATCAACCCGCCATTTGGCCCGCTTGTTCCCGCTCCCGCGGTATGGTCTTGCCGGCGCCGCGCCCCCGGATGTTTTGCAATCGCCTCGCGGCTCGGTTATCTCCGTGACGCGCCAGGCTGATGCCGCCCTGTGACGGCAAATCCGCCGGTGCTTCGTCCCGACCATCAGCCCCTTACCTGCTCCGTCGGCAGGAGTGAGCGGAGAGACCCATGCCTGTCCTGACCTTCCCCGATGGCGCCCAGCGCTCCTATGACGCCGGCGTCTCCAGCCTCGACGTCGCCAGGGCCATCGCGCCGTCCCTCGCCAAGCGATCCATCGCCGCCAAGCTCGACGGGGTCGTGGTCGACCTCACCGACCCCATTCCCGGCGACGCGAAGATCGAGTTCGTCACCCGCGACAGCCCCGAAGCGCTGGAACTCATCCGCCACGACGCCGCGCATGTCATGGCCGAGGCGGTGCAGAAGCTCTGGCCGGGCACCCAGGTGACCATCGGCCCGGTTATCGAGAACGGCTTCTACTACGACTTCTTCCGCAACGAGCCCTTCACCCCCGAGGACTTCGCGGCGATCGAACAGGAGATGCGCAAGATCATCGCCGCCAACAAGCCCTTCACCAAGCGCGTGGTGTCGCGCGAGGAGGCGATGCAGATCTTCCGCGACAAGGGCGAGGCCTTCAAGGTCGAGCTCGTCGAGGCAATCCCCGCCGGCCAGGAGATCAAGCTCTACGACCAGGGTGGCTGGTTCGACCTCTGCCGCGGCCCGCACATGGCCTCCACCGGCCAGATCGGCAATTCCTTCAAGCTGATGAAGGTGGCCGGGGCCTATTGGCGCGGCGATTCCACCAAGCCGATGCTGACCCGCATCTACGCGACCGCCTTCCGCACCGACGAGGAGCTGAAGGCCTATCTCACCATGCTCGAGGAGGCCGAGAAGCGCGACCATCGCCGGCTCGGCCGCGAGATGGACCTCTTCCACTTCCAGGAGGAGGGGCCGGGCGTCGTCTTCTGGCATCCCAAGGGCTGGTCCATGTTCCAGACCCTCGTGGCCTATATGCGTCGCCGCCTCGCTGAGCACGGCTACGACGAGGTCAACGCGCCTCAGCTCCTCGACAAGTCGCTGTGGGAGACCTCGGGACACTGGGGCTGGTATCGCGAGAACATGTTCGCGGCCCAGTCGGCCGGCGACGAGGCCGAGGACAAGCGCTGGTTCGCCATCAAGCCGATGAACTGCCCGGGCCACGTGCAGATCTTCAAGCACGGGTTGAAGTCTTACCGCGATCTTCCGATGAAGCTTGCGGAATTCGGTGTCGTTCACCGCTACGAGCCCTCCGGCGCGCTGCACGGCCTGATGCGCGTGCGCGGCTTCACCCAGGACGACGCCCACGTCTTCTGCACCGACGAACAGCTCGAGGCCGAGTGCATCCGGATCAACGACCTGATCCTGACGACCTATGCCGATTTCGGCTTCGACGAGATCGTGGTGAAGCTCTCGACCCGGCCCGAGAAGCGCGTCGGCGCCGACGCCCTGTGGGATCGCGCCGAGAGCGTCATGGGCAAGGTGCTGGAGAAGATCGCCAGCCAGTCGGGCGGGCGGATCAAGACCGCCATCAACCCGGGCGAGGGCGCCTTCTACGGGCCGAAGTTCGAATATGTGCTGCGCGACGCCATCGGCCGCGACTGGCAGTGCGGCACCACGCAGGTCGACTTCAACCTTCCGGAGCGTTTTGGCGCGTTCTATATCGACGCCGACGGATCGAAGAAGGCGCCTGTCATGGTGCATCGCGCGATCTGCGGCTCGATGGAGCGTTTCATTGGCATCCTGATCGACCATTATGCCGGCAACTTCCCGCTCTGGCTGGCGCCGACGCAGGTGATGTTCACCACCATCACCTCTGAAGGCGACGAATATGCCAAGGTGGTCGCCGCAGCCGCCCGCAAGGCGGGCCTGCGCGTCGAGATCGACCTGCGCAACGAGAAGATCAACTACAAGGTCCGCGAGCACTCGCTGGCCAAGATCCCCGCGCTGCTCGTGGTCGGCAAGAAGGAAGCCGAAAGCCACTCGGTCTCGGTCCGCCGTCTCGGCAGCGAAGGCCAGAAGGTGATGTCCACCGAGGAAGCCATCGCCGCGCTGGTGGAAGAAGCGACTCCGCCGGACGTGAAGCGGGCACGAGCGAGCTGAGCCATGAGCGAAGACGACGAGATCGAGATCGAAGCCTATCCGCTGAGGTCGTACCAGATCATCCCGGACCCGAACCGGCCGGACGTGGTCGCGATCGCCTTGGAGACCGAGCAAGGCCACAGCCTCTATCTGGCATCCCGTGCGGTGCTGGAAGATCTTGGCCGCGATCTCCTCGATCGTGCGGCCAAGATGCCGGAACACAAGACCGCCACCTAGTGCCAGGCTGGCGATCACAATCCGTCTAAATGCCAAAGGCCCGCCTCAACGCGGGCCTTTGTGCATGGTAAGCGATCAGTCGAAACAGCAACTCCCATCGCGAGACATTGCCCGTGACCGACACCATCGAATTCCTGAAGACCCGTCGCTCCGTCAAACCGCGCGAGATGTCGGGCAAGGGCCCCTCCTCCGCCGAGCTCGAAACGATCCTGACCATCGGCGCGCGGGTGCCGGATCACGGCAAGCTGGCGCCGTGGCGGTTCATCGTGTTCGAGGGCGACGGCCGCAAGCGCGCCGGCAATGTCATCGCCACCGTGTTCGCCCGCAAGAACCCCGATGCGCCGCATGACACCGTGGAAGCGGAGAAGCATCGCCTCACCGAGGCGCCGCTGGTGATCGGCGTGGTGTCGTCGCTCAAGCAGCATCCGAAAGTGCCGGCCTGGGAGCAGGAACTGTCCGCCGGCGCGAGCTGCATGAACATCGTCGCCGCCACCACCGCCATGGGCTATGGCGCCAACTGGCTGACCGGCTGGTTCGCCTTCGACCGTGACGTGCTCACCGGGCTCGGCCTCAGTGCGGACGAGAAGCTCGCCGGCTTCATCCATATCGGTGGCAAGCCGGACCGTGCGATCGATGATCGCCCGCGGCCGGAGCTGGAGGATCTGGTGACGCGGTTCTGAAGCCGAGACGTCCGGCGGATGAGCGAAGCGTCATCCGCCCTGCGGTCTCACGCCGCCTGCGAGGCGCGGCTGCCGAATTTCTGCAGCAGCGCGTCGAGTTCGCCGACCGGCTTTGCGGCGCTGAACAGATAGCCCTGCACCTCGTTGCAGCCTTCGGCGCGCAGCCGCTCGAGCTGATCGATCGTCTCGACCCCCTCCGCGGTGGTCGTGATGTTCATGCTGCGGCCGAGGCCGGCAATGGCGCGCACGATCGCCATGCAGTCGGGGCGGTCGACGAGATCCTTCACGAATGACCGGTCGATCTTGATCTTGTCGAACGGAAAACTTCTGAGATAGCTGAGCGACGAATAACCGGTGCCGAAGTCATCCATCGAGATGCGGACGCCGAGCGCGCGCAATTGATGCAGCGTGGCGATATTGGTCTCGGTATCCGCCAGAAACACCGTCTCGGTGATCTCCAGTTCGAGCCGGTGCGGCGCGAGGCCCGAATAAGCGAGCGCCGCTACCACCACCTGCACCAGATTGCGACTGCGAAACTGCACCGGCGACAGGTTGACGGCGACCTTGATGTCATCCGGCCATTCGGCGGCCGCCGTACAGGCCTGCCGCAGCACCCATTCACCCAGCGCGACAATGAGGCCGATGTCTTCCGCCACCGGAATGAAATCGGCCGGCGAGATCATGCCCTTGTCCGGGTGCCGCCAGCGCAGCAGCGCTTCGAAACCGACGACCCGGTCGCCGGCAATGTCCACCAGCGGCTGGTAATGCAATTCGAAATCGCCATCGGCGAAGGCGCTGCGCAGATCCAGCTCCATGTCGCGGCGCTTCTGGGCCTGCCGGTCCATTTCGCGTTCGAAAAAATGATGGACGCCGCCGCCCTCCGCCTTTGCGCGGTACAGCGCCATATCGGCATTGCGCATCAGCTCCTCGCTGCTGTCGCC
>JAEZGJ010000311.1 GCA_023416965.1 Pseudomonadota bacterium | reverse complement strand
CCCCGGCCCGCCACCCACACTGCCGGGCCGTGGCCCCGCCCATGACCACGACCCGCATCCGCGACCGCATCGCCGTCACCATCGAGGCCGGCGTCGCCGACATCCGCCTCGACCGTCCCGACAAGATGAACGCGCTCGATCACGCCATGTTCGACGCGCTGATCGATGCGGCGGCGCTCGTCCGCGACACCAAGGGCGTGCGGGCCGCCGTCCTCTCCGGCGAGGGGCGCGCCTTCTGCGCCGGGCTCGATTTCGGCTCCTTCGCCGCCATGCAGGCCGGCGGCGACGGGGCCCTCTCCAACCTCGTCACCCGCACCCACGGCATCGCCAACCGGCCGCAATTTGCCGCCTGGTGCTGGCGCGAACTTCCCGTGCCGGTCATCTGCGCCGTCCACGGGGTCGCCTATGGCGGCGGGCTGCAGGTGGCGCTCGGCGCCGACCTGCGCTTCGCCGCGGCCGATGCGAAACTCTCGGTGATGGAGATCAAATGGGGCCTCGTGCCCGATGTCGCCGGCACCCAGCTCCTCAGGCACCTCTGCCGCGACGACGTGGTGCGCGACCTCACCTATACCGGTCGCGTCGTGACCGGAGAGGAGGGGCTCGCCCTCGGCCTCGTCACGCGGATCGAGGCCGATCCGCGGCCGGCCGCTCTCGTCGCGGCGCGCGACATCGCGGCGAAGAACCCCAACGCCATCCGCGCCGCCAAGCGGCTGCTCAACGCGGCGACGGTCTCGAGTCCCGCCGAGGGCCTGATGATGGAATCGGTCGAGCAGCAGGCCATCCTCGGCTCGCCCAACCAGGTGGAGGCCATCGCCGCCAACATGGAGAAGCGGGCCCCGCGCTTTGCGGATTGAGCCTCACCGTCGCGCCGCCTCCGCACGGCTGACCGAAAGCTCTCCCCGTCACCCCCGGCGAGCCCGCAGGGCGAGGGAAGGGGGTCCAGGGGCCGAGGGCGAATTCCGCGTCGGGTCTGAGCCTGGGCCGTTCCGCGGCCGGGCCCTTCGGCCCCTGGATCCCCTTCCCCTCGCTTCGCTCGGCCGGGGATGACGGGCGGAGCCTCGGACGGCGTTCGCGTCCGCCACGCACCCGCCATGCGTGCTCGCGCTGGACTTCGCCGCGCCGCGGCAGTGTTATGCGCGCTTCCTTTTCGACCCCGAGGGCATCATGGACAACCGAAGCGACCTGTGGAGGCAGGTGGACGCGGCATCAGGCCGCCTCATCGAACTCTCCGACCGCGTCTGGGGGATGCCGGAGGTCTGCTACACCGAGGTCCGCTCCTGCGCCGAGCACACGGCGCAACTGAAGGCCGAGGGCTTCCGCGTCACCGAGGCGGTCGCCGGCATTCCCACCGCCGTCATGGGCGAGGCGGGCGAGGGCGGCCCGGTCATCTGCTTCCTCGGCGAATATGACGCCCTGCCCGGCCTCAGCCAGGAGGCGGGCGTTGCCGAACATCGCCCGGTCGAGGCCGGCGGCCACGGCCACGGCTGCGGCCACAATCTCCTCGGTTCGGCCGCGCTGCTCGCCGCCACCGCCATGAAGAACTGGCTCGCCGCGAACGGCATTCCCGGCCGCGTGCGCTATTACGGCTGCCCGGCGGAAGAGGGCGGCGCGGCCAAGGCCTTCATGGTGCGCGCCGGCGCCTTTTCCGACGCCGACGTCGCCATCACCTGGCATCCGGGGAGCTGGTGGGAGGTTGCCCCGCCGCTGTCGCTGGCCAATACCCGCGCCGACTTCGTCTTCACCGGCACGGCCTCCCATGCCGCCGCCTCCCCGCATCTCGGCCGTTCCGCCCTCGACGCCGTCGAGCTGATGAATGTCGGCGTCAACTACATGCGCGAGCACATGCCCTCCGACGCGCGCGTGCACTACGCGCTCCTCGACACGGGCGGGATCGCGCCCAACGTCGTGCAGGCCCACGCGCGCGTGCGCTATTCGATCCGCGCCCGCGACCTCCCGGGCATGCTCGAACTCGTCGCGCGCGTGAAGAAGATCGCCGAGGGCGCCGCCCTCATGACCGAGACGAAGATGGAGATGAAGATCATCTCCGCCGTCTCCAACATCGTCGGCAACACGCCGCTGGAGGAAGCGCTGCAGGCGATCATGGAGGAGCTCGGCCCGCCCCATTTCGACGAGGACGACAAGGCCTTCGCCAGGCGGATCCAGGCGACCCTCACCCCCCAGGACATAGCCAGCGTCTACCGCACCATCGGCCTCGAGCCGGAGGACAAGCCGCTCGCCGACTTCACCGTGCCGCTCGACGCCAGGCGCAATCCGCTGATCGGCTCCACCGATGTCGGGGACGTCAGCTGGGTCGTGCCGACCGTCCAGGCGCACGCGCCGACGGTGGCCGTCGGCACGCCCTTCCACACCTGGCAGGTGGTGGCCCAGGGCAAGATGCCTGCCGCCCACAAGGCCATGGTGCAGGTGGCGAAGGCCATGGCGGCCACCGGTGCCGCGGTTCTCACCAACCCGGACCTCATGGCCGCCGCCAAGGCCGACCTTGCCCGCCGCACCAAAGCGACGCCTTATGTCTGCCCGATCCCGGACGAGATCGGGCCGCCCCTCACCATGTCCGCCGGCTGAGCCGCAACCGCCCCCGAAAGGCCCCCCGATGATCCGCTTCTACTTCAACGGCTCGCCCAACCCGACCAAGGTCGCGCTCTTCCTCGAGGAGAGCGGCCTGCCCTACGAGCCGGTGGCGGTCGACACCCGCACCGGCGCCCAGTTCGCGCCGGACTATCTGGCCATCAATCCGAACGGCAAGGTGCCGGCCATCGTCGATGGCGACGCGGTCGTCTTCGATTCCAACGCCATCCTGCTCTATCTCGCCGAGAAGACAGGCCGGTTCATTCCCGCCGCCTCCGATGCGAAGGCCCGCGGGGAGCTCATGTCCTGGCTGATGTTCGTTGCCACCGGAATCGGCCCCTATTTCGGCCAGGCGGTCCATTTCAGGCATTTCGCACCCGAGCCGGTGCCCTATGCCCATGATCGCTACCAGTACGAGGCCGACCGCCACCTGAAGGTGGTCGAGGGCCATCTCGCCGGCCGCGACTGGATGGTCGGCGGCGCCTATTCCATCGTCGACATGGCGCTGTGGGGCTGGATCCGCATGGTGCCCTTCGTCCTCGGTGACGACGCCTGGGCGCGCTATCCGAACGTGAAGAAGCTGCACGACGCCGTCGGCGCGCGTCCGGCCGCCGCCCGCGCCGTCGCCCTGAAGGACCGCTTCACCTTCAAGGCGCAGATGGACGAGGAGGCCCGCGCCATCATGTTCGGTCACCTGAAGAAGGCCGGCTGATCCTCGCCTTGCCGCGGCCGCATCCCGCTCCTGCCGTTCGGCCTATTGCGAGGGCCGGGTGCGGGGTGAATGCTGGCCGCGACCTTCCATCACCGGGAAACATGCATGGCCAGTGAGCCGATCCCCGCCCCACTGGCCGCCTTTGCCGGGGCAAAGCCGCCGGCACCCGCCTGGTTCGACAAGGCGCTGGCGGTCGAGCCGGAGCGCTTTACCCACCAGGGCGCCGGCGTCACCATCGAGACCCTCGCCTGGGGTGAGCGCGGCAAGCCGGGCCTCCTCCTGCTGCACGGCGGCTCGGCCCATGCCGACTGGTGGAGCCATCTCGCGCCCTTCTTTGCCGGCACCCATCGCGTCGTCGCCCCGTCCTGGTCGGGCATGGGCGGGTCGGACTGGCGCCCCGCCTACACGATGGACGACCTGATGGGCGAGATGCTCGCCACCATCGCCGCCACGGGCCTTGGCGAGGGGCCCGCGAAGCCGGTCGTCGTGTCCCATTCCTTCGGCAGCTTCCCGGCCATGGCGTTTGCCGCCACCCACGGCGAGCGCATCGGCGGGCTGATGACCATCGATTCGCCCTTCCTGTCGAAGGAGTTGCGGGCGAAGCGCGATTTCGGCCGGCCGCCCTCCCGCGAGCCGCGCGACACCGTGATCTACGACACGTTCGAACAGGCGCTCGCCCGCTTCAGGCTGATGCCGGCACAACCGGCCGGCAATCTCTATATCGTCGACGCCATCGCCCGCCGCTCCCTGCGCGAGGTGAAGAAGGCCGACGGCACCTCGGGCTGGACCTGGCGCTTCGATCCCTTCATGTGGTCGCGCATGACCCGCCGCGACCCCTCCGAGGATCTCGCCGCCGCGACATGCCGCCTCGCCATCACCTGGGGCGCGGATTCCGTGCTCTTCCCCGACGAGGTGAAGGCCTATGTCCGCGCTCAGGCGCCGGCCGGATCGCTCTTCATCGAGATTCCGCAGGCGCAGCATCATGTGCTGATCGACCAGCCCCTCGCCCTCGTCACCGCCATGCGGGCGGTGCTGTCGGCCTGGGAGGCTGAGGACAAGGCCCGGTAAAGGGCCAACAAGGTCTCGGGAGGACCGAATGGGCAGGCTTCAGGGCAAACGCACCATCGTCACCGGTGCGGCGAGCGGCATCGGGCGGGCGAGCGCCCGCCTCTTCGCGCGGGAAGGGGCCTCCGTGCTCCTCGTCGACCGCTCGGCGGAGGCGGTCGAGGCGGTGGCGGCCGAGATTCGCGGCACCGGCGCGACGGCCGTCGCCATGGCCGCCGATGCGGGGTCGGAAGCGGACGTGAAGGCCTATGTCGCCCGCGCCGTGGCGGAGTTCGGCGGCATCGACGCCATCTATGCCAATGCCGGCATTTCAGGCGGTCTCACGCCCTTCTTCGACCTGACGGTGGAGACCTGGCAGGAGATCCTGCGGGTGAACCTCATCGGTCCCTTCCTCGCCATCCGCCAGGTCGCGCCGCTGATGATCGCGCAGGGGGGAGGGGCCAT
Source organism: Pseudomonadota bacterium (assembly GCA_023416965.1). GTDB lineage: Bacteria > Pseudomonadota > Alphaproteobacteria > Rhizobiales > Phreatobacteraceae > Phreatobacter. The sequence goes on along the minus strand of JAEZGJ010000311.1, from coordinate 2,675 downwards.
CGTCTGCACGGCCTCGGTCGCGGGCCTGAAGGCCAATGCCGGCGGCGCGCCCTATTCGGCTTCAAAGGCCGGCGTGGTCAGCCTCGTCCAGACGGCGGCGAACGCCTTCTACGGCACCGGGGTCCGCGTCAACGCCGTCTGTCCCGGCCTCATCGAGACGGGCATGACCGTCCCGATCTTCGACCATGCCCGCAAGCGCGGCAGCGAGGGCAAGCTCGGCCAGCTCAATCCGCTGAACCGCCCCGGCCAGCCCGAGGAGATCGCCGCCATGGCCTGTTTCCTCGCCAGCGACGAGGCGAGCTACGTCAACGGCCAGGCCTTCCCGGTCGATGGCGGCCTGTCTTCCACGCTTCCCTTCGCCGGTCAGCGCCCGCGCTGACCCACGCCCCCTTCGCATTGCCAGGAGTATCCCCGTGACCGCCATCAACGAAGTCGTCGATCTTGTCACCGAGGGCACCGTCGCCGTCGTCACGGTCAATTCGCCGCCGGTCAACGCGCTCTCCGCCAATGTCCGCACCGGCATCGCCGAGGCCGTCCAGAAGGCGGGCGCCGATCCGGCCGTGAAGGCGGTGGTCATCCACTGCGCGGGGCGCACCTTCATCGCCGGCGCCGACATCACCGAATTCGGCAAGCCGCCGAAAGGCGTGCCGCTGAACGAGGTCAATGCCATCCTGGAGGCCTGTCCGAAGCCGGTCGTCGCGGCCATCCACGGCACGGCGCTCGGCGGCGGGCTCGAACTCGCGCTCTCCTGCCACTACCGCGTCGCCGTGCCCTCGGCGAAGCTCGGACTGCCCGAGGTCAAGCTCGGCCTCGTGCCCGGCGCCGGCGGCACCCAGCGCCTGCCGCGCCTCGTGGGGGTGGAACGGGCGCTCGAGGTCATCGCCTTCGGCGAGCCGATGAAGGCGGCGGAGGCCGCCAGCCACGGCCTCGTCGACGCGGTGGTGGGTGAGGGCTCGCTGAAGGCCGATGCCGTCGCCTTCGCAGAGAAGCTGATCGCCGATGCGGCCCCGCTGAAGAAGGTTCGCGACCGCGCCGACAAGCTCTCCGCCGATCCCGCCGTCTTCGCCGCCTTCCGCAAGGCCAATGCCCGCAAGTTCCGCGGCTTCGAGGCCCCCGAGGCCTGCATCCAGTGCGTCGAGGCCGCCGTCTCCATGCCCTTCGACGAGGGCCTGAAGTTCGAGCGCGACACCATCATGCGCCTGATGGTCGGCACCCAGTCCCTCGCCCAGCGCTACGTCTTCTTCGCCGAGCGCCAGGCCGCCAAGATCCCGGACGTGCCGGAGGGGACCCCCACCCGCACGATCGCCAAGGTCGGCATCATCGGCGCCGGCACCATGGGCGGCGGCATCGCCATGAACTTCGTCAATGTCGGCATCCCGGTCACCATCGTCGAGACGAAGCAGGAGGCCCTCGACCGCGGCCTCTCCGTCATCCGCAAGAACTACGAGAACACGGCCAGGCGCGGCCGCCTCTCCATGGCCGACGTCGAGACCCGCATGGGCCGCTTCACGCCGACCCTCGATCTGTCGGCGCTCTCCGATTGCGACCTCATCATCGAGGCGGTGTTCGAGAACATGGAGATCAAGAAGGAGGTCTTCGGCAGGCTTGACGCCATCGCCAAGCCCGGCGCCATCCTCGCCACCAACACCTCCTATCTCGACGTCGACCAGATCGCCGCCATGACGAAGCGTCCGGAGGACGTCATCGGCATGCACTTCTTCTCGCCCGCCAACGTCATGCGTCTCCTGGAAGTCGTGCGCGGCGAGAAGACCGCCAAGGACGTCATCGCCACTGCCATGGGCCTCGCCAAGGCCATCGGCAAGGTCGGCGTGCTCGTCGGCGTCTGCCACGGCTTCGTCGGCAACCGCATGCTCGCCCAGCGCCAGCGCGAGGCAAACAAGCTGATCCTCGAAGGCGCCATGCCCTGGGACGTGGACCGGGTCCTCTATGATTTCGGCCTGCCCATGGGGCCCTTCGCCATGAGCGATCTCGCCGGCCTCGACATCGGCTGGTCGCGCCAGACCTCGAAGGGCGAGACACCGCGCGAGATCCTCTGCGAGATGGACCGCCGTGGACAGAAGACCGGCGCCGGCTTCTACGACTACGACGAGAATCGCGTGGCGAAGCCCTCGCCGGTGACCGAGAAGATCATCCTCGACCTCGCCGCGAAGAAGGGCATCAACCGGCGGCAGATTTCCGACGAGGAGATCCTGCAGCGCTGCATCTATCCGATGATCAACGAGGGCGCGAAGATCCTCGAGGAGGGCAAGGCCATCCGCGCCTCCGACATCGATATCGTCTGGATCAACGGCTATGGCTGGCCGGTCTATCGCGGCGGCCCGATGTTCTACGGCGATACCGTCGGTCTGCCCGAGGTGCTCAGGGTGATGAAGGAGTTCGAGGGCCGCCACGGCGCCGACTTCAAACCTTCGGCGCTCCTGGAGAAGCTGGCTGCCGAGGGCAAGGGCTTCAAGGACCTGAAATGAGGGCAGGCCTCCTCGGGGCTCTTCCATCTGCTGCGAGGCGCGATCCTCACCTCTCCCCGGCGGGGAGAGGTGAGGGCGGCGCCCCGCTCATCCCTCCATCCGCCACCCCGCCGTCTCCAGGATGGCCGCGATCAACTGCTGGCTCTTCAGCGCCTCCACGCCCGACACCACCGGCTCCCGGCCCTGCTT
>JAEZGJ010000306.1 GCA_023416965.1 Pseudomonadota bacterium | reverse complement strand
GAGCAGGGCCTCGGTGGCCTCGCCCGTCGCGGCGAGGCGGGACTCCGTCTCGAAGCGGCGGATGGCGGCCTCGGTCTTCGGGCCGGAGACGCCGTCGATGGCGCCGTCATAGAGGCGGCGGCGCTGCAGCTCGCGCTGGACGTCGGCGACGATGTCGGATTTCGGGCGGGCGGCAGGGCCGGCAGCCGTGGCCTGCGGCTCGCCCTGGCGCTGGGCGATGCTGGCGGTCTGCTGCACGTCGGCCGGGCGCGGCACCGGGGCCGGAGCGGGCTGGATCACCGCGGCGGCGAAGAGCGGCGCGGGATGAGGGCCCGTCTGGCGCATGAGGGCGTTGCCGACGATGCCGGCCGCGACGAACCCCATCAGGGCCAGAGCGATCCGGTCCCCCGGGCTTCGGCCCATGATCTGGCTCCAGATCGAGGCGCGCGGCGCCTCGTCATCCATGTCCGGGGAGGAACGTCCGCGGCGGGGACGCAGATCCTCGTCGTCATAGGTCGCGTCACGCAATTTTCCGTCCCTCCTGGATCATCTCCGCCGGGGGCGTGGCGGTGGCCAGCGGCAGCGATGCCACCCGGCCATGAGTCTCGCAGTCCATCGGCATGCGCAGGGTCACCCGGGTGCCCCGGCCGAGCTGCGACGTGATCTCGAGGCGGCCGCCGTGCAGTTCCGCCAGGCCCTTGACCACCGAGAGGCCGAGCCCCGTGCCTTCGTAGGGGCGGTCGTAGCTCGAACGCGCCTGGAAGAAGGGGCTGCCGAGGCGTGGAAGGTCCTTGGCGGCGATTCCGATGCCGGTGTCGGTCACGGAGAGCGAGAGCCAGGAACCGTCGCGGCGCAGGCTGATGGTCACCGCGCCGCCGGACTTGGTGAACTTGACGGCGTTGGAGACGAGGTTGAGCAGGATCTGCCGATAGGCGCGCTTGTCGCCCACCACTTCGCCAACGCCCTCGGGAAGCTCGGCGCTCAGCGCCACGCCGGCGCTGCGCGCCTTCAGGTCCATCATCTGCACGCACTGGGTGATCAGCGGCGGCAGGGAGAAGGGTTCGGGCGTGATCTCGAAATGGCCGCTCTCGATCTTCGACATGTCGAGGATCGAATTGACGAGGTTGAGCAGGTGCTCGCCGGAATCGCGGATCAGCGCCGCATATTCGTGGCGGCGGGCCTGGTCCAGGCGCATCGCCTCCTCGTGCATCAGCATCTCGGAGAAGCCGTTGATGGCGTTCAGCGGCGTGCGCAGTTCGTGGCTGACATTGGCGAGGAAGCGGCCGCGGGCCTCGTTGGCGCGGTCGGCCTCGTCGCGGGCGGCCTCGACCGCAGCCTCGTGCTGCTTGCGCTCCGAGACGTCGCGCAGGACCGAGACCACCTGCTGGCCGTCGCCGCCGGTGCCGGCGAGGGGACGGCTGCGCATCTCCATCCAGATGAACCCGGGCTGGCCCTCGGCGACATCCTCGCGGCGGAGCCGGAACTCGGCCGAGGCCTCGATCTGGCGGGAGGCCGCGATGGACAGGGCGTTGAGATAGGCCGGACGGTCGGCGACGTGGACGCGGTCGAACAGGCTCTGGCCATGCAGGCCGTAGGAGGGGACGCCGACGACCCGCTCGGCGGCGGGCGAGGCGAAGACCACCGCACCGTTGCGGCTGTGGCAGGTGATGAGGTCGGTCATGTTCTCGGCAAGGAGCCGGTAGCGCTGCTCGCCGACGGAATGGACCTCCTCGCCGGCCCGGCTCACCATCACCGCGGAGAGCGCGAGCCCGACGGCATAGACCACCGCCGCGAAGGCGGACGCGAAGCCGGCGACAGCGAGCTGGGTGGAGCCGAGCCCCGGGGGCATCAGCAGGCCGCCGAGTTGCAGGGCACCGATCAGTCCGACAGCCCCGGCCACCATGGCGCCGGCGCTGTGCACCACGCGCCGCGAGCCGGACAACACCGCCTCCGCAGGCACGAGGGCGAACCAGATGACGATGAATGAGGTGAGGCCACCGGACAGCATGGCGATGATCGAGACGATGCCGGTCAGGGCAGCCGCCGAGAACAGGTGCGCCTGCTGGTAGGCGCCGGTGCGAGACAGGAAGGTGGCGATGGCGATGGGCATGACCAGCCAGCCGAAGGCTATGGTCTCGACGAGGCCGGGTACGCCCTGGAAGGCGAGGAAGAGCGGCAGGGCCGAGAGGGCGATCAGGCCCGGGATCAGGCGGGTGGCGATGAAGGCCCGGTGGCGGGCGAACACGACGGGGTCCACGGTCGCGGCCGGATGAACCAGACCGTCGAGATAGGATCTCACCGAACCGATCAACGCGCTTTCACGCAACGCACTCACCCCGAAACGCGGCGTCCGCCGTTCTCAATGGGCCGCAGGATTGCAGCCCCGCATGAAGGAAACGCTAAGTCGGCGCGGCGGGCGGCTCGGCCGGCGAACGGTGCTTGCGTTTCGTCCGTCATGGTGAAGAAAGGCTTGCCGGCAACCGGCCGGGGCGATGCCGACAATTTGCATAAACCTTAACCCGGATTCAGGCGGGTTTCCGGCGGATTCACCCTCTCCGCCAAGGCCGTGTTCACAGGTTGCGCCCATGATCGGCCACGACCGGAGCGGTGCCCTCGAGGCAACAACAGCCGCCCGGATACAGGGCTCCAGCGACCGGAAACGGCGTCATGTCATTCCTCTTCAAGGCCGCCTTCTGGCTCGGCCTCGTCTTTTATGTGCTGCCGCCGTCGGCGCCTCTGCCGCCCTCGGCCAGGAGCGAGCTGCCGTCCGGCGGGCAGATGGCCAGCGCGGTGATCCGCGGCGCCGTCCAGCTCTGCCGCGACAATGCCGAGACCTGCGCACGCGGCGTGGGCGCCGTCACCGAGACGGTGCAGCGCGAGGTGATCGGCGACGCCGTGCCCGCCGCCCGCGACACGCTGGTGCCGGCGGACCTGCAGGTGCCGTTCGGCGGCCTGCCGGTTCCCGCCGGTGCAG
>JAEZGJ010000220.1 GCA_023416965.1 Pseudomonadota bacterium | reverse complement strand
CCCGCCCGGAACGATCCGGGCGGGCTTCTTCATGGGAGGGGTAGCGCATGACGCCGGTGATGCGCAGGGCGTTCTGGCCGGAGAAGCAGGGCCATTGAACCAGCCGACGCGGTCAGCCGGCGGTCTCGGAAAGCCGGCGGATGGCATCGCCCAGCGATTTGACGTCGAAGGGCTTGCGGATCACCACTGCGGCCTGCGGCGCTCCCTCCTCCAGCGGCTCGGCATAGCCGGTGCAGTAGATGAAGGGTACGCCGAGCCTTTGAAGCGCCTCGGCCACCGGGCGGCTCGTCTCGCGGCCGAGGTTGACGTCGAGCACCGCCAGATCGGGCAGCGCCTGCGCGATGATTCCAAGAGCGGCCTCGCATGATCCCGCGGGCCCCGCCACCTCGCATCCCAGTTCGATGACCGTCTGCTCCAGTTCCATGGCGATCAGCGCCTCGTCCTCGACGATGAGCACGCGGCGCCCCGACACGGGCGTAGCCGCGACCACGCCGGCCGGCTCGGCCGCCTCGGGCTGTGCGGGCGGGACCATGGCCTCGAGCTGCTCCGCCGGCACGTCGATGCGGCAGGAGAGACCCTGTGGATCCCAGTCGAGCTGCACCTCTCCCCCCAACTGGCGCTCCACCGAGGTCCGGATCACCGTCGACCCAAAGCCCTTGCGGCTCGGCGGCTGGACGACGGGACCGCCGCGTTCGCGCCAGGTGAGTTCGAGGGTCCGGGAGGCCGGCGCTCCCCCATGGCGCCAGGAGACGTCGAGGCTGCCCTGCTCGACGGAGAGGGCACCATATTTGGTGGCGTTGGTGGCCAGTTCGTGCAGCGCCAGCGCGAGGGCCTGGGAGGCTGCCGGGCGGAGCCTGAGGGACGGCCCCTCGACGTGGATGCGGTCGGCGCCGGGGCGCGCGAAGGGCGCCAGTTCCTCGCGCACCAGCGTATCGAGATTGACGCCCTGCCACCGGCTCTCGGCGAGCAGGCTGTGGGCGCGCGCGAGGGCGTGGATGCGGCCGCTGACCGCCGCCTTGAACGAGGCGACGTCAGGGCTCTTGGTCAGCTGCACCACCGACTGCACGACGCTGAGCAGGTTCTTGGCGCGGTGGTCCACCTCGCGGGCAAGCAGGCGGGCGCGGTTGTCGGCCTGCCGCCGCTCGGTCATGTCGAGGGAAACCCCCACCAGCCCGGCGACGGAACCGTCGCCTGCCCGCAGCGGCGTCTTGATCGACAGCCACTGCATCAGCGTGCCGTCGGGCTGGACGACATCCTCCTCGATCTGCCGGGGGATGCCCGTTTCCATCACCTCGCGGTCGTTGGCCATGATGGCGCGGGCCCTGGTCGCATCGGCCATGAAGTCGATGTCGGTCTTGCCGAGGAAGGCCTCCGGCGGCGTGCCGGTCGCTTCGGCGAAGCCGCGATTGCCGAGGAGAATCCGCCCTTCCAGGTCCTTTGCATAGGCGGCACCGGGGAAGGTGTCGAAGAAGGCCTGCAGGAGGGAGGTGGCGCGATCACGGTCGGCCTCCAGCGCCCGCCGCGCCTCCACGTCCACCGCCACGCCGGGAAAGCGCAGGGGGCTGCCGTCCGCCGCCAGTTCCACCTTGCCGCTCGCCTCGACCCAGCGGAAGACGCCGTCGCTGTTCCTGACGCGGTACTCGCAGCGATAGCTGCCGCCTGTGTCCAGCGCCGACTGGATCGCATCGCGCACCGTCGCCTGGTCGTCGGGATGAATGGCGGCGACCGCCTTGGTGAGGGGGAAGCCGGCCCGCGCCTCGTCGACGTCGATGCCGAATGTCCGCGAGAACCGTTCGTCCGCGGTGACGCGGTCGCCCGGCACGTCCCATACCCACGTGCCCTGGATGGCGCCGGAATCGAGCGCCATGTCCAGCCGCTGCTTCGCCTCCCGCTGCTCGTGGATGTCGGTCGAGGTACCGAACCAGGCGGTCACCGCGCCGTTCTCGTCCCTGAGGGGCTCGGCCTGCGCCACGTACCAGCGATAGGCCCCGTCGTGCCGCCGGTAGCGCATCTCGATCCGGTAGGGTTCGGACCTGTCCCGCGCCTCGGACCACACCGTGGCGGTCCGCTCCACGTCCTCCGGGTGAAGGGCGGCGATCCAGCCGTTGGGCAGCGCTTCGGCAGGGCTCTGTCCGGTGAACTCGTACCAGCGCTCGTTGAGATAATGGAGCTCGCCGTCCGCCGTGGCGAACCAGACGAAGGAGGGAATGAGGTTAGTGAGGGTGCGGAGCCGGTCCTCGCTCCGCCGCAGCAGTTCACCACTCTCGCGCAGCGCCTCTTCCACGCCGCGCCGCTCGTCAATGTCGATGACCGAGCCGACATAGCCGAGGAACTCCCCCGACGGCGAAAAGCGCGGGCCGGCCGCGTCGATGGCCCATCGATAGGCGCCGTCGGCCCGTCGCAGGCGGTATTCGAGCCGGAACGGCTTGCGGGCCGCGTTGGCCTCGCGGAAGACCTCCTCGGCCAGCGCCCGGTCGTCGGGATGGGTCGCCAGCAGCCAGCCGAACCCTTCCGCCTCCTCCTGCGTCTGCCCGGTGAAGTCGTACCAGAGCCGGTTGAGATAGGTGCAGTAGCCCGAGGCATCCGTCACCCACATCATCACCGGAGAACTGTCGGCGATGTTCCTGAACCGCGCCTCGCTCTCCCTGAGGTCTCCTTCGGCGCGGGCGCGCTCCACCGCCTCCCATGTCCGGGTTCCGGTTTCCTCGACAAGCTGGATCTCCTCACTCGTCCAGGCGTGGGGCTCGCGGAAGTTGACATAGAGCGAGGCGGAAAAGCGCCCGTGGCGGATGAGGGGCACGGAGGCATAGGCGCGGGTGTCGAGCGCCCTCCAGACCGCGGCGTCCTGGCCGGGATCCGCGAGCACGTCGGCGCAGCTCTGGGTGAGGCCGCGGCGCTGGCGGGCAATGTCCTCCGCGCCGAAACTGTCGAGGGGGAACCGGCCCGAGACCGGCTCGACGCCCTCTGCCCAGCAGACATCGAGGGACACGGTGGCGTCGTCCAGCAGCACCTCGCCGTAGCCGACTCGGTTGGCGCCGAGGTGCCGCCCGAGGGCCCCGGCGGCCGCCATCATGATGGCCCGGCCGTCGCTCTCCTGGCGCAGCGCGTGCTCGAGCTTGAGCTTGAACTCCTGGCGACGCAGGCCCAGCACGCGATCGGTGGTCTCGTTGCCTTGGTTCAGGATGCCGACCACCCGCCCATCCTCGTCGTGGATAGGGGTGAAGCTGTAGTTCCAGTAGGTCTCGTGAACCCGGCCGAGCCTCTGCATCGGCAGCATCTGGTCGAAGACCGAAAAACCCTCGCCGGTCGACAGGACCCGCGCGAATTGCGGCCCAACCACCGGCCAGATGTCCGACCAGACCTCGGCGCCCGCCCTTCCGAGCGCCCAGGGGTGGCGTTCCCCGGGGATCGGAGTCCAGGCGTCATTGTAGATCAGGAGGAGATCCGGACCCCAGTAGACCGCGGTCGGAAAGGCCGAGTTGAGGCAGATGGCGACCGCCGACTTCAGGCTCGCCGGCCAGGCGGCAGGGGCTCCCAGCGGATGGATGGACCAGTCGAAGCCGCGGATGCGCTCGCCCATCAGGCCGCCACCGGCCAGGAACTTGGGATTGTCCAACGCTGCCTGCCCCCTCGCGCGGAGGGGTCCGGAAAGGACTGTTCCCGCGCGGTCTGTGCCGAGGCGGACTGCCCCTCGCCGCGCCCTGAACGCGTGACGCGACGAATGGTTCCTTATGCTGCGGCAAAATCAGCTCATCATAGCAGCCACCGCAGCGAGCGCTCCAGCCGCTCGGCGGCGTCTGCGCCCAGCCAGCGGCCATGCGCCATGACGACCCGATCCGGCTTCAGCGCCACCAGGCGGTGCGCCGCCGCCCGTGCTGGCTCGCCGCTCGCCCGCACGATGGCGCGCAGATAGACGGGCGCGCGCCCGTCGGGCGCAGTGACCCCCGCAAGCGCCGCGAAGGGCCGGAAGGCCCGCGAAAGCTTTTCGGGTTCGAGGTTCTGGACGAGGTCGGTGAGGATCAGCGTGCGGCTGACGGTGTGGAACAGGGCGACCTCACGGAAGCCGCCGATGCCGGGGACGGTGACCTGCGCCAGCTCCTCGGGCCAGTCGGGAGCGCCCTCTGTCAGGTCGCGGTCGAGCCTGAGGCCGGCCTTCCGGACCTGGGCGCGGTCGCGCAGGCCCGGTGCGGCCCAGGTCGTCGCATCGGGCACGTGCTCCTGCCAGGCGGCGAGAAACATCCAGTGGGCGCTGTTCGGCGCCACCAGGTGCCGGATCGGTCCGATCGCCGTGAGGCGGCGGTGCAGGTCGGTGGTGAACCGCGTCGGCGAATGCAGGAGGAGGCTGCCGTCCGCCAGTTTCACCGCCGTCATGCGGACCGGCAGGGGCACGAACCCCATCGCCTTCAACGGCCCGCTGTCGACGATCCAGATTTCGTCCGCCAGTGCCTTTGGAATGTCGAGCGGTGGATAGGTGACGTCCGGTCCGCTCATCGCCGGGCCTGGGCCGCACCGGCGGCCACGGCGGCGAGGAACAGTCCCCCGAGCACCGCGAGCGTCACCGTCACGGCACGACGCTGGTCCGGCGAGCGTAGGCCGCCGTCGATGCCCCCGGGAATGGCCGGCGGGCGGAACAGGTTGCCGGTTGTTTGGGCTGCCGGCGGCGCGTCGCGGAAATAGGAGGTCAGGAAGCGGGACATGAGCCAACCGCTGAGCCGCGGCGACAGGAAATGGCCGAGGCGGACGAGCCCCGTGACCGCGCCGACCATGGTCGTCGGCTTCGGCCTGTGGGCGAGGCCGACGATGGCCGCGGCGACCGTCCTCGCGTCGAGCAGCGGCGGCGGCGCCGAAAGCTGGCGGCCGGTATAGTTGGCGCCGTGGCCGATGCCGGGGGTGTCGACGAAGGCCGGATAGATGTCGCAGACATGGATGCCGGGATGGTCGACGAGCTCGGCGCGCAGGGCCTCGGAAAAGCCGCGCAGGCCGAACTTGCTGGCGCTGTAGGCGGCGGCGAAGGGCGCCGGAGCGAAGCCGCCGAGCGAGATCATGTTGATGAAGACGCCCTTTCTCTGAGAGATGAAGATCGGGAGTGCCGCATGGGCATCGTTCATGTGGCCGATCAGGTTGGCGCGGATGACCTGTTCGTGGGCCTCGATCGGCGTCTCGTGGAAGGCGCCGACCGCGCCCGTCCCGACATTGCTCACCCAGACGTCGATCCGCCCGGCGAAGCCGACCGCCTCCTGCGCCAGCCGCCGCACGGCTGCGGCGTCGCCGACATCGGTGGCGACGACCAAAGCATGGCCGCCCGCATCGCGGCAGGATTTCGCGACCGCCTCCAGCGCCTTGGCGTCGCGAGCCGCAAGGACGAGGCTCGCGCCCTCCCTGGCGAAGGCGACCGCGGTGGCTTCACCGATGCCGCTGGAGGCACCCGTGATGACGACCTTGAGGCCGCTCCGGTCCGGTACTGCCCTGGGATTGTCCATGTGCGATCCTCGTGCTCGGCGCGCGCCGCGGGCGGCCCTCTCACCCTGTCCAACCGGACACGCCGTCGACTGTTCCGAACATGCGTCCATACCGCGCCTTTGCGGCGACCCGTCCGGGAGCCGGGCGGGCCATCTTGCGAATGCCGTCGTCTGCGACACGATCCTTGCCGCCCCTTTCGCCGTGTGAGGCCGAAGGTCTCGCGCCCCCCTCGCTCGCCGCCTGGCAGTTGCACAAGGTCACCACCTTCATCGAGAACCATTGCGTCGAGCCCATCCGGCTGGAGCAGCTCGCCGGCTTCGCCGGCCTGTCGCAGTCCTATTTCAGCCGGGCCTTCAAGGAGGCGACCGGCGTGCCGCCCCACCGCTGAACATGCAGGCCCGCGTCCGGCGCGCCCGGACGCTCCTCCGCGACGCCCGCATCCCGCTCAACGAGATCGCCATGACCGGGTTTCGCCGACCAGGCCCATTTCACCCGCGTGTTCCGCGACGTCGTCGGCCTGCCTCCGGCGGCCTGGCGCCGCAGCATGGTCCTCTAGGGCCGGAGCTCCGGCGAGACCGGCCCGAACATTCGCTGGAGATTGCGCAGGGCGCTTCCCGCCCGGCGGTCCCGGCGGCTGATGAGCACGGTCTCGACGCTTCCGAGTTCCTCCGGCAGCGCATGCACCGCGAGGTTGGCGGCATGGGAGGATTCGTCCACCACCGCCCGCGGCAGCACGGTGATTCCGAGACCCGCCGCAACGCAGCCGAGCAGCCCGTCGAGTGTTCCCAGTTCGAGCCGGTTGAAGCCCGGCAGACCCAGCAGGGAGAGGGCGCTTTCGAGACGCTGCCGGTACGAGCAGCCGACGCGGAACATCAGGGCGGTGAGCCCGTCCGACGCCGACAGCCGCAGGTCGTCCAGCGACTGGATGTCCGGCGCCGTCACCAGCACCAGTTCCTCGACGAAGGCGCGGCGGGCGTCGATGTCCGGGTGGTCCACGGGTCCCGCCACGAAGGCGGCGTCGAGGTCGCGCGCAAGGACCTGCTCGATGAGCGGGCCAGTCGGTCCCGAGACAAGCCTGATCTTCACGGCCGGGCAGTCGCGGTGGAACTGCGCCAGGACAGAGGGGAGGCGGATGGCGGCTGTCGTCTCCATCGACCCGAGGATGAGGGAGCCGCGGGCGACGCCGTCGTCCCGCGCGGCCTCCTTCGCTTCGCGCGACAGGGCGATCAGCTTCTCGGCATAGGGCAGCAGGCGCTGGCCGGCTTCCGTCAGCACCATGCCGCGATGGTGCCTGTCGAAGAGCGCTGTGCCGATCTCGCCCTCCAGGCTCTTGATGCGCGTCGTGACGTTGGACTGCACGGTGTTCAGCTCGCGCCCGGCGGCCGTGATCCCCCTGGCGCGGGCGACGGCGAGGAAGGTTCTGAGATCGAGCAGGTCCACGGACGGCCATCTGCATTCGAGAACGACTGAATCAGAATAAACCAATTCTGCAGAACACAAAGCCTGCCTATCGTTGCCGCGGAGCAGCAAACAGACCAGCCGCTCACCCGGGCGTCTCCCCCGCCGGGGCCTCCCGCGCAGCCTCTGACAGGACAACGCCGCGCCATGAGCTTCGACGCCGCGACGCCTTTCGCCAGCCGTCACCTGGCCGATCTCTTCAGTACGCCGGCCATGCGCCAAGTGTTCAGCGAGCGCGCGACGCTCCAGGCGATGCTCGACGTGGAGGCCGCACTCGCGCGCGTCCAGGGCAGCCTCGGCCTGATACCGGTCGAGGCCGCCGGGGCGATCGCCGCAGCGGCGCATGCCGACAGGCTCGACCTCGACCAGTTGGCCGCCGGCACGTTGAAGATCGGCCTGCCCATCGTCAATCTCGTGGAGCAGCTCATCCGCGCCGCGGGGCCGGATCACGGCGAATATGCCCATTGGGGCGCGACCAGCCAGGACATCATCGATACAGGCCTGGTCCTGCAGATCCGCGAAGCCTTCGACTTGATCGCGGCCGATCTCGATGCGCTCGTCACCGTGCTCGCCGGACTGGCCGAGGCCCACCGCGACACGCCGATGGTCGGACGCACGAAGCTGCAGCATGCGCTGCCGATCACCTTCGGCTTCAAGGCTGCCGTCTGGCTCTCGGCCCTGATGAGGCATCGCCGGCGGCTCGACGAGATCAGGCCGCGGGTCCTGCAGGTGCAGTTCGCCGGCGCGGTCGGCACCTTGGCCTCGCTTGGCGCCGATGGGGCGGCGGTCCGCGCCGGCCTCGCCCGGGAGCTTGGCCTTGCCGAGCCGCTCATCGCCTGGGACGTGGCGCGCGATACGCTCTGCGAGACGGTGAGTTTCCTCGGCCTCGTGTCGACCGGCCTCAGCAAGATCGCGCTGGATATCGCCCTGATGGCGCAGACCGAGGTGGGGGAGGCCATCGAGCCGGGCCCCACCGGCCAGGGCGCCTCCAGCACCATGCCTCACAAGCGCAACCCGATCATGTGCGAGCGCATCCTGTCCAGCGGTCTTGCGCTCCGCCGCCTGTCCAGCGCGATGCTGGACGCGGGCGTGCACGACCATGAACGGGCGACGGGTCCCTGGCAGGCGGAATGGCTGCTTTTGCCCGAGGCCTTCCTCCTGGCCTCCGGAGCCCTCCGGACCACCCTCGATCTGTGCGCCGGCCTCGTCGTCCAGCCGGAGGCGATGCTGGCGAACCTGAACCGCACCCGGGGCCTGATCGCCGCAGAGCAGGTGATGATGACGCTGGCCCCGCATATGGGGCGCCACCATGCCCACGACCTGGTCGCCGAGGCCTGCCGCACCGCCGTCGCCGAGGGCTCCACGCTGGCGGCCGTGCTGGCCGGGGAGCCGGCGGTCACCGCGCATCTGACGCCGGACGAGATCGCCGCCGCGGCCGACCCGCGACATTACACGGGACTCGCCGCCACCGAGGTCGACCGGGTCCTCTCCGCCCTTTCATCCGGGAACGGGCCGCAATGACCGCCCGGCATTTCGCCTGCTCATTCTGGGGGTGCTTCAGACCATGACACGCATCGGCTCGCTCCTGCTCCTGTCTGCCGTCGCACTGGCGACGCTCCGCCCCGCCGCCGCGCAGGACGCCTATCCGACGAGGCCCATCACGCTGGTCGTGCCCTTTGCCGCCGGAGGCCCCAACGACGTGATGAGTCGCATCGTCGCCGAGCACATGTCACGCACCCTCGGGCAGCCCGTCATCGTCGAGAACGCAGCCGGCGCCGGCGGCACCACCGGCTCGGGACGCGTCGCCCAGGCCGCACCTGACGGCTATACGCTTCTCAGCGGCCATGTCGGCACGCATGCCGCCGCTCCGGCGCTTTATCCGAACCTGCGCTACAACCCGCTCGCCGATTTCACCCCGGTCGGTCAGGTGGCGGAAACCCCGATCCTGGTAGCGGCCAGGCGGGGCTTGCCGGCCGCCGACATGCAGGCGTTCATCGGGATGGCGAAAGAACGCGGCGCCTCGCTGACCCTCGGCCATGCCGGCGTCGGCTCGATCAGCCATATCAGCTGCCTTCTGCTGACCTCGACCATCGGCTTCAAACCCACCGAGGTGCCATATCGCGGCTCGGCCCCCGCCATGACCGACCTCGTTGCCGGGCACTATGACTTCACCTGTGCTCTGCTGGTCGACGCCCTCGCCTTCGTCGGAGGCGACAGGCTGCGGTTCCTCGCCGTCTCGGCCCCTGCGCGCGTGCCTCAGCTGCTCGACACGCCGACGGCGTCGGAGGCGGGCCTTCCCGGATTTCAGGCGTCGAGCTGGTTCGCCTTCTACCTGCCGAAGGGCGCGCCGGACACCGTGCGCGACCGGCTGGTCGCAGCCCTGGACGCCGCCCTGGCCGATGCCGCTGTTCGCGGCAGGCTGGAGGCGGCCGGCCTGATCGTGCCGGCCGCGGCACAAAGGGGCCCTGCCGCCCTGACGCGGCGGATGACGGAAGAGATCGGCCGCTGGTCAGCGATCGTCCAGGCGGCGCAAATCCGGCTCGGCCAGTAACGCCGGCCGTCACTCCGATAGGCCCCTTACGCTCAGGAGCCACCCTTTCGCGTCGGGCTGTGGGTATGGTGCGAATCCGCCTCTCCTCCGCCGCCCGAAACCTGGCTGCGCTGCCGCTGCGGCGAGTCGGCGGGCGGCTTCTCGACCCGCAGGGGCTCCTTGGCATTTTCGTGGGAGGCCCCGGGGCCGCCCTGCCGGATGCTGGCAGGCGTTTTCGACGAGGTGGACATGGCGCGCTCCCTAGCGGTCCTGCTGGTAGCCCTGATGGGTAGTGTTCTGCTTGATATTGGCGTGCCGGCCACGCTCCTCGCTCTTGCTCTCCTCGCCACCGGAGTGCTGGGCGTCTTCCACCCCCTGACGGGCGTCGGAGTAGGGCGAGCGGTTGTCGGCGGGTACGGGCGGGAGCTTCTTTGTCATGGCAACTCTCCTCTCATGGGAGGCGAACGGATCGCGGGGGAGCCCGGTTCCAAAGGGCCACATCCCGCAGGGTCGGGAGCCCATCGCGCCGCCGCGTCGCTGACCGGGCACCCGGCGCGAAAGGAACTTCGAGGCTCGCCGACCGATCAGGAAGTGCAGCGGTCCCGTTGGAGGGCCTCGGCCTGCGAGGGATTGCCATGTCGTCGACCGAGCCTGCCCTATTCGACTGCATCGTCATCGGCGGGGGGCCGGCCGGACTGACCGCGGCCCTCTACCTTGCACGCTACCGCCGCTCCGTCATGGTGTTGGACCGGGGGCACAGCCGGGCGAGCCTCATTCCGCGGATCCGCAACCTGCCCGGTTTCCCGGACGGGATCCCCGGCCCGGACCTTCTGGCGCGCCTGACCCTGCAGGTTGCGCGCTACGGCCTGCAGCCCCAACCTGCGGAAGCCCTCGCGGTGGGGCGCCACCCCCGCGGCTTCCTCGTCACCACAAGCGGGGCGCCCGCGATCGGACGGACCGTGATCTTCGCGACGGGGGTGGTCGACGTCCGGCCCGCCATCTCGGGGCATGATGAAGCGGTGCAGGACGGCCTCATCCGCTATTGCCCCATCTGCGACGGATACGAGGTGGCGGGCCGGCGGGTCGGCCTGCTGGTCCCGCCCGCGGATGCCGAGTCCAAGGCCCATTACCTCAGGTCCTTCACCGACCGCCTGGACATCGAACTGGTCGAGCCCGGCGTCACGGTCGAGCTGGAACGGCGCGCGGGGGGATCGGCAGGGTCGGCCGGGGGGTGACGTGGGACACGCTCTACGCCGCCATGGGATCGGAGCCCCAGTCGGCGCTGGCCCGCGACCTCGAGGTCGCGCCGGATCTGTCCGGCTGCATCGTCGCGGGCGATCACCAGCAGACCAGCACGGCGGGTGCCTACGCGGTCGGGGACGTCGCCGCCGGCCTCGACCAGATTTCGGTCGCCTTCGGTCACGCAGCCCTGGCCACAAGCGACATCCATCGCCGCCTTCTGCAGATGTAGGGCTCAGCGCCTCGGGCTGGCAGAACCAAGACTGGTGCGCGGTGTTCGACCTTGATCGGCATCTGTCTGCTGTCGGGCCGCCATCGGCACCACTGCAGGCGGGTCGAACCTTGCGGGCGACGGTGCCAGCCTGCCTCCATCGGATCAGACGAGCGATCTCACCCGGCCTTTGACAGCCCCCCGAGGAGCGACGACAGCTCCTTCGCCGGCATGGCACGGCCGTAGCGATAGCCCTGCAACATGTGGACGCCCGCCGCCGAGACGAAGCGCTGCTGGGATTCAGTCTCGATTCCCTCCGCCACCACCGTGAGACCGAGAGAGCGGCCGATCGCCACCACGGCATGGACGATGGCGGCGGCGTCCATGGCGCTGTCCGCCTCGGCGATGAACGAGCGGTCGATCTTGATCCGCGAGAAGGGGAACCGGCGCAGGTAGGCGAGGCTGGAATAGCCGGTGCCGAAATCGTCGAGCGCGACGCCGATGCCCCGTTCCCTGAGGCGCTTCAACGTGGCGGCGGTCCACTCCTCGTTGCCGATAAGCGCCGTCTCGGTGACTTCGAGTGTGAGATCCGCGGCAGCGAAGCCCGTCCGGGCGAGCGTCGAGGTGAGGAGTTCCTCGAAATCGTCCTCCTGGAGCTGGAGGGGCGAGACGTTGATCGACAGGTTGATTCCCGGCCAGTCGCGGGCGCAGAGCATGGATTGCGTGAGCATGTGGCTGCCCAGGGGGACGATCAGGCCCCCGGCCTCGGCCCTGGCGATGAACTCCCCCGGCTCAACGATCGTCCCGTCCGGCTTGATCCAGCGGGCCAGGGCCTCGACGCCCACGATGCGGCCATCGCCCCTCGCGACGATCGGCTGGAAGAAGGGCTGGATCTCCCCGGCCTCTATCGCCCTGAGGAGGTCCTGCTCGAAGCCATCGGGAGGTGCCGCCGGGACTGGCGACGGCGGTGACGCCGGCGTGCCGGCCGTCCGGGCCCCGAGATGGACGTCGATGGCCCCCATTGTGGCATCCACGGCAGCCCCGAGAGCGGCGACGAGACCGGCTTCCGGCAGGCGTCCTTCGGTGCGCGCCATGGTCTCGATGGTGCGGGCGAGATCCGCCACCCGCGAGGCGCCGGCATTGAGGCTCATGGACTTCAGGCTGTGCGCCGCCCGGCCCACCGCCTCGGCGTCGGCAGCGGCCATGGCCTCGTCGATGGCGTCGCGGCCAGGCGCGGCATGGGTCTTCCACAGCTCCAGGATGCGTTGCGCGAAGTCCGGCCGGCCGAGGGAGGCCATGTCCTCGAACTCCGCGAGCTTGTCGGGGCTGAGGAGGTCGGCCACGCCGCTGGGTGCGGGCGCCATGGCGGTCGCCGGCCCTGGTTCGCGGGGTAACTCGGCCCGGATCGCCTGTCCCGACGTTGCTGGCGGGGCCCAGCGGCCGAGGATCTGGGCGAGGTCCTCCAGGGTGAAGGGCTTCAGGAGAAGATCGTCCATGCCACAGGCCCGCCAGGCCTCGGCCGCGGTTCCGATGACGTCCGCGGTGAGCGCGACGATCGGCACCCGCGTCGCCTCCCGGGCCGCTTCCTCCGCCCTGATGCGGCGTGTCGCCTCGAAGCCGTCCATGACCGGCATGCTGCCGTCCATGAAGACGAGATCATAGGCCCCCGCGGCGACGGCCTCCACTGCCTGGAGCCCGTCCTCGACGCAATCAGCGCTCGCGCCGAAATGGGCCAGGGCCGCCAGCGCCACCTCGCGGTTCACCGCGCTGTCATCGACGACGAGGATTCGGACATGGCCGAAGTCCGGGCGCGGCTCGGCGGTCGCCCGCGGCACTCGCGCCGGAGTCAGGCTATCGCCCGCGAGGTGCCGGGTGATGAGATTGCGGAGTTCACCGCGCTGGACGGGAAGGTCGAGACGCGCCTCGCCGGCCGTGCCCGTGTTTTCGGCGAGGCCCGCGCACCGGACGAGGGAGACATCGGGTCGAGCCGTCCATGCGGCGCCGCGGGCCGCGAAGACGATCGGCCGGGGGCCCTCAACATCGCTCCCGTCTGGCCCGGCGCCCCGCACCACGCGATAGCCGGATGCCGCCAGGTACAGTGCGAGGACGTCGCCGTTGCGGCCCTCGATGTCCACGATGGCTGTGTGGGGACGCGCCGTGCGTGGCCAGGGCGCGCCGCCGGCGCGATCGCCCGTGGGGATGGTGAAGGTGAAGGTCGAGCCTGCCCCCGGAATGCTCTCCACTCCCACCGTGCCACCCATGGCGTCGGCGATCTTCCGGCAGATGGCGAGGCCGAGGCCGGTGCCACCGAAGCGACGCGTGATCGACTGGTCCGCCTGGGAAAAGGCCGTGAAGAGCGTACCGAGGGTCTCGGGGGGAATGCCGATGCCGGTATCGGCGACCGAGATGCGCAGGGCTGGCGAGGGGCCGCCGACAACCTCCGCCACGATCAGGACGGACCCGCTCTCGGTGAACTTCACCGCATTGTTGACGAGGTTGGCGACAACCTGTTGCACCCTCACGGGGTCGCCCGTGATCGTGCCGGAGAGGGCCGGATCAATGAAGGCGCAGAGCTCGAGGCCCTTCTCCCGCGCCCGCTCCGAAAACAGCACCAGCGTCTGGTCGATGATCTCGGCCGGATCGAAGGCGATCTGTTCCAGAGTGAGCTGCCCGGCCTCGATCTTGGAGAGGTCGAGAATGTCGTTGATGATTGCCAGCAGGTTTCGGCCCGACCGCACGATAGTCTCGGCGTGCCGCTTCGGGCGCTCCTCGATCACGCTCCCGGCGACGAGTTCGGCCATCACCATGATGCCGTTCATCGGCGTGCGGATCTCGTGGCTCATGGCGGCGAGAAAGTCGCTCTTGGCCCGGTTGGCCTGCTCGGCGGCATCCCGCGCCACCCGATAGTCCGCGGTGCGGTCGGCGACCTGACGCTCCAGGTCCCTGAGATGCTCGGCCAGGCGCTCGTCGCGGGCGCGGATCTCGGCAAGCAGCCCGTTGAAGCCCTCGACCATGGCGCCCACCTCGTCGTCCGACGTGACGGTGACGTTTGAGGAAAAGTCGTGACGCTCCCGGATCTGCTGCATCGCCGCCGTCAGCCCGGTGATGGGCCGGACGATCGTGCCGCCGAGCTTGCGCGCCACCACCAGTCCGGCGGCGACGGCGAGGACGGCGCCGGCGAGCGTCACGGCGAGGGTGACGAGGAGCCGTTGCAGGAGGTCGTTGGCCTCGGCGACCATGACGAACCGTCCGATCTCGCCCCCGTTGTGATGGATCGGCACCGTCGTCTCGATCGTGCCGCTCGCCAGAATGGTCCAGACGCTCGGGCGCTCCATGAGGGTCAGGCGCGCGTCCCGCTCGAGGCGGGAGGCAAGACCGAGCGAAGCCAGCACCCCGCCATCGCTCTTGTCGATCCGGGCCGTCAGCATGCCGTTCATCGAGGCGATGGCGCGCATGGCCCTGAGCGCCGCCTGCTCGTCGCCAGCGGCCGCCGCATCCGCGACGGCGGCTGCGAAGACCTGGGCCGTGGTGATGAAGGCCTCGCTCTTGGCCTCGACATAACGGCGCGTTTCCTGGGTTACGGCGAAGGCGGTGCCGATGACCACGGCGACGGCGACTGACAGCAATGCCAGCAGGCCGAGCTTCCGTCCGATCGATCGGTGTGCCTGCATCTGCCGGTCCAGTCCCTTCCCGAGTAAGGGAACGCTAACGGCACCGGCTGAAAACCGTCTTAATCGCAACTGGTGGGAGTGTTTTTAATCTTCCTGTCTGAAGCTGTCATGATGACCGAGGCCCAGACAACCGCCGGACGCTGGACGTTCGTGCTCGACGAGCCGCTCCGCGTGCTCGTCGTCGACGATGATCCGATCCTGCGCGAATTCGCCTGCGTCTACCTGTCGGCGCCCCATGTGACCATCGATACGGCGGGGGACGGCGAGGAGGGGTGGGAGCGCCTGGTCTCCGGCGCCTATGACATCGCCCTCATCGACATCGAGATGCCCCGCCTCGACGGTTACGGCCTTCTGGCGCGCCTACGCGGCGACGCGAGGCTGAAGGACCTGCCGGTCATCATGGTCACTGGTCGCGAGGACGCCGTCTCGATCGACCGCGCCTTCGACGTCGGCGCCAACTCCTTCACGGTGAAGCCCGTCAACTGGCGGCAGCTCAGCCATCACGTCCGCTATGTTGTGCGCGCCGCCCGGCACGAGCGCGAGGCGCGCCGTGCCTGCGAAGAGGCCGTCAGCATCAGCCGGATGAAATCCGACATCCTCACGCTGATGCGCCACGAGTTCCGCACGCCCCTGAACGTCATCATCGGCTTTTCCGACCTGATCGAAAAGCAGTCGCTCGGGCCGATCGGGGCGAGCGGCTATCTCGATCACGCCCGGTTCGTGCGGACGGCGGGCGAGGGTCTGCTCGGCCTGTTCAGCGACCTGATGCTCTTCTCGGCGCTGTCCTCGAACGAGCGGGAACTCAGGGAGGATGACTATGCGCCAGAGACCATCGCTCGCCGCGCCCTGTCCGAGGTGGAGCACAAGCACGGCCCGTCGAGCGGGCAATGTGCCTTCCAGGAGGGGCTGACCATCGTCGCCGACCGGGACCTTCTCGAACGGGCGATCGTCCACCTTCTGTGCAATGCCGTCGTTCACGGCGGTGGACTCGCGGGCCTGTCAGTGGCCACCGCCCCTGACGGTTCGGTAATCATCGAAGTCCGTGACCACGGGCCGGGTCTCACGGAGGCCCAGGTCGCCGCTTGCCTCGAGCCCTTCCATCAGCAGAGCGCAGGTCTGGCGCGGACTGCCGGTGGGCTCGGCCTCGGTCTTCCTCTCGCCAAGCGTGTGGCAGAGCTTCACGGCGGCTCTCTCGCCATCGACAATGCCGTCGGTGGCGGTGCCGCAGCGCGCATCACCCTGCCTGCGGGTCGCGTGGTGCACCGCGCGGCTGAGGTGGCGGCATGACCCCGCTTCGACGATACCTGGCGAGGTTCTGGCGCCGAGCGGACGCCAGCGTCGCCACGATCGCGGCCCTGAGCCTGCCGGTGCTGCTCGTCGCGGGGGGCGCAGCGACGGAATATGCGTCGATGGTCACCGAACGCGGCAAGCTCCAGGCCGCGGCCGATGCCGCGGCCCTGGCCGGCGCGCGCGAATTGCGGTTCGCCAATGCTGACCTGACGGCGGTGATCAACACGACCGCGCGTTTCGCGCGGACCCAGATCGTCTCGCAGTTCGGCTCCGACGAGTCCGATGTCAAACCCGCGATCGACCCCGCCCGCACCGCGGTCGAGGTGGTGATCACCAGGCCCTACAACGCCGTCTTCGGACTGTCGCTCATTCCCACGCCTCCCCAACTGCAGGTCCGTGCGGTCGGCAAGGTAGGCTCGGGCGTCCCGATCTGCCTCATCGGCCTCGAACCATCCCGCGCGCAGTCCGTCTGGCTGAAGACCCGCGCCCATCTGACGGCGCCCGGCTGCGCGGTCTATTCGAACTCGACCCATACCCAGGGGCTGGTTGGCGCGAATTCCTCGGTCCTGTCGGCGCAGGTGATCTGCTCAGCCGGCGGAAAAGTGGGAACCAAGGCAAATTTCACGCCGGACCCCATCACCAACTGCCCGCCATTGCGCGACCCGTTGGCCTCCCGCACACCGCCGCATGTCGGCGGTTGCAACCAGACCAACCTCGTCATCGTCGGCGGGAGCACGACGCTGAGGCCGGGTGTCTATTGCGGGGGGCTGAAGATCACCCTTGGCGCGAGGGTCCGCCTGGCGCCGGGCGAATATGTGATGAAGGACGGTCCCCTCTGGGTCGATGGCGGCGCTTCGCTGAGCGGGACACACGTGGGCTTCTACCTGTCGGGGGCTGCGAGCGTCATCAACTTCGGGGCTCGCAGCTCCATCAGCCTCTCCGCCCCGCGCGACGGCGCCATGGCTTCGCTGCTGTTCTTCGAGGACAGGTCCGCCCCTGTCGGCCGCCGGCACCTGATCAGCAGCGACGACGCGCGGCTGTTGCTGGGCACGATCTATCTTCCCAACGGGCGGTTGAGGGTCGATGCCAACAGGCCAGTGGCCGATCAGTCTGCCTACACCATCATCGTGGCACGGTGGATGGAACTCGACGCCGGCCCGAACCTCGTCATGAACGCGCGATACGGCGCCACCGATGTTCCGGTGCCGAGCGCCATAGGCGTGGTGGGCACGCAGGTTCAGCTGGCGGAATAGTGCCGGGAATGCCACCGGGGGAAACTCGCCTGCGGTGAGCCCTGGCCCTCGTGTGAATGCCTTCTCCCGAGCATGGCGACAGCCCCGGCGTGGCTGTCACGGCGGCCCGAGGGGGATGAACCGAAGCCGTTTCGATCCTCCCGTGGCGCGAATCCCGTGGCCCGCGCAGCCCCGGGAATCAAACCGGAACCCTTCAGCGCATGATGTGCCGTTAACGGGATACCAATGAATTTGCTGGCGTAGTGCAAAAGAGCGGTGTGTGCGCGGAGTCGGACGTCGTGAGCAGCATACCGCCAGTGCCGGAAGAGCCGGAAGAGCCTGAATGGCTCAAGGCGAGAGGCACGGTCAAGATCTCGTCCCTGCCTGCGGCGACCGTTCCGGTCCTGGATGCCACCGTCGCCGTAGCGACGCTCGCTGCAACCCTGCCGAGCCAGATTGAACCGTCGCCTCATCACGCGTGGAGCGATGTGGGGGCAGGGGGCTTTGGAGCGGGTTTCCTGAGAAGCCCGCCTGTTGCCTCGATCCCGGACGCCGCCGGCGAGCAGATGCTGGCCCCTCCTGCATTTGCGGCAGTGGATCCGGACATCGTGATCTCGGCCGCCCCGCCCGTTGCCGCGACGGATGCCATTCCGGCCGTGACGATACCTTCCGCAACTGCAGTCGTCGACAGGGCGGCGACCGATGCGGAGCCTGAGGCGGTTGCAGATCACCGCCCCGGTTCTCCGGTGCCGTCCGCGTCGCTGCTGACAGCGGCGCCACTGCCCGAGGATGCGCCGCTTCCGGATGAGGGGCCCCCGCTCCCCCAGAATCCGGGTCGGGGTGCGAAATCCCATCGCGGCTTCATCGGTTCGTCATCTGGTGAACTGCATAGTCGACCGCAGTCCTGCGCCCGGGGGCGTGCAGCGCGTCTGGCGAACCGACTCTGCCGGTCCCGCGGGGCGACAGGCACGGCCGCTTTTTGCGTTTGCCTTCGATGATGATACCCATGCCCGCAGGCTGGACCGTGCACCGGCGGGCTACGAGGACGTGTAGCTGACGGCCCCGGCAATACCCAATTGTAGATCCATGGTGCCCACGACGCACGGATGTGTATGACGGAAACCCGCATGAATGCTCAGCCTTCCGGAACGGTCAGCCCGTGGCGGTTTTCGGTTGCGCCCATGATGGACTGGACGGACCGGCACTGCCGGTTCTTCCACCGCGTCCTGTCGCGCCATGCGCTGCTCTATACTGAGATGGTCACCGCCAATGCGGTGATCCACGGCGACCGCGAGCGCCTTCTCGGCTTCGACCCCACCGAACATCCGGTCGCCCTGCAGCTCGGCGGTGCCGATGCCGGGGCGCTGGCGGAAGCGGCGCGGATCGGCCAGGCCTTCGGCTATGACGAGATCAACCTGAACTGCGGCTGCCCCTCGGACCGGGAGCAGGGCGGCCAGTTCGGCGCCTGCCTGATGGCTGTGCCCGACCAGGTGGCGCGGGCGGTCGAGGCGATGAAGGCGGCGGTCTCGGTGCCGGTCACCGTCAAGTGCCGCATCGGCATCGACGACCAGGACCCGGAGGCGGGCCTCGACGCCTTCGCCGACGCTGTCGTCGCAGCCGGTGCCGACGCGCTGATCGTCCATGCCCGCAAGGCCTGGCTGCAGGGCCTCTCGCCGCGCGAGAACCGCGAGATCCCGCCACTCGACTACGCCCGGGTGTTCCGCCTGAAGGCGCGCCTGGGCCACGTGCCCATCGCCATCAACGGCGGCATCGGCGGCATCGCCGAGGCTGAAGCCCTGCTCGAACCGCGCGCCGGCGTGCGGCTCGACGGCGTTATGCTCGGCCGCGCCGCCTACCAGTCGCCGGCCCTGTTGCGCGAGGTCGACCCGGTGCTCTTCGGCACTGAGCCGCCGGTCGCAGGTCTCGCCGACGCGATCGAGGCCTTCATTCCCTATGTCGAGGCGCGGCTCGCGGAAGGCGTGCGCCTCTCGGCCATGACCCGCCACATCCTCGGCCTGTTCCAGGCCGTGCCCGGCGCCCGCCAGTTCCGCCGCCACCTGTCGGTGGAGGCGGTGAAGCCCGGTGCCGACGCGCGGGTGCTGCGCGAGGCTCTCGCCCTCGTCGTCGATCGCCCGGCCGGGCGCGGTGACCTGGCGGCCTGAACGCGAAAGGGCGACGTTTGGCGCCGCCCTTCCTCGGACTGAACGGGCCTTCAGCGGGTCCGGACGGACTCGCAATAGTGGCCGCGGATCACCTCGAAGCGGCACATCACCACCGAGTCGCGCTGCGCGTCGACCCGCGACTGCGGAATGCCGGGGATCTGGATGGCCATGGTCGGAGCATCATAGCCGAGCGAGCCGCCGCCGTCGCCGCTGCTGCCGCCGCCACCGGCGGTCTGGGCCATGGCACCACCGGCGGCGCAGGCGAGAAGGGTGGCGAAGGTGAGGGTCTTGAAACGGGTCATCTGGCAGTCTCCTGGTCGGTTGGAGCGGTGCGCCCGGGTTGCCCTCTCGGCCGGCCGGTGTCGTCCGCCTGTGATGCCCTTGTGAACCCCGCCCTTTGCAGCGGCTCGCCGCCGGGAGTGACCGCCCTTTTCCCCTGTATCCGCCATGTTGCAGTCGCTGCGGAAGGCGGCCGCGCCCGGCGCCGCAGGCCCGCTCCGCGCCCCGGGCACTTGCCGCGCCGGGTCATGAGGGAGTAAGTCGCGCGCTTCCCTGCGGCGCGGATGTCCCCCATGTTCTTCGGCGTTCCCTACGACCAGCTGGCCATTCTCGCCGTCGGGCTTCTCGGCGCCGGCGCCATTACCGGCATTCTCGCCGGCGTCTTCGGCGTGGGGGGCGGCGCCGTCATCGTGCCGGTGCTCTACGAGCTTTTCGGCGTGGTAGGCGTCCCGGTCGAGCTGCGCATGGCGCTCGCCGTCGGCACCTCGCTCGCCATCATCATTCCCACCTCCATCCGTTCCTTCCAGGCCCACAAGGCCAAGGGCGCGGTCGACATGGACATCCTGCGGGCATGGGCCGTCCCGGTGGTGATCGGCGTCATCGTCGGCTCCTTCATCGCCCGCTACGCCCCGCCGGCGGTGTTCAAGGCGGTCTTCGTCTTCGTCGCCGGGCTTTCGGCGTGGCGACTGCTCACCGGCAAGGAGCTGAATTTCGGCACCGGCATGCCCGGCCGCGCCGGCATGATCGCTTCCGGCGGCGTCATCGGCGTGCTGTCGAGCCTGATGGGGATCGGCGGCGGCCAGCTCGGCAATCTCGTGATGATGGCCTATGGCCGCTCGATCCATAATGCGGTGGCGACCTCCTCGGGCCTCGGCGTTCTCATCTCCATCCCCGGCGCCCTCGGCTATATCTATGCCGGCTGGCCCAAGGCGGCGGAATTCCCCGGCGTCGCCGCCATCCAGTTCCCCTTCGCCCTCGGCTATGTCTCGCTGATCGGTTTCCTGCTCTTCATCCCCACCTCGATGTGGACGGCTCCACTCGGCGCGCGCCTCGCCCACGCCATGCCAAAGCGCAAGCTCGAGCTCTCCTTCGGCATTTTCCTGCTCATCGTCTGCCTGCGCTTCACCTGGGACCTGGTGAGCCGCGGCATCGGCTGAGGCTTCGGCTCAGCCGTAGATCCCGAGCAGCTTCAGCGCGGCGCGGCCGATCTCCAGTCGCTTCGGCGCCATGGCCATCTGCGGCATGTCCATGTTGAGCGTGAAGGCATGGATGCGGCTGCCGCGCTCCACCCAGCCGGTCCACCAGCCGATCGACGTCTCGCCGCGCTTCACGAACCAACCGGTCTTGCCGAAGAGGGTCGCGCCGCCGGCGCTCTCCAGCCGCACGATGTCGTGGACGAGGGTCTGCGCCCGCTGCGAGGCCGGCAGCGCCTTCTGCGCGAGGCGCGCGTTGAAGCGTGCCTCTTCCACTGCGCTGATGCGCAGCGGCCCGTCGAGCCAGAAGCGGTCCACCACAGTGCCGGGGTCGCGGTTGCCGTAGTCGAGCCGCGCCAGCCAGTCGCGGTAGCGCGCGAGCCCGACCCGCCGCGCCACCTCCTGAAAGATCGGCACGTTGGAGATCGGCATCGCCTCTCGCAGCGACATGTCGCGTGCCCAGGCCGGCACCATGGTGGGGCCGCCACCATAAGGCAGGACGGTGTCGGCATCGGCGACAACCCCGCTCTCGAAGGCGATGAGGCTGTTGGGGATCTTGAAGGTGGAGGCCGGCACGAGGCGCAGTCCGGCGCGGGTGCCGTCGGAGGTTGTCGCTTCGCCCGTCGCCCCGTCCACCACGACGAGGGCGCCGCGGGCGCCGTACTCCCGGAAGAGGGCGGCGAGGTCGGGCGTCGCGGCGATCGCTGGCGCGGCCGGCAGCAATGCGGCGAGGGCGAGGGCGTCGCGGCGGGTGAGGGCAGGGGGCATGGCGCTCTTCCGTGACGAGGGGCGGCAGGGCTAGCCCCCGATCAAGGCGCGTTCAGGGCAGCTCCCGGCTCTCGCTCCGGAAGCTAGCGCAGGATGATGCGCCCCTCGATCCGCGGCACGACGGTTCCGAGCGCCCGCAGATGCTCCATCAGGTCGAGCGCCACGAGCTTTCCCTGCACGTCCTTGTCGGGCGCCCGGAGCCCGAGGGTCGTGTAGCCGTCGCCGCCACGCAGCATGAAGTCGTTGGTGGCGACCGTATAGACGCGGTCGTCGTCGAGCGGCTGGCCGCCGACTTGTACCGACACGACGCGGCTGCCGGCGGGCCTGCGTGGATCGACCTCCACCGTCAGGTTGGAGACATGGGGGAAGCGCCCCGCCCGCTGCTCGACCTGACTCACGCCGTTTTCCAGCGCCTGGCGGATGTCGGCGCCCGAGACCTTGGCGACGACGGTGCGATTGCCGAAGGGCAGTTCGCTCAGCGCGTCGCGGCGGGTGAAGCGGTGGCCCGCGGGATAGATCCGGTTGCCGCGGATCGCGCCGGCATTGGTCAGGCCGATATCGGTGCCCGCTGCCCGGCGCATGGCATCGGCGACGAGGTTGCCGATCGCCTGCTCCCCGGAGCGCACGGATGCGGTGCGCGTGTCGAGTTCGCCCGTCAGCGTGGCCACCTCGACGTCGAGTTCTTCCGAGAGCACCTTCTCGTATTGCCGGACCCGCGACAGCGTCTCGGGGTCGGGCGTCACGTGGCGGCTGTCGTTGACCCGGAAGGCGGGCGTGAAGGCCATGCGGGTCACGCCGTCGACGGTGACCCGGTTCAGCGTCAGGTCGATGGCGGTGACGTAATAGCCCTCCTCGGAGCTCTCCACCATGACGGTGCGTCCGTCATAGGTGATGGCGAGGTCGTGGTCGTGGCCGGTCAGCAGCACGTCGACGAGGCTCGAACGGACGATCTCGTCGTCCTCCCGACGGTCGGTATGGGCGCAGCAGACGACGAGGTCGGCGCCCTCCCGGCGCAGCCGTGCCGCCTCGCGCCGCACCGTCTCCATGGTGGGAAGGAATCGGATGTCGCCGGTGGATGACACCTCTGGCGTATTGGGCAACGCGACGCCGAAGACGCCGAGCTTCACCACCCCGAAATCGAGGACGCGGCCGTCCTCATGGCCCGGCAGCAGCGAACCGTCCGCGGCGCGCATGTTGGAGGCGTACCAGGGAAAACGCGACTGGAGGCGGCGCTGGGCATAGGCCTCCGGGCCGAAGTCGAACTCGTGGTTGCCGGGCACGAAGACGTCCGGCGGCGCCATGTTGCAGAGCTCGACCGTGTGGGCGCCCTGGTCGAAGCCCGACATGAGCGAGGGCGAGAACATGTCGCCGGCATGGACGTAGAGCAGCGGCACGCCGCGCGCGCGCTCTGCCCGGACGATGGCGTTGAGCCGGGCGAAGCCGCCGCGGCCGTTCTCCTCACCCATCTTGTAGATGTCGTTGACCAGCAGCAGCGTCACCATGGCCGCGCCGGCCGGAGCCTGGGCGGCGGCCTGAGCGCCGCCGAGGGCGGCGAGGCCGGCTCCCAGGCCGGCTGTGAGGGTGTCGCGGCGGGAAATGCGGCTCATCGGGACCTCGTCGTCGGGGCGGGACAATGCCGCCGCGGGCGGCGCGCTGGCAAGGCCCGTCAGTTGCGTCCGCGCAGTACCATGCGGCCGCCGCGCACCTCGTAGCTCTCCAGCCGGTCGAGGAAGGTGTGGCCGAGGAGGCTCGTGGTGAGCGCTCCGGGCCGCGCCACCAGCGCCCTGACGTTGCGCTCGACGATGGGGCCGACGGCGACCGTCTGCACCGTGGTGGAAGCGGTGAGGGCTGGCCCGTTGGCGGTCTGTACCGGCACGGAGAAGGACAGGTCCTCGACCCTGATCCCCGCGCGCCGCGCGTCAGCCTCGGTCAGCACCAAGGCCGAGGCGCCGGTATCGACCAGCATGGGGGTTGCCCGCGCGCCGTTGAGGGCGACGCGGACCATGTAGGTGCCGCCACCGCCGCGCGGCACCGTCACCTCTCGCGAGCCGGTGACGCCCTCGCTCACCACGCCCGGGACGAGATTCGCCATCACCCGCCGGCCCACCAGCTCGAACTCGTAGCGATAGGTGTAGATGACGCCGAGAAAGGCGAAGATGGCGAGCCATGCGAGCGCCGCCTGCAAGGCGTCGCCGGCCCGGCCGCGGAACATGCCGAGGACGCTGGCACCGCACAGCACCGCGAGCATGGACAGGCCGACGAGCGAGCCCCAGTCGCCTGCGTCCAGCGTGCCGGCGGCGAGTCCGCTCGAGCGGATGGCCGCCAGCAGAACCAGCAGGAGGATGGTGACGAGCAGGATCCACAGCGTGGTACGGGACGTCATGCGCCGGCGCCCCCCCCGGCGCGGCGACGGGGAAGGTCGGCCATGACCGCGCGGCGCTCCTCGCTGCTCATGCCGAGCCAGCCGGCGATTTCGGCGAGCGTGCGGCCGCAGCCCTGGCAGAGGCCCGATGCGGGGTCGATGCGGCAGAGCCGGATGCAGGGGCTCTCCAGGGCTGGCGGCGGCGAGATTGCGTTCATGGCGTGGCGGCCGCCAGCAGGGTCAGAAGCATGGCGATCTCGATCACCTGTTGCGTTGCGCCGGTGATGTCGCCGGTCTGCCCCCCCACATGGGAATCGGCGAAGCGGATGGCCAGAAGCAGGACAAGGCCTGCGACGCAAAGTCCGCCGAGCGTGCCGAACAGGCCCCCCGCAGGGATGGCGAGGATGGCGACCAAGGCCGCCAGGGCCAGGGCGCGATGCCAGTCCGCCTCGCGCGGCATGCCCGTGGCATAGGCGACGCCCTCCACGCGGGCCGGCGGCAGGCGCACCTGAAGGCCGAGCGCCACGGTGCGCGACACGGCACCCGCGGCCGCCAGCGCCAGCGCCGTGCGACCGGTCCCCACCGCCGTCACGAGACCGGCGAGGGCCGCGACCCTGAGGCCGAGGCCCACGATCAGCGCCGTCGCGCCGAAGGTGCCGATGCGGCTGTCCTTCATGATGTCGAGCCGCCGTTCCTTGCTCATGCCGCCGAGGCTGTCGGCGGTGTCGGCGAGACCGTCCTCGTGGAAGGCGCCTGCCATGACGGCGGCCGCACCGACGCATAGGAGCGCTGCGATCACCGGCTGCCAGAACAGTCCGGCGGCGATCAGCACCGCTCCTGCGAGGCCGCCGAGCACGAGCCCGACCAGCGGCACCACGCGGATCAGCCGGGTGAAGTCAGGCAGGCCGTGCGGATCGGCCTCCCCGGGCAGAGTTGGCAGCGGCAGGCGCGAGAAGAAACGGAGCGCAACGATCGTGTCACGCCAGAGGGCTGGATTGTCCATGGCGAATGGCATAGCCAGAGCCGCGGCGGTCCGCCAGTCCGGCTTGTGCCGCGACGATCGATCCTGCTACCGCTCGCCCTCTCGCGACGCCCCGAGTCTGAAAGCGCCTCATGGTCATGCCGCCCCCGAGCCCGTCCGGTCTCCCCTTCGAAGACATCCGCGACCTTCTCACCCGCATGCCGGGCCCGGACGAGGCGGCGGTGGCCGAGGTGCGCGCCCGGGACGGCGAACTGACCAAGCCGGCCGGTGCGCTCGGCCGGCTCGAGGACATCGTGGAATGGGTCGCCGCCTGGAGCGGCAACGGCAAGCCGCGGGTCGACCGCCCCCTGGTGGCGATCTTCGCCACCGCCCACGGCGTGACCGCCCAGGGCGTCTCCGCCTTCCCCGATGCCGTGAACCGCCAGATGCTGGAGAACTTCGCCGCCGGGGGCGCGGCGGTGAACCAGCTCTGCGTCGCCAACGATATCGGCCTCAAGGTCTTCGACCTCGCCATCGAGGTGCCGACCCCCGACATCACCACCGGCGACGCCCTCGACGAGCCCGGCTGCGCCGCGACCATCGCCTTCGGCATGGAGGCCATCGTCGGCGCCGACCTGCTCTGCCTCGGAGAAATGGGCATCGGCAATACCACCGTCGCCGCCGCCGTCTATCACGGCCTCTATGGCGGCGAGGCCGGCGACTGGGTGGGGCCAGGCACCGGCGTCGACGCCGAGGGACTGAAGCGCAAGGCCGATGTCGTGGCCCGAGCCGTCGCCCGCGCCGGCGGCCCCGGCCTCGACCCGCTCGAAGTGCTGCGCCGGGTCGGCGGGCGCGAGATCGCCGCCATTGCCGGCGCGATCCTGGCGGCGCGGCTGCAGCGCATCCCCGTCCTTCTGGACGGCTATGTCGTCACCGCCGCGGCGGCCGTGCTCCACGCGCTCGACCCGGCGAGCCTCGACCATTGCCTCGCAGCCCACCGTTCCGCCGAGCCGGCCCACGGCCGGGTGCTGGAGAAGATCGGCAAGCGTCCGCTTCTCGATCTCGGCATGCGGCTGGGCGAGGGCTCCGGCGCCGCGCTGGCCTGCGGGATCGTCCGCAACGCGCTGGCGGTGCACCAGGGCATGGCGACCTTCGAACAGGCGGCCGTCAGCCGCGGCTGACGCGTCGCCCCCTCACTGTTCCGTCAGGACGATCCGCACCAGGTTGGCGGCGTTCCTGGCGCCGATCTTCTCCATGATCCGCGCCCGGTGCACCTCGATCGTGCGCGGGCTGATGCCGAGGGTGCGGCCGGCTTCCTTGTTCGACGCTCCACCGGCGATCTGCTCCAGCACCTGCCGCTCCCGCGGCGTGAGCAGTTCCATGCCCGGGAAATGGGAGGCGAGCTGGCCTGGCGCGCGGCTCGGACGCTGGCCCTCGGCGAGCACCTCGCGCACGCGTCCCACCAGGCGCTCCATGTCGAAGGGCTTTTCGAAAAAGTCGGCCGCCCCGCTGCGGATCGCGTCCACTGCCATCGGGATGTTCGCCTGACCCGACATGGCGAAGATCGGCGCGGCACAGGCATCCGCCTTCAGTCGCTTCAGCACGTCGAGACCGGAAGGCCCGGGAATGTTGACGTCGAGGATCACGCAGGCCGGCACATGGCCCTTGACCGCCGACACCACCGAGGTCCCGTCGGCGAAGCCGGTCACCTCGAAGCCCTGCATGGTGAACAGCGTGCTCAGCGCGTCGCGGACAGCGGGGTCATCATCGACCACGAAGATGTCGTCATGGGACATGGGTCACGGGCTCCGCTGCACGGCTTGTTGCTCGGCCGTGCGGGCAAGGGGCAGGACGAGCGACACGGTCGCCCCCCTGCCGTCGCCGCCGGGCTCGATGCTGATGAACCCGCCGTAGCTTTCGGCGATGGTCCTGGAGATGGCGAGGCCGAGGCCGAGGCCTCCGGGCTTGGCCGACTGGAAGGGCGTGAACAGGCGATCCAGGGCAGCCTCTGCGATACCGGGTCCGCTGTCGCGGACGGAGAAGCGGACGGTGCCGCTGGCGCATTCCGTCGCAACCCAGAGCGCGGCGCCGGCCTCGCACCCCGCGGCGTCCAGGCCGTTGCGCACGAGGTTGACCACCACCTGCTGCAGCTGGACCGCGTCCGCCTCGACGGTCGGGCCCACCGGGGCGCGGCTGCGGCGGATGTCGGGAGGCGGTGAGCGGCCGACCAGGGCGAGTTCAACGGCCTCGTCGACCACGGCGTCGAAATCCACCGCCGTCGACTCGGGCGGCCTGTTCTCGGCGAATCGGCGCAGGGCCCGGATGATCTTCCCGGCCCGTTCCGCCTCGTGCTTCGCCTTGCCGACGAAGGCGGCGGCCGGGCCGTCTCTGCCGATCAGAGCCTCGGCGGCCCGCAGATAGAGAGCCGCGGCCGTCAGCGGCTGGCTGAGCTCGTGGGCGAGTGCGGGACCCATCCCGGCGATCAGCGCGAGGCGGTCTGCATGGGCCTCCTCGGCGGCGGCCCCCGGCCGCAGCACGGCGACGAACTGCCGTCCGCGCGCTGCTTCCGCGGTCGTGATGTCCACCCGCAGGGCGACCGGTGTCCCATCCCGGTGGCGCGCGGCCAACAGCTGCTCGCCGCACCAGTTCTTCAGGGCGTTCGCATCCACGGACTGGTCGGCGAAGAGTTCTGCGAAGGGCTGTCCCAGGGTCTCGGCGGCAGTCCAGCCGAGCAGTGGCGTGCAGGCGCTGCCGAAGGCCGTGATCCGTCCCTCGCCGTCGAGCACGACGAGAGCGTCGCCCGCCATGTCGATGACCTTCGACAGGAGGGCGTCGTCCGCATGCGGCAAGAGTGGGACGGCGCGTTCGATGCGATCCTCCGCCGGGTGGCGCGGCGGAACAGGCCTGCGACATCCCGCCTCATCCGTAAATCATGCTACGGACAAATGCGGAGCGCAACGGCCTTCACGTCACCAAACGTCAACCGGCCCTAGAGCTGCGGAATGGCCGCCTTCAGGCGTTCGGCGGCGAGCGCGATCTGCTCGGGCGAGCGCAGGTAGCAGAGCCTGAGATGGCCCTCGCCGCCGGGGCCGAAGGCGCTGCCGGGGGCGAGGCCCACCTTGGCGATGTCGACGAGCTTCATCGCCGCGGCGTTGGAATCGGTCACGCCGTCGATGCCGAAGAACAGGTAGAAGGCACCGTCCGGCCGGGAAAAGCGGCAGCGTCCCGTCGCCTCGATGGCCTCCGAGACGATGTCCCGGGCCTTGCGGGCTTTCGCCACCTGATGGGCGAGGAAGCTCTCGCCGCGTTCGAGGGCGACGACGCAGGCTCGCTGGATGAAGACCGGCGAGCCCGAGGTCGAATACTGGATGAGGTTCTCGATCACGTCGCCGAGCGCCGGGTCGGCCTCGACCCAGCCTGTGCGCCAGCCGGTCATGGCCCAGTTCTTCGAGAAGGTGTTGACCCAGACGATGCGGTCGCCGTCCTCGCGCACGTCGTGGAAGGACGGCGCGCGGCGCGGCGCCCCCTCGGTCCAGACGAAGCGGGTATAGATCTCGTCGGCGATGATCCACAGGCCATGGCGGCGGGCGATGGCGAGGATGGCGGCGAGCTCGTCCTTCGTCGCCGTCCAGCCGGTGGGGTTGGACGGCGTGTTGATGAACATCGCCCTGGTGCGCGGCGTGATCGCCGCTTCCAGCTTCTCGAGGTCGATCTGCCAGCCGCGATTGCCGTGGTCGAGCTCGACGAAGACCGGCGTCGCCCCGCGAAGGCCGGCCGCGGCCGGCGCGTTGGGCCAGGTCGGCGAGGGGATGATGACCTCGTCGCCGACGCCGGCGACCAGCGTCATGGCGATCTGGATCGCCTGCATGCCCGAGCCGCAGACGAAGAAGCGCTCCGCCGACAGTTCCCGGCCATAGAGGTCGGAGGCATAGGTGGCGATGGCCTGCCGGAGCTCCGGGATGCCGCGCTGCCACGTATAGGTGGTTTCGCCGGCGGCCAGCGAGCGCGTCGCCGCCTCGTAGATGAAGGAGGGCGTCGGCATGTCGCCCTCGCCCACCCAGAGCTGGATCACATCCCCGGCGGCGCGGGCATATTTCGACAGCTCGACGATGCCGCTGGCAGGGGCGGAGGAGGCTTCCGGACGCAGCGAGGCGAGAAGGGCAGAGGTCATGCGGACGGTCCTGGATGGGGAGGCCGGAGCCGGGAGGGCGCCAGCATAACGGTCGCGAGGGCTCCTTCTCATGAAATTCGCGCGGCTTGTCCATCATCGGGAGCGATGGAAGCGGCGGGCTGCTGCCGGTGGACGACAGCATGATGGCCTTTGTTCCGCCCGAAGCCTGTTGCTATAAGCGCCGATCGCGACGGTAATTCGAGGTGGCGGCGTGCGGATCTGGAAAGTGACGGCTGTTCTGGCGGCGGGCCTGGCGCTCGGCGCATGCGGCAGCACCGGCGGCAACCTGTTCGGACAGCAACAGACGACGCAGCCGGCGGCCCAGCCCGCTCCCGGCGTCGGTTCGCCCGTCCACAACGCGCTGTTCGGCCAGCCCGTGCCGGAGGGCCAGCAGACCCTCCACGCCAATCTGTGCCCGCGCGTCGAGGTCCGCGACGGCTCGGCGGTCTGGCGCCAGGGCGGCGAGGGCGCTACGGAACTGCGCTACCAGGCGACCATCACCGACCTCGCCCGCGAGTGCCGCATCGACGGCCAGACCATGACCATCCGCGTCGGGGTCGAGGGCCGGGTGCTGGTCGGTCCCAAGGGCGATGGCGGCCGGGTGAACCTGCCGATCCGCATCGCCGTCACCAAGGGCCTGTCGACTCCCGTCTGGACGCGGCTCTACCAGGTGCCGATCGACATTCCCGCCGGCTCGCCCAACGTCGCCTTCACCCAGGTGGAGGACCAGGTCTCCTTCCCGCTGCCGGAGCCGGGTGACCTCGCCACCTACATCGTCTTCGGCGGCTTCGACAACCAGGCGACCCAGCCGGAGCGTCCGCGCCGCGGCCGCGCGCGCACCGCCCAGCGCTGAGGCCTGCCTGACCTTGAGGCAACGCTGCCCACAGCATCGCCTTGACTTCGCCATCTGATCCGGCCATTGCGGTGGCGTGCCATAAGAACCCGGCGGGAGAGTCCGGGTGGTCTTCATGTTGATGGGATCCCCCGGCGCCGAAGGAGCAACGGCCCCGGAACCTCTCAGGCAAAAAGGACCGCCGGTGGAATGGCATTCTGGAAAGTGGCCGGAGGTCCAATCCCGGCCCACCGACGGAGTAAGCCGACGGCTCTCACCGGGCCCGAAGTGAATCTCTCAGGTCCTGCGACAGAGGGGCGCGAGCGGGCGACAAGCCCGCATTTCGGACGGTTCGGCTGACCCCGGGCGCGTCCGCGCGCCGGAGTGCAGGATCCATGGGCGAGCCCCAGAGCGGACCGTTGCTGACCACGCCTCTCCATGCCCTGCATGGTGAGCTCGGCGCCAAGATGGTGCCCTTCGCCGGCTACGACATGCCGGTGCAATATCCCACCGGCGTGCTGGCCGAGCACAACTGGACCCGCGCCCATGCCGGCCTCTTCGACGTCAGCCACATGGGCCAGTGCTTCCTCATTCCCGCCGACGGCCGGTTCGAGACGGCAGCGGCGGCACTCGAGAAGCTCGTTCCCGCCGACGTGCTCGGGCTGAAGCCCGGGCAGCAGCGCTATTCGCAGTTCACCAATGCCGAGGGCGGCATTCTCGACGACCTCATGGTCACCCGCCTCGGCCACCCCGGCCACGAGCACCGGATCTATCTGGTGGTCAACGCCGCCTGCAAGGACGCCGACTACGCCCATCTGAAGGCGCATCTGCCGGCGGACGTGACGCTGAAGGTCGCCGACGACCTCGCGCTGATCGCCGTGCAGGGACCCGAGGCCGTTGCGGCGGTCGCGGCTCTGGCGCCGGACCTGGCGAACCTCAAGTTCATGACCTCGCTCGACCTGCCCATCGACGGCATCTGGGCCCATGTCTCGCGTACCGGCTATACCGGCGAGGACGGGGTCGAGATCTCCGTCAAGAGCGCCGATGCGGTGGCGCTGACGAAGAAGCTGCTGGCGGATGAGCGCGTCAGGCCGATCGGGCTCGGCGCGCGCGATTCGCTGCGACTCGAGGCCGGCCTCTGCCTCTACGGCCACGATATCGACACCACGACATCGCCGGTGGAGGCAGGCCTCACCTGGTCGATCCAGAAGCGCCGGCGCGCCGAGGGCGGCTTCCTCGGCGCCGCGCGGATTCAGAAGGACCTCGCGGAGGGAGCCCCGCGCGCGCGGGTCGGCATCCTGCCCGACGGGCGCGCGCCCGCGCGCGAGGGCACGGTGGTGAAATCCGCAGACGGCCAGCCCATCGGCTCCGTCACCTCCGGCGGCTTCGGCCCCACGATCAACGGCCCGCTCGCCATGGGCTATGTCAACCGCCGCTTCGCCGAACCGGGAACGCCCGTCCTGCTGGAGGTCCGCGGCAAGGACCTTCCCGCCAAGATCGTCACCATGCCCTTCGCGCCGCACCGCTATTTCCGCGGCTGAGACTTCAACGACACGCCTTCAGGGGATCCGTCATGGCCACCGTCAAATATACCAAGGACCACGAATACATCCGCATCGAGGGCGACACCGGCACGGTGGGCATTTCCCACTACGCCCAGGAGCAGCTCGGCGACGTGGTCTTCGTCGAGCTTCCGGCCCCGGGCAAGGCGGTCAAGAAGGGCGACAGCGCCGCCGTGGTGGAGAGCGTCAAGGCCGCCTCCGACATCTACTCTCCGGTCTCCGGCGAGGTGACCGCCGCCAACCCGGACCTGGAGGGTGCCCCGGCCACCGTCAACGACGACCCGGCCGGCAAGGGCTGGTTCTTCAAGGTGAAGATCGCCAACCCGGCCGAACTCGACGACCTCATGGACGAGGCCGCCTACAAGGCCTTCCTCGACACGCTGTGAGCCGGGGCGCTCCTCTCCTCGTATGGAGCGGAGCGTGCGACGGACCTCAGGTGAGGCGACGCGCCTCGCCACCGCATCCCCAGGGCCGCGCGCCCTGTCCACCCCTCAACCGCCCGCCTTCTGCGGGTACCTTCTCCCGTGACGGGAGAGGGTCAGTGGAGCCCTCCATGCGCTATCTGCCGCTGACGCCCCAGGACCGCACCGACATGCTGGCGAAGATCGGCGTCGCCGCCATCGACGACCTCTTCGCCAACGTGCCCAAGGACAAGCTGCTCAAGGGCCCCGTGAACCTGCCGAAGGCGCGCGGCGAACTGGAGGTCGAGCGCATCCTCGGCGCCATGGCGGCGGAGAACATCTCGGCCTCCGAGGTGCCCTTCTTCGTCGGCGCCGGCGCCTACAAGCATCACGTGCCGGCTTCCGTCGACCACCTGATCCAGCGCTCGGAATTCCTGACGAGCTACACGCCCTACCAGCCGGAAATCGCCCAGGGCACGCTGCAATACCTGTTCGAGTTCCAAACGCAGGTCGCGATGCTCACCGGCATGGAGGTGGCCAACGCCTCCATGTATGACGGCTCGACCGGCGCCGCCGAGGCCGTGCTCATGGCCCACCGCGTCACCAGGCGCCGCAAGGCCATCCTCGCCGGCAACCTGCACCCGCACTACCGCGACACGATCGAGACCGTCTCGCGCATGGCCTCCGACGAGCTCGTCTCGCTGACGCCGAACCCGGAGGATGCCGGCGCCGACCTCAAGGCGGTCGCCGCCGCCATCGACGGCGAGACCTCCTGCATCGTCATCCAGACGCCCGACGTCTTCGGCAACCTGCACGACCTCACCGCCATCGCGAAGAAGGCGCAGGACGCCGGCGCGCTGCTCATTGCCGTCGTCACCGAGGTGGTCTCGCTCGGCGCCGTGACGCCGCCCGGCGCGATGGGCGCCGACATCGTCGTCGCCGAGGGGCAGTCCATCGGCGTCGGCCTCAATTTCGGCGGGCCTTACGTGGGCCTCTTCGCCACCAAGCAGAAATATGTCCGGCAGATGCCGGGCCGCCTCTGCGGCGAGACCGTGGATGCGGAGGGCAAGCGCGGCTTCGTGCTGACCCTCTCCACCCGCGAGCAGCACATCCGACGGGAGAAGGCGACCTCCAACATCTGCACCAATTCCGGCCTGATGTGCCTCGCCTTCACCATCCACATGTCGCTGCTCGGCGAAAGCGGCCTGCGCCGCCTCGCCGCCGTCAACCACGCCAATGCCTGCGATCTCGCGGACCGGCTGGATGGCCTCGACGGTGTGTCCGTTCTCAACAAGAGCTTCTTCAACGAATTCGCCATCCGCGTGCCCGGCGATGCGGCCAGGGTGGTGGAGAAGATGGCGAAGAAGGGCGTTCTGGCCGGCGTGCCGGGGTCCCGCCTCTGGCCGAAGACCAAGGGGGTGGCCGACGTCATCCTGGTCGCCAACACCGAAGTGAACACCGACGACGACCGCGCCGCCTTCGTGGCCGCGCTCGGCGCCAGCATCTGAGGAGCGGAACGATGTCCATGAACAACCAGGGTCGTCCCACCTCGGCCGGCGAGACCGGCACCGCCGCCGCCCATCCGACCTTCACCGGCAACAAGGCGCTGCAGATCGAGGAGGCGCTGATCTTCGAGATCGGCCGCCCCGAAGTCTCCGGCGTCGACATCCCCGAGCCGAAGAAGGTGAAGTCGCGCCTCGGCAAGCTCGCCCGTGGCGAGGCCATCGGCCTGCCCGGCCTCACCGAGCCGGAGGCGATGCGCCACTACGTGCGCCTCAGCCAGAAGAATTACGGCATCGACACGGGGCTCTTCCCCCTCGGCTCCTGCACGATGAAGCACAATGCCCGCCTCAACGAGAAGATGGCGCGGCTGCCTGGCTTCGGTGACGTCCATCCGCTCCAGCCGGTCTCCACCGTCCAGGGCGCGCTGCAGCTCATCGACACGCTCGCCCATTATCTCAAGGAACTGACCGGCATGCCCGCCGTCGCCATGAGCCCCAAGGCGGGTGCCCATGGCGAACTCGCCGGCATGATGGCGATCAAGGCGGCGCTGGAAGCCAAGGGCGAGGGCCACCGCAAGATCGTGCTGGTGCCGGAATCGGCCCACGGCACCAACCCGGCTACCGCCGCCCTCATCGGCTTCGAGGTGCGTTCGGTGCCGGCCCAGGCCGACGGCACGGTCCATGTCTCCGACGTCAAGGCGGCGCTCGGCCCGGACGTGGCCGCGATCATGCTGACCAACCCCAACACCTGCGGCATCTTCGAGAAGGAGATCGTCCAGATCGCCAAGGCCATCCACGACGCAGGGGCCTATTTCTACTGCGACGGCGCCAATTTCAACGCCATCGTCGGCAAGGCGCGGCCCGGCGACCTCGGCGTCGACGCCATGCACATCAACCTGCACAAGACCTTCTCGACGCCCCATGGCGGCGGCGGCCCCGGCTCCGGCCCGGTGGTGCTGTCCGAGCGCCTCGCTGCCTTCGTGCCTTATCCCTTCATCCGCGTCGGCAAGGGCTATTCCCTGGTCGAGGAGGGCGGCAAGCTGGCGAAAGGCGAGCAGCCCTTCGGCCGCATGTCGGCCTTCCATGGCCAGATGGGCATGTTCGTGCGCGCCATGGCCTACATGCTGAGCCACGGCGCCGACGGCATGCGCCTCGCATCCGAGGACGCGGTTCTCAACGCGAACTACATCCGCGCCTCGCTCGCCGACCTCATGAGCCTGCCCTTCGGCAACCAGCCCTGCATGCACGAGGCGCTGTTCGACGACGACTGGCTGAAGAACACCGGCGTCTCGACGCTCGACTTCGCCAAGGCGATGATCGACGAGGGCTACCACCCGATGACCATGTATTTCCCGCTGGTCGTCCACGGCGCCATGCTGATCGAGCCGACGGAGAGCGAGTCCAAGGCCTCCCTGGACCTGTTCATCGCCGCGCTGCGCGACCTTGCCATGGCGGCAAAGCGCGGCGAGGTCGACCGGTTCAAGGGTGCACCCTATCACGCGCCCCGCCGGCGGCTCGACGAGACGCGGGCGGCCCGCAACCCGGTCCTGCGCTGGACGAAGCCGTCGCCCTACGCGGAGGCGGCGGAGTAGGGCTCCGCAGCCGTCCCTGAAATGTCAGAAGCCCGGCCAATGGCCGGGCTTCGTCGTTTCAGGGGGGCGGGCCGCCTCAGGCCGCCCGCTGGTGGCGGCCCTCGCCGATCTCCTCGACGATCTTGGCGACGAAGGCCGGCAGGTCCTTCGGCGAGCGCGAGGTGATGATGCCCTCGTCGGTCACCACCTCCTTGTCGACCCAGGAGGCGCCGGCATTCTCGATGTCGGTGCGGATCGAGGCATAGGAGGTCATCTGCCGGCCGTCGACCGCGTCCGCCTCGGCCAGCAGCCAGGGGCCGTGGCAGATGGCCGCTACAATCCGGCCGTCGGCGACGAAGCTCCTGATGATCGCGATGGCCTTGTCTTCGACCCGCAGCTTGTCCGGGTTGATGACGCCACCGGGCAGGACGAGCGCGTCGTAGGAGTCGGCGTCGACCTGGTCGAGGGTGGCGTCGACCTTCACCGGGCGGCCCCAGTCGGCCTCGTCCCAGCCCATGATCTCGCCCTGCTTGCGCGTCTTGGCGGGGGCGGCGACATGGACGGTGGCGCCGCGGTCGCGCAGCTCCTTCAGCGGCACTTCGAGTTCCGACTGCTCGAAGCCGTCGGTGGCGAGAATGAGCACTTTCGCGCGTGCGATATCGGTCATGGCAAAACTCCTGGGAAGGGGGGATCCCAGGACGAACGAATGGTGGGCCCCATGGGTTCCCCTATCAGCGCACGGGCAGGGCCCTCTCGCAGCGATGGTAGGTGTGCGACATCTGGCTGCCGCGGAAGTGCACCATCATCTCGTCGCCGCCGCCCATGAGCGACACGCCGCCAGCATAGCGCCGGCCGCCCTTCACCTCGATACAGGTTCCGCGCCCCTCGAAAATGCCGTCGGCGACGATGCGGATCCGATCGAACGTACAGGTCGCGTGGAAGAGCTGGACCGATCGCCGCTCCACCCGGATCCGGCCGCGGCTCTCCGGGCTGGTGCAGGCCTCCGGGTCCCGCCCCCAGGTGCCGAGGATCTCGTCCGGCATGGCGGAAGCCGGCACGGCGGGCGTCGCTCCGGCGGGCACGGAGCCGAGGGCGAGGACGAGGAGAGCGAGGCGGAGCATCGGAGCACCGGGCTTGGCCAGACGACGCCCTTCTCGCACGGACCCGTTTCTGGCCCGTGCCGCGGGAAGAGGCGGGATGCCTCGCGCCCGTTTCACCGTCTTTGGGTCAGCGCACAGGAAGCGGCCGCTCGCAGCGCTGGTAGCTCGTGCCTTCGCCGCCGTCCAAGGCGATGGCGAGTCTGGTCGGGCTCTCCAGCCTCAGGCGCACGCTGCCCCTTTCGGTGGTCGTCTCGCCCTCGCCGCGGCAGCGGCCGTGGCCCGTGATCGTGCCGTCGCGACCAGCGCGGAAACGGCCGAGGCTGCAATGCGAGGCGAAGAACGTGACCGATCGCGCCGTGACCTCCACCCGGCCGTCGTCGCTCTCGTCGGTGCATGAGCGCGCCTCGTACCCCCAGGTGCCGATCATGGCCTGAGGGAAGGCCCGGACCGCCTCACCGGCCGATGGAGAGGCAGCGGATGCGGCGAGGAGGCCGGCGGCGAAGGCGGTGCGGACCATGGGACTTCCCTTGCGTGGACCCGCCTTGTCTCCGCCGGCCGTTTCGCCACTGTGCCGCGCCCGCGGCGGTCGTGCTGCAGGCGCATGCCGAGCGGGGCCGTCGCCCCCGTCGCCCCTGGTCTCCGCCGGGCAAGTCCGCTCCGCCCTTGCCTTTCCTCTCGCCTTCCCCTTATGAGACGACCATGCGCATCGCCGCCCGCTCCGCTTCGCGAATTACCGGCCCGGCCTCCTGAAGGCCG
Organism: Pseudomonadota bacterium; assembly: GCA_023416965.1. GTDB lineage: Bacteria > Pseudomonadota > Alphaproteobacteria > Rhizobiales > Phreatobacteraceae > Phreatobacter. The sequence goes on along the minus strand of JAEZGJ010000220.1, from coordinate 16,623 downwards.
CGCGGCTCTCGCGCGCGTCCGGAGGTCCGGGGTTCCAGCTCTCACCCGATCCGATACCTGCGGCCTGCCGCCGCCATTCCCGGCCGATCACCCCATGTCCGACAAGCCCACGACCTCCGCTGACGCAGCGTCCGAGAGCTTCGACTATTCCAAGACCCTTCTCCTGCCCGAGACGCCCTTCCCGATGCGGGCCGGCCTGCCGGAGAAGGAGCCGCAGATCCTCAAGGCCTGGGAGGAGATGGACCTCTACGGGCGCCTGCGCCGTGCCGCAAAGGGCAAGGCCCGATTCGTGCTCCACGACGGCCCGCCCTATGCCAACGGCCATCTGCACATCGGCCACGCCCTCAACAAGATCCTCAAGGACATGGTGACGAAGTCGCAGCAGATGCTCGGCTTCGACAGCGATTACGTGCCCGGCTGGGACTGCCACGGCCTGCCGATCGAGTGGAAGATCGAGGAGGAGTACCGCGCCAAGGGCAAGAACAAGGACGAGGTGCCGGTCGTCGAGTTCCGCCAGGAATGCCGCGCCTTCGCTACCCACTGGCTGAACGTCCAGCGCGAGGAGTTCAAGCGCCTCGGTGTCGTCGGCGACTGGGCCAATCCCTACCAGACCATGACCTTCCACGCCGAGGCGCAGATCGCCGCGGAGATCCTGAAATTCGCTGAGTCGGGGCAGCTCTACCGCGGCTCCAAGCCGGTCATGTGGTCGGTGGTGGAGAAGACCGCGCTCGCCGAGGCCGAGGTCGAGTATCACGACTACCAGAGCGACATGATCTGGGCGGCATTCCCGGTGCGGGCGGTTTCACTGGCCGCTTCCGATCAGGCCGGTCGCGACAAGGTCGCACACCTCAGGAACGCCGCGGTCGTCATCTGGACGACCACGCCCTGGACCATCCCCGGCAACCGGGCCATCTCTTATTCCAGCCGCATCGCCTACGGCCTCTACCGCGTCATGGCGGCGCCGGCTGACAACTGGGCGCGTGTCGGCAACACCTATCTCCTCGCCAAATCGCTCGCCGAGAGCGTGTTCAAACAGGCCAAGGTCGAAGGCTTCGAACTCGCCGCCGACGTCTCGGCGGAGGAGCTCGCCGGCATCACCTGCGCCCATCCCCTCGCCAATCTCGGCTATGGCTTCGACGTGCCGCTGCTCGACGGCGACCATGTGACGGACGATGCCGGCACCGGCTTCGTCCACACCGCGCCCGGCCACGGCCGCGAGGACTTCGACATCTGGATGGCCAACGGCCGCGTCCTCGCCGAGCGCGGCATCGAGACCCGCATTCCCTATACGGTCGATGGTGACGGCCGCTTCACCGCGGAAGCGCCGGGCTTCGAGGGCCGTCAGGTCATCACCGACAAGGGCGACAAGGGCGACGCCAACCCCGCGGTCATCGAGGCCCTGTCTGCTGCCGGCAACCTGGTCGCGCGCGGCCGCCTGAAGCACCAGTATCCCCATTCCTGGCGCTCGAAGAAGCCGGTCATCTTCCGCAACACGCCCCAGTGGTTCATCGCCATGGACAAGCCCTATGCGGACGGCACGACGCTGCGCCAGCGCGCGCTGAAGGCCATCGGCGAGACCCAGTGGGTGCCGGAATCCGGCGAGAACCGCATCCGCGGCATGATCGAGAACCGGCCGGACTGGGTGGTGTCGCGCCAGCGCGCCTGGGGCGTGCCCATCGCCGTCTTCGTCCACCGCGACAGCGGCGATATCCTCAAGGACGAGGCGGTCAACCTGCGCATCGCCGAGGCCTTCCGCCAGGAGGGCGCCGACGCCTGGTTCAAGGCCGGGGCGAGGGAGCGCTTCCTCGGTCCCCAGCACGACCCGGCGGACTGGGACAAGGTCGACGACGTCCTCGACGTCTGGTTCGATTCCGGCTCCACCCACGCCTTCACCCTGGAGAGCCCGCAGGATTTCCCGAACTTCGAGGGCCTGAAGCGCAAGGTGGACGGCGGCGCCGACACGGTCATGTACCTGGAAGGCTCCGACCAGCATCGCGGCTGGTTCCATTCCTCGCTGCTGGAGAGCTGCGGCACCCGCGGCCGGGCGCCCTATGACGTGGTGCTGACCCACGGCTTCGTGCTCGACGGCGAGGGCCGCAAGATGTCGAAGTCGCTCGGCAACACGGTCGCGCCGCAGGACGTCATCAAGCAGTCCGGCGCCGACATCCTGCGCCTGTGGGTGGCGGCCTCCGACTATTCGGACGACCTGAGGATCGGCAAGGAGATCCTGCAGACGACGTCGGACGCCTATCGCAAGCTGCGCAACACGATCCGCTGGATGCTCGGCGCGCTCGCCCACCACGACGGCGCGGCCCTGCCCGCCGCGGCCGCGCTGCCGGAGCTCGAGCGGCTGATGCTGCACCGGCTCGCCGACCTGTCGCCGCAGATCCACGAGGCCTACGCTACCTATGACTACAAGAAGGTCTTCGCGCTCCTGACCCAGTTCATGAACGTCGATCTCTCGGCCTTTTACTTCGACATCCGCAAGGACCGCCTCTATTGCGACCCGCTCTCCTCGGCGGAGCGCAAGGCGACGCTCGCTGTGATCGAGGAGATCTTTCGGGCAGTGACGACCTGGCTGGCGCCCATCCTTTCCTTCACGGCGGAGGAGGCCTGGTGGGACCGCTACGGCCGCGACGGCTCGGTCCATCTCGCCGGTTTCTACGTGGCCGACGCCGCCTGGCGCGACGCAGCGCTCGAGGAGAAGTGGGAGAAGGTCCGGCGCGTTAGGCGCGCCGTCACCGGTGCGCTCGAGGTGGAGCGGGCCGCCAAGCGCCTCGGCTCCTCGCTGGAGGCCGCCCCCGTCGTGCACATCGCCGAGCCGGACCTGCTGGCGGCGCTGGAGGGCGTCGACCTCGCCGAGGTCGCCATCACCTCTGGCATCCGCATCGTCGCGGGGGAGGGGCCTGCCGAGGCCTTCCGGGCCGAGGACATCAGGGGCGTCGCGGTCGTCCCAGCCAAGGCGGGCGGCGTCAAATGCGCCCGCTCGTGGAAATATTTCGATCCCGCGAGCGCCGCCCCCGACTTCCCCGACATCACGCCGCGCGATGCCGCCGCCATGCGCGAGTGGAAGCAGCGCCACGTGATGTGAACCGCCGGTGGCGGGGAACCTCCGCTCCGCTCATGCGTCTGACAGTCAGTCCCGCCGGGCGTCCGCCCGCCCGTCGGGGCTGCCCGCGGTATTTTCCCTTAAGCGGAAACACGTGGGGGCAAAGCCCGATCCCGCGACGGGCCGGGTATGCGACTATGGCGAATCACTTGCAGGGACGGGTCATGGCCCCACCCATCGACGCCACCGAGGACAGGATGAGCCGCAGCGGGGACACGATGCGCTATGCCGTCGTCCCGTTCGTGCAGCGGGGATCGCGCATGGTGGCGGAAGAAATCCACTACCTGGACACCTATCCGCAGGCGCAGGCCGTGGCCAAATTCGTCTCGTCGCGGCGGCCGGGCGTCCTCGTCCTGTCGGTGTCGCCTGCGCCCGAGGGCGAGGATCCCGAGATCGTCGTCCTGGACCAGGTCGGCGCCGGACTGGCGAGCGCGACCGCTACGGTGCATTAGGAAAAGGCTGCGCGGCGCCGCGGACGGCACCACGATTGACGTCCATCGAGGCCGGACCCGGGGCCAGCCTCGTCGCCTGCCGGCGATATCAGGCGAGCTTCAGCTGATCGGCCGACTGCTTGCCGGTGCGGCGGTCGGTGGCCAGCTCATACGACACCTGCTCGCCCTCGCGCAGGTCGTTCAGACCGGCACGCTGCACGGCGGAGATGTGGACGAAAACGTCCTTTCCGCCGTCGGACGGCTGGATGAAGCCGTAGCCCTTCTGGGGGTTGAACCACTTAACGGTCCCGGTCGCCATGGAATGCTCCTCGATGTTTGGCGGTGGAGGGATTTGTCAGGCAGCCCGTCGCCGGGGCTGCGGACGCCTGGCAGGCGCCGGCGGCGGGCGGGTATCCCCGCGTGCCGAGGCCTGGATGGGAGACCCGGCGACAGCAAGGCGCACGCGGGTCAGCTTCTCAATGGCGGCGAGATGGCCGCGCTCGCTGGGGTCGCAGAAGGCGAGGGCGATGCCCGTCCGGCCGGCCCGGCCGGTGCGGCCGATACGGTGGACATAGCTCTCCGGCTCGTTCGGCAGGTCGAAATTGATGACGTGGGTCACCTCCGCCACGTCGATGCCACGGGCGAACAGGTCGGTCGCGACCAGGATGCGGCATTCGCCCGTCTTGAAGGCGGCGAGCGCCCGCTGGCGCGCGTTCTGGCTCTTGTTGCCGTGGATCGCATCGCCCGAGAAGCCGGACTTCACCAGTTGACCGGCCAGCCGGTTGGCGCCGTGCTTGGTGCGGGTAAAGACCACCACGCGGGCGAGGGCCGGGTCCGTCAGCAGCTTCTCGAGCAGGCCACGCTTGTCGGAAGTGCCGACATGGTAGACGTGCTGCTCGATGGCCTCGACCGTGACGGTCTCGGGCGTCACCTCCACGCGCATCGGCTCCCACAGCATGTCGCGGGCGAGCTTGGCGACCTCCGTCGGCATGGTGGCGGAGAACAACATGGACTGCCGCTGGTCCGGCAGCTTGGCGATGATTTTCTTGACGTCGCGGATGAAGCCCATGTCGAGCATGCGGTCCGCCTCGTCGAGGACGAGGTGCGTCACCGTGTCGAGGCGCACCAGGCCCTGGTTCATCAGGTCGATAAGCCGGCCGGGCGTGGCGACGAGGATGTCGATGCCGCGGGCGAGCGCGTCCACCTGCGGCTTCTGGCCGACGCCGCCGAAGATGACGGCATGGCGAAGCTTGAGGTTCTTCGACAGGCGGCCGACGCTCTCGGAGATCTGCAGGGCCAGTTCGCGCGTCGGCGCGAGGACGAGGGCGCGCACGCCCTTGGCCGGCGGCCGGACCAGGTCCTCGGCGAGATGCTGCAGGATCGGCAGCGTGAACGCCGCCGTCTTGCCGGTGCCGGTCTGGGCGATGCCGATCAGATCGTGATCGTCCAGCAGGTGCGGGATCGCCTTGGCCTGGATGGGCGTCGGGGTGGCGTAACCTGCGTCATGGAGGGAACGCAGGAGGGGCTCGGCCAGGCCGAGGTCCGAAAAAGTTCGATTGTTCAAGAAAAAAAGTCTTTCAAGCCTACCGGAAACGCGCTCTCGCGTCCTCCAGGTCAAAGTCACGAACCGCGCGCCGGGCGGCCCAGACGAAATTGTCGCACCGGATCTCCGGTTGTCGACGCCTGGTTACTCACAAAGGCGGCGCAGCGCAGTCACGACGATGGTGATCGGAGGATGGGGCAGGTTTCCGCGTTCGTCAAGCCCGGTCGTAAAAAATAGGTCTATCGGGTCGATGAATAGTGCCAAGTCTTACGTAATTCTTCTTTCGAACCTGTTGAATTCCGCAAAATTATTCCAAGCAATGGAACAGCCTGCGGAGAGGGGTGCGCCGTGCGGCCGCGCCATCCGCGGTTGTTTGCCGCATGGCGAGCCACGACAGCTCCGCCGCCCCTGCTCGACCGTGCGGCCGATTGCCGAGGCTCCCGCCTCCGACTACTGATGACCGGGAGGCGCCGACGGCCCCGCGCAACCGCGCCGCCGGGCGGCGCGACCGAGGAGGCCCATTCATGCCGACGACCAGCCGCCAGATCCTGCTCGCCAGCCGCCCGCACGGCGAGCCGACCGCCGCCAATTTCTCCATCGCCGAGACGCCGCTGGCGGAGCCCGGGCCCGACCAGGTCCTGCTGAAGATCCGCTATCTCTCGCTCGACCCCTACATGCGCGGCCGCATGAACGACGCCAAGTCCTATGCCGCGCCGGTGCCGGTTGGCGGCGTCATGGAAGGCGGCACGGTGGCCGAGGTCGTCACCTCCAACAGCGACAGGTTTCGCCCTGGCGACATCGTGCTGTCCCATTCCGGCTGGCAGAGCCACGCCATCGCCGACGCGAAGGATCTGCGGAAGGTCGATCCCACCGCCGCCCCGATCTCCACCGCCGTCGGTGTGCTGGGCATGCCCGGCATGACCGCCTATACCGGCCTCCTCACCATCGGCCAGCCGAAGCCGGGCGAGACCGTCGTCGTCGCCGCGGCCACGGGCCCGGTCGGCTCGGCGGTCGGCCAGATCGCGAAGATCAAGGGCGCCCGCGCAGTGGGCATAGCCGGCGGCGCCGACAAGGTTCGCGCCCTCACCGAGGAGTTCGGCTTCGACGTCGCTCTCGACCACCGCTCCCCGACCTTCGCCGCAGACCTCAAGGCGGCCTGCCCGGACGGCATCGACGTCTATTTCGAGAATGTCGGCGGCCACGTCTTCGACGCGGTTTTTCCGCTGCTCAACTTCTTCGCGCGCATCCCTGTCTGCGGCCTCATCGCCCAGTACAACGCGACCTCGCTGCCCGACGGGCCGGACCGCTTGCCGCTCTTGATGCGGGACGTGCTGACCAAGCGCCTGAACTTCCGCGGCTTCATCGTTCGCGACTTCGCCGATCAGTCCAAGGCCTTCTTCACCGACATGAGCCGCTGGATCGCCGAGGGCAAGGTCAAGTATCGCGAGGACATCGTCGAGGGCCTGGACAAGGCGCCGGAGGCCTTCATCGGCCTCCTCAAGGGCAAGAACTTCGGCAAGCTCGTCGTGAAGGTCGCCTGAGCCTGCCGGCCCCGCGCCGGTTCAGGCCGGCGCGGTTGCGAGGGCGAGCGTCGTCTCCTCCACGCCCCGGTCCCCCGGCCGGGCCGGCAGGCCGGCGCCCTTGGCGAGGGAGGCGACCGCCGCGGCGACGCCGCCTTCGCCGTGGGGGATGTCGAGGGCCTGCAGTGCCATCTCGATCGCCGAGAGGGTGCCGAGCACCATGGGCGCGTTGACATGGCCCATATGGGCGATGCGGAAGGCGCGCCCTGCGAGGTCGCCTATGGCCGAACCCAGGGTCACGCCGCAGATCTCCTGGGCATAGGCCGAGATGGCCCCGGCATCGGCGCCGTTGACCACGACCGGGGTGACCGAAGGCGACCGGTGCGCCGGGTCGATGATGTTGCAGGAGAGGACCTGGCCCTCCGCCCATTTGCCGATGGCGGCGTGGGTCGCCTCGGCGAGCAGGGCATGGCGCTTCCACACCGCCGACAGACCTTCCTCCATGATCATGTCGAGGGCGGCGCGCAGCGCGAAGAGGAGGTGCTCCGGCGGCGTGCCGCAATATTTCATGTAGTGCTCGGCGCCCTGACGGGCCGTCCAGTCCCAGTAGAGCGTCTTCATGTCGGCTTTGGCATGGGCCTTGTGCGCCTTGTCGTTGGCGGCGACGAAGGCGAGGCCGGGCGGCGTCATCAGGCCCTTCTGCGAGGCCGACATGGCGACGTCGACGCCCCAGGCGTCCATTTCGAAGGGCATGCAGGCCAGCGAGGCGACGCCGTCCACCATGAACAGGGCGGGATGCCCCGCCGCATCGATGGCGCGACGCACCGCCTTCACGTCGTTGGCGACGCCCGAGGCCGTGTCGACCTGCACCATCAGGATCGCCTTGATCGCATGGTCGCGGTCGAGCCTGAGCCGCGCCTCGACCACCGCCGGATCGATGGCGGCGCGCCAGGAGCCCTCCAGAACCTCGACGTCGGCACCCATGAAGGCGGCCATCTGGCCCCAGCCGACCGCAAAGCGGCCGCTCGCCAGCACCAGCACCTTGTCGCCGCGCGACAGCACGTTGGAGATCGCCGCCTCCCAGCCGCCATGCCCGTTGGCGGCGTAGATGTAGGTGCGCGCCGTGGTGGAGAAGATGCGCTTGAGGTCGGCGAGCAGGCTGTCGGTGAGCGCCACCATCGGTCCCGAATAAATCTCCTCGGCCGGGCGCATCATCGCCTGCAGCACACGGTCGGGAATGTTGGTCGGGCCGGGAATGGCGAGAAGGCTGCGGCCGTTGGCGACGCTCATGGATGGTCCTTTGCCGGGATCAGCGGAAATCCTGTCGGAAATGGCCTAGACGGCGGCGCGGCGACGGGCAAGAGCCGCGGCGGCGGGACTGCCGCGCGCGCCTCGCCGGCCGCTCAGAGCACGAGGATGCCGGCCGTCACCAGCGCCAGGATGACCAGCGTGGCGCCGAGGAAGACGGCCACGTGCCGCCAGCCGATGCTCAGGATGGCGGTCAGCGAGGTGCCGAGTCCGAGGGCGGCGATGGCGATGAGCAGACCGGCATTGGAGAGCTGGACGAGCCAGGGCTTGGCCGCGGCATAGGGGGCGGCGAGGGCCGATAGTGACGGGGCCACCGAATTGACCACCACCAGGGCGAGGAAGACCAGTGCGAAGACGGGGACCGGCACGCGCGCCTCTCCTGCCGCGCCGCCCTGCCGTACGAACCACCAGCCGATGGCGAGGACCACCGGCAGCAGCAGGAAGACCCGGAACAGCTTCACCACCACGGCGGTGTTGCCCACCGGCTCGGAGACGGCGTAGCCGGCGCCCACCACCTGGGCCATGTCGTGGATGGTAGCGCCGAGGAGAATGCCCGTCTGCGTCGCGTCGAAGCCGAGCGCCGCGGCGAGCGGCGGATAGGCGAGCATGACCAGCGTCGAGACCGCGTTGGCGGCAACCACGGTGAAGGCGGTGTCGGCGGCCTTGGCGGGGTAATTCGGCACGACGGTCGTGGTGGCCAGCGTCGCCGAGGCGCCGCAGACCGCCGTCGCTGCGCCCGCCAGCGCGCCGTAGCCGTCGGCCACACCGAGGCGGCGCGCCAGCCAGACGGCGCTGGCGATGGTGGTCGCCATGGAGACCACCACCAGCAGCAGCGTGGCGACGCCGAGACCGATGATGTCGCCGAAGGCGATGCGCAGCCCGAGCAGGGCGATGGCCCAGCGCAGCAGCTTCTTCACCGCGAAGGTGAGCCCCGGCTCGAAGACCGGCCTTGCCGCCAGGGGGTGGAGCGCGATTCCGATGATGAGGGCGATGACCATCACCGGAAGCCCCAGCCGGCCGCCGGTCGCCTGGCGCAGCAGCGGCTCGGCGAGGACGGCCGCCACCCCGACGCCCGCGGCCAGAACGAAGCCCGGCATGAGCAGGCGCGGCGTCGCCGTGGCTTGGACGGTCATGCAGGTCCCCCGGATGCCAGCGCGAAGATGGCGACGCGGGCATGGCCCGTGTCGCGGATCTCGCGCAGTGCGAACCCGAGATCGACCAGAATCTGCCGGGACACAAGATTGTTTTCGCGCGTCACCGCCATGATGGGATGGATGTTCTGTCTATCGGCGAACTGAAGGACAGACATTGCCGCTTCCTTCGTATAGCCGCGGGCGCGGTGCTCCGGCATGACGGCATAGCGCATGGCGACGCCGACGCCCTCGTCGTGGTCCCACAGGCCGACGATGCCGACGAAGGCGCCGTCCTCCCGCCGCCGCATCACGAAGACGCCGTAGCCGCGGCTCTCCCAGGTGGCGCGATAGGTGTCGAGCTGGGCGCGCGTCTCGGCCTCGGTCAAGACGCCGTGCTTCAGCTTGCCGCCGACCTCCGGATGGGCGGTGAGCCGGCAGAGGTCGGCGAAGTCCGCCTCGCCCACGGGAGTGAGGCGGAGGCGGTCGGTTTCGATCTCGGCGGCGATCACGGCGTCTTCTCCCTCGGCGGGGCGGCATTCGCGCCGGCTCCGCGCTTCTACATCGTCGCAGTATCGAGCGTCAGCCGGTCCGGCGGCATCGCGGCCCAGCTGGAACAGGGTGCCCACGCATCCCCGCGGGTTGACGCTGGCCCGCCCGGCGGGCGACATCGGGGACCACGGTCGAGATCCCCTGCATGTCAGATCCCCGCCTCGCGCCGCGCGCCCTCGTGCCGCTGCTCGTCGTCTTCGCCGCGATCGGACCCATGGCGCTGAACCTGCCGCTTCCGGCGGTTCCGGGCCTGGCGCGCTATTTCGAGACCGATCCCGGCACGATCCAGCTCACCATCACCCTCTATCTCGCCGGCATGGCCGTGGCGCAGCTCTTCCTCGGGCCGCTCTCGGACCGCTACGGCCGCCGCCCGGTCATCATCGGCGCCCTCGCCGTGACCGCGGCCATGAGCCTCTTCGCGGCGCTCGCCGCCAGCGCCGCCATGCTCATCGTCGCCCGCGTGCTGCAGAGCTTCGGCGCCTCCGCCGGCCAGGTCATCGGCCGCGCCATCATCCGCGACGTCTTCGACCGGGATCGCGCAGCCTCGATGATCGGCTGGGTCACCATGGCCATGGTGGTGGCACCGATGGTCTCGCCCTCCATCGGCGGTCTGATGACCGAGACGATCGGCTGGCGCTGGGTCTTCGCCGCCACGGCCTGCATCGCCCTCGTCACCCTGGCGCTCGCCGTCGTGCGCCTGCCGGAGACCCGCGCCGTCGTCTCCTCGCCGAGCTTCGGGCAGCTCCTGCGCGACGCCGGCGCCCTCTGCCGCGACCGCGTCTTCGTCGGCTACCTGCTGATCGGCGCCCTGTCCTCCATCACCTTCTTCGCCTTCGTCGGCGGCGCGCCGCACGTCACCGTCACGTTGATGGGCCAGTCGTCGACCGTCTACGGCCTGTGGTTCATGGTGAATGCCTGCGGCTACATGCTCGGCAATGCGGTCTGCGGCCGCTATGCCGCCCGCTTCGGCTCCGACCGGCTGATCCGCTGGGGAAGTGCCATGATGGTGCTGATGGCGCTGATCCAGTTCGCCATCGCGCTGGCGGGCTGGATGGTCCACCCCGCCTGGCTGTTCCTGCCGCAGGCGGGGATCGCCTTCGCGAATGGCCTGCAATTGCCCGGTTCTATCGCCGGCGCCGTGAGCGTCAGGCCCGAGGCGGCGGGCTCGGCCTCGGGCATCGTCGGCTTCGCCCAGATGGGGCTCGGCGCCATCGCGGCGCAGATCGCCGGCACGCTGGTCGGCACGACCATGAGCCCCGTGCCCATGGTGGCGCTGTCGGTGGTCGGGGCGGTCGGCGCCTTCGCCGCGGTGGCGCTCATCCGCCGCCGCGACGCCTATTGAGGTCCGGTCAGCTCACGCCGACATAGCGCCCGGGGCGGTGGTTCATGCCGAGGATCGAGCAGAGGACGGTGACCCCGGCCACCGACAGCGCCACGAGGTCGAGGCTGATGACGGCGGTCGCCGCCAGCATGACCAGCATGTCGACGCCGAGCTGGAAATAGCCGGCGCGCAGGCCATGCCGCTCCTGCAGGTAATAGGCGAGGATGCTGACGCCGCCGAGGCTCATGCCGTGGCGGAACAGGATGAGGAGGCCGATGCCGAACAGGCCGCCGCCGACGATGGCGGCATAGACGGAATTGAGATGGCCGATCTCCAGCCAGAAGGGCATGAGCCGCGAGAACACCGACACCAGCAGCACCGCCGCCAGGGTCTTGACCGTGAAGGCCCAGCCGAGCCTGAGCAGCGACAGGGCGAAGAAGGGGAGGTTCACCAGCAGGAACAAGGCGGAGAAATTCAGCGGCGTCGCATAGCTGAGCAGGAGGGCGATCCCCACCGTGCTCCCCGTGAGCAGCGAGGATTTGGCGTAGAAGGCAATGCCGAGGGCGACGAAGAGCGTGCCCAGGACGAGGGCGATGGCGTCTTCGTGGAACCGGTGGCGCAGCACGTGCTCCGACATGGCGCGACTCCTTATTGCAGTGCAACAATAGCAGAAGCACGGGCGGCAGGTCGCGCCCGTCTTGTGGGCAGGCCTGCATTCATTGCAGGCGCGGTCTCAGGGATCGGCAGGGTCGGTCGCCTGAAGCACGACGAACCACGGAGCCGCTTCCGGATTGCAGAGCGGCCCGATCCGCGCCTCGGCAGGGCAGGCCGCGCTGCGCCGCGGTCTGGCCAGAATGCCCCGCCCGTCGGTCCTGAGGTCGCGCCGCGCCACCGATTGCAGCACGTTCCCGCCGACGAGCGTCGCCAATCGGCGGCGTGCATCCGTCGCCACCACCACGTCGCAATGGAGGTTCCAGACCGGGCGCTCCCCCGACCCCAGCGCCGGAACGAGGGCGGCGAAGTCGCCGGGCATCCCGTGCCGGTGCAGGCACAGGAGGTCGCCGGGACGCAGCCGCGTCGTCCTCGGGTCGCAGGCCCTGTAGAAGGCGCCGGCGGTCAGTCCCTGGACCTCGTCGCGGCTCCGCCGTGCCGCTTCGCTGACGTAGTCCAGATGGGCCATCGCCGCCTGGAAGCGCAGCCGCGACACGCCCGCGGTGAGCACAACATGGGAGACGAAGGCGGCCGACCATGGAATGTCGGAGGCCGCCGCCCGGAAGGCTGCCTGCGCCAGCGCCTCTCTCTCGGCCTCGGGCAGGTTCGAGCCGGGCAGGCGGGCGAGGACATCCGCGAGCGGCACGAGCTCGCCTCCGCCCGGCGCCGCCGCATCGTCGGCAAGGCGCGGGACGCGGCGGACCTGCAGAGGCCCCTCGCTCAAGGACCCCAGGGTCTCCCAATAGCGCATGACCTGCCGCCAGGGCGCGCCGCGACCGGCTGCCTCGTCGCGGGTCGCATCCGTCTCCACCGCGCCGAACCGGACCAGTGCTCCGCCAGCCGCGATCAGATGGCCGCCGAAGGTATCGTGTTCCCGGACCGCCGTGCCGGCGATGGCCAGTGCCGCGGGGGAGGGGGGCGCGGTGCCGGTGGCGCGGCATAGTCTGTCGAGCCGGTTGCGATCGGCCGGGGGAAAGGCCGCCGTTTGGCCAGCCGCAGGCCCCACGGCGCCCACGAGCCCGGCGAGTACGCACATCGCAGCCAGAAGCCGCACCCGTCCGTGCCGTTTCGTGCCTGACCGTAAGTTCCGTCGGTTCATGGCGGGGACCACAGCAGGATTTTGCCGCCGTGGCGAGCCTGTGCCGGCGCGGCTAGGCTTCCGTCATGAACTCCCGCCGCCCCTCCCGCCGGCTGGGCCGCATCTTGGCCCTGCTGGCCCTTGTCGCCACCCTCTATCTTGCGCTCGCCTATGGCGTGGCGCCTGAACTCTGGTGGCGGCACGAGCACCATCCCGGCCTTGCGCGCCGGCCCATGGTGACGACGACGGCCAGCGGAATTCCCGGTGATCCCATCAATGTCGGGCTGGTCGGCGGCCCCGAAGCCGTCGCCGCCGCCATGCATGCGGCAGGGTGGCGCCCGGCCGATCCGGTGACGCTGCGGACGGCTCTCGCCATCGGCCTCTCCGTCGCCCTCGACCGACCCTATCCCGACGCGCCCGTCTCGCCCCTCCTCTTCGAGGGCCGGATCCAGGACCTCGCCTTCGAAAAGCCGGTCGGCGGCTCGGCGGACCGACGCCACCATGTCCGCTTCTGGCGGGCCCTCGACGCCGAAGGCGACCGTCCGGCGCTCTTCCTGGGAGCGGCGAGCTTCGACCGCGGTGTCGGCTTCAGCCATCTGACCGGGCAGATCACCCACCACATCGCGCCGGATGTCGATGCCGAACGCGCCTTCCTGATGGACAGCCTCGCAGGCGCCGGCCAACTGGCCGTGAGCTATTTCATCCCCGGTTCCGGCGCGACCCTTGCCGGGCGCAATGGCGGTGGCGACCCCTACGTCACCGATGGCGATGTCCTGGTGGGCGTTCTCGAGCGCGTTCCGACGGGCGGACTGATCCTCGGGTCACGGACCCGGCCGCCGGATGACCCTTGGTGGATGGCGGCCCGCCGGCGAACCTGGCGCGTCCTCGGTCTGATCGCCAGCCGCCTAGCCTGAGAACACCGTGCGCTACCGCTGGAGGTAATGGGGGAAGCGGAACCAAACGCCCTCCCGGCGCATTCCTGTCTGCTGATGGCCGGCGACCGGTCGTCCGTCCTTCCACCACGCCTGAGGTTTCCGCATGGCCGCGACCGTCGCCAAGGATCTGCGCACGGGCCGATCCCCCTGGATGTCGCGGCCGCTCGCCGCCGTTCCCCACGCCCCGCTGGCCCGCGCCGTGAAGGCCGACGTCATCGTCGTCGGCGCCGGCATTTCCGGAGCCATGGTCGCCGACGCCTTGACCGACGCCGGTCTCGACGTGGTGATCCTCGACCGCCGCGGCCCGCTGCTCGGATCGACGCCCGCCTCCACGGCGCTGCTGCAATACGAGATCGATACGCCGCTGACCAAGCTCGCGGCGCGGATCGGGCTGGACCGGGCGGAGCGCATCTGGCGGCGGTCCAAGCTCGCCCTCGTGGCCCTGCGCGAACGCGCCGCCCATCTCGGCATCGACGCGGGGCTCTCCGATCGCGACACGCTCTATCTCCAGGGCGATCTCCTCGACCGCGAAGGGCTGGAGGCGGAGGCGGCCGCCCGGCGCCGGGCCGGGTTCGAGGTGTCCTTGCTCAGCGGCCCGGCTGTCACCGAGCGCTACGGCCTTGCCGGCCGGGCCGCCATTCTGGGCCACGGCAATCTCGCCGCCGATCCCCGTCGCCTCGCCGCCGGTTTCCTGCGTGCGGCCCTCGACCGCGGTGCGCGGCTCTATGCGCCCGTCACCGTGAGCCGGGTCGATGCCGCGGGCCCCGGCGTATCGCTGGAGACGGAGAATGGGCCGACGGTGGAGGGGCGCCATCTCGTCTTCGCCACCGGATACGAATTGCCACGCAGGGTGCCGCGCATGGGCCACCGCGTCGTCGCGACCTATTGCCTGGCCACGCGTCAGCAGCCGCGCGCCTTCGCCTCCGACCTCCCCTTCGTCTGGGAAGCGTCCGACCCCTATCTCTATCTGCGCGCCGACCAGGACGGCCGGATCATCTGCGGCGGCGAGGACGAGGATCTCGCCGACGAGGAGGCACGGGACGCGCTGCTGCCGATGAAGATCAAGACCATCCAGGCGAAGCTCGCCCGGCTCATGCCCGGCCTCGACACCGAGGCCGACTACGCCTGGTGCGGCTCCTTCGGGGCGTCTGAGACGGGGACGCCCTCCATAGGCCCGGTGCCGCGGCTCCCCGGCTGCTATGCCGTGCTCGGCTATGGCGGCAACGGCATCACCTTCTCGATGATGGCTTCGCAGATCCTCCGAGGACACATCGCAGGGAACGGCGATCCCGACAGCGACCTCTTCGGCTTCCGCCGCCGGTTCTGACCTACTTGTCGTTGGAGGCGTTGAGGTCCTCGACCGGCAGCGCCTTCTTCGCAGGTGCCTCGGCACGGCGGTTGCCGGTCGCCATCTCGTCCTTCTCGCGTGATGTGGGCGGGCGCGGCGGCACCTGTCCATCGTCGCGCGGAGCGGGGGCGGTCTGGTCTGGATCGTCCATGGCTGTCCTCCTCGGGTCGGATACCAACGAGAGGCGGGCCTGACGGGTTCCGCTATGGCGTCAGGCGGGCTCCCAGCCGTCCCGCGCCAGCACCTCGCCGGCGAGATAGAGGCTGCCGGTGATGAGCACCCGCGGCGGCAGGCGCCCCGGCTCGCCCCTCACGGCTGCCAGTGCCGCATCGAGGCTGTCGCAGGCCATGGCATCAAGGCCCGCCGCCCGCGCCGCCTCGGCGAGGGCAGGCGCGGAGAGGGCCGCCGGATAGCTGAAGGGCACCGTCAGGACCCGCGGTGCGAGGGTGCGGAAATGATCGAGGAAGCCGCGCGGATCCTTGGTCGAGATCATGCCGGCGATCATCACCAGGGGCTTGGGCTGGCGCGCCTGCATGGTGGCGACCGCCTCGGCCAGCACCTCGCCGCCGCCGGGATTGTGACCGCCATCGAGCCAGACCTCGGCCCCGGTGGGCAGCGCCGCGAGGATGTTTCCGGTGAGCCGCTGCAGCCGGCCGGGCCAGGCGACCGTCTGCAGTCCCCGCTCCACGGCGGCCGTCGTCATGGAGAAGCCGGCGGTCTTCACGGCCATGAGGGCCGTGCCGGCATTCTCGAATTGATGGGCGCCGGCGAGCCGCGGCGGCGGCGCATCGATCAGCCCGTCCTCGTCCTGGAAGACGAAGCGGCCATTCTCGGAGCGGGCGAACCAGTCGAGCCCCGACACGAACAGGCGCGAGCGCGTCGCTTCCGCCGCCGCCTCGATGACCGCCATGGCCTCGGGCGTCTGCCGGGCGATGACGGCCGGCCGGCCGCGCTTGAGGATACCTGCCTTCTCGCCGGCGATCTTGGCGACGGTATCGCCGAGGAAATCCGCATGGTCCATCGACACCGGCGTGATGACGCTGACCGCCGGCCGCGGCACCACGTTGGTGGCGTCGAACCGTCCGCCCATGCCGACCTCCAGAATCACCGCATCGGCCGGATGTCGGGCGAAGAGCATCAGTCCGGCGATGGTGGTGATCTCGAACTGGGTGATCGGCTGGCCCTCGTTGACCCGCTCCACCTCGAGCAGGATGTCCGCGAGCGTGGTGTCGTCCACCAGCCGCCCGCCGCCTGCGGCGCCCAGCCGGAAGCGCTCGTTGAACTTCACGAGATGGGGCGAGGTGTAGACGTGGACCGTGCGGCCGGACGCCTCAAGGAAAGCGCGGGCGAAGGCCGAGGTCGAACCCTTGCCGTTGGTGCCGGCGACATGGATCACCGGCGGCAGGGCGAGGTGAGGATTGCCGAGCCGCTCCAGCGCTCCCGTCATCCGGTCGAGCGACAGGTCGATCAGCTTCGGGTGGAGCTTCGCCAGCCGGTCGAGGATGGTGGCGATGGGGACTGCAACCGTCATGGCGAGGCAACTTGGGGCGGGGCCGCCGGCAGGACAGCGGTGGAGCGGGCACGTGCCGGGCGGCCTCGGCCGCCCGCCGAAGGGCGGCCGGAGGCGCGTCAGGAGG
>JAEZGJ010000209.1 GCA_023416965.1 Pseudomonadota bacterium | reverse complement strand
CGGCGCAGGCGCCCGCCGGTGCGGTGCACGGCCAGCCGGCGGAGTGATGCGGGTGGCGGCAGGGCAGGGTCGCGGGGCCGTGATCTGCCCCGTGCGGCGGGCGCATTGACAGGGATCCCGCGCGGGCCCTAGGGCTTGCGTCCATGTCGCGTATCGCCGTCATCGCCGACGACCACGGAATGTACCGGATGGGCCTCGCCTTCACCCTGAAGGACAGGCTCGGCTTCGACGCCGTGGAGGAGGCCGCTTCGCTGGACGAGGCGCTCGCCCGGCTCGGCGAGACGGAGGGCATCACCCTCGCGCTGTTCGACCTTTCCATGCCCGGCATGCAGAGCGCTGCCTCTCTCGCCGCCGTGCGCGAATGCTATCCCGACCTGCCCATCGCCGTTGTCAGCGGTTCCGACAACCGGGCCGACGTGCTCACCGCGCTCGCCGCGGGGGTCAACGGCTTCGTGCCGAAGGGCCTCAGGGACGACGATCTCGTGGCGGCGCTGCAATCGATCCTCGGCGGCTCCATCTACGTGCCGGCGAGCCTGGCGCAGGGCACCACGGCGGCCTCCGAGCCCGGCGCCGGCGCCATCGACCTCGCGCGCCTGACGCCGCGCCAGCGCGACGTGCTGGGCCTCCTGGTGGAAGGGCGCTCCAACAAGGAGATCGCCCGGGCGCTCGACCTCGGCCACGGCACGGTGAAGATCCATCTCGCCGCCGTTTTCCGCCATCTCGGCGTGTCGAACCGCGCCGCCGCCGTGGCCGTCGCCGCGCCGCTCCTGGCGCGGGGCTGAGCTTTCAACCCACCAGCCGCGCCAGCGCCGCCCGCAGGACCGGAACGGCCACGGGCTTCGTCAGCCAGGGGGTGCCGCTCGCCTGCAGCCGCGCCAGGGTCTGCGGATCGGTGGCGCCGGTGACGATGAGGGCGGGCCGCGCAAAGGCGCGCTCCCGCCGCCAGCTTTCGATGAGGTCGAGCCCGTCGACGCCGCGCTCGAGTTGGAGGTCGATGACGGCGAGGTCGACCGCGCGCTCCCCGGCGAGCGCCTCGGTCGCCTCGGCGCTGCTGCAGGCGGCGGTGACGGTGGCGCCGTCGTCGCGCAGGGTGCGGGCCAGGGCGTCGACGATCATCGGCTCGTCGTCGAGCACGAGGATGTGGCGGCCGGCGAGCGACAGGTCCGGCTGGACGGCCGGCGCCTCAACGAGGGGCAGGGCCCTGGCCGCGAGCGGCAGTTCGACCCGGAACACGGTGCCGCGGCCGTGGCGGCTCGTCAGCAGGATGCGGTGGCCGAGCAGGTTGCACAGGCGCCTGACGATCGAAAGGCCGAGGCCGAGGCCGTCGTTCTGGCCGTGGGCAGCGGCCTTGGTGCGTTCGAACTCCTCGAAGACGCGCTCGCGATCCTCCTCGGCGACGCCCGGGCCGGTGTCGTGGATCTCCAGCACCGCCATGTCGCCGCGTCGGCGCACGCCGACCAGCACCTTGCCCGAGGCGGTGAATTTCAAGGCGTTGCCGACGAGGTTGCGCAGCACGGTCTCGATGAGGATCGGATCGGAGACGACCGCGAGGCGGGAGGGGACGAGGCGGAATTCGAGGCCGTGGGCGGCGGCCTGGGCGCGGAAGCCGGCGGCGACGCGTTCGAGGAGGTCGCCGATGACGAAGGTGCGCGGTTCGGCGACGACGATGCCCGCGTCGAGGCGGGAGACGTCGAGCAGGGCGTTGAACATGTCCTGCAGTGAGCCGAGCGTCGTCTCCATATTGGCGACGAGGCGGCGCGGCTCCTCGCCCTGGACCCGGCGCGAGAGGGCATTGGCGAAGAGCGAGAGGGCGTGCAGCGGCTGGCGCAGGTCGTGGCTGGCGGCGGCGAGGAAACGCGACTTGGCGGCGGTGGCGGCGACCGCGTCGTCGCGGGCGGCGGAGAGCGCCCGGTTGGCCGCCTCGAGCTCGGCGGTGCGCACGGCCACGCGGTGCTCCAGCGTGTTGGCGAGGTGTTTCAGCGCCTCCTCGTTGTCGGCGAGGCGGTCGATCATGCCCTGCAGCGAGGCGGCGAGGGAGACGATCTCGCGGGAGGAGGATTTCGGAACCTCGATCTCCACGCCGTCAAGAGCCTCGGCGAGCCCGACGCGGTCGGCGCGGGCGGCGATGGCCTGGAGGGGGCTGGCGATGCGGCCGGCCACCCACCAGCCGGCGGCGAGCACCATGAGTCCGACGAGGCCGCCGGCGGTGATGATCTGGCGGCGCAGCTCGTCCACCGGAGCGAAGGCGACGGCGGCGCTGGAGGTGACGACGATCTGCCAGCCGAGGCCCTCGATGCCGCGGCCGCCGGAGGCGCGGCTGGTGCCGATCACCATGGTGCGGCCGTCGGGGAGGGTGTCGATGGCGAAGCCGTCGGGGCGCTGGGCGATCTGGCGGGCGAGGGTGGCGCCGAGATGGTTCTGGTCGCCGATGACGGTGCGGCCCTCGCGGTCCAGCACGATGACCTCGAGGTCGGACTGGCGGCCCTGGGAGCGGTCGAGGAGGGAGCGCCGGAGGTGGCCGAGCCAGTCCCAGCTCACCAGCATGCCGAGGACGCCGACCGACCCGCCCGAGGCGTCGCGGACATTGACGCCGATCTCCACGACCCGCTCGCCGGGCGTGGTCTGGATGGTCGGGCGCTCGGGCTCCCCCGGGGTCGGAGCCGGCCGCTCGCGAGCCGCGGCGAACCAGCGCCGGTCCGTCACGTCGGCCGCCTCGTTGGCGCCGCCGGAGCCGACGGTGACGCGGCCGGAGAGATCGGCGAATCCGACCCAGACGATCTCCTCCACATTGCCCTTCAGCCTGTCGAGGATGACGCGCTTGCCCGGATAGGCGCTGGCCGGGTTTGTGAAGGCGGGCAGGGTGGAGAGGGTGCGGGCCGAGCGCCAGCGCTCGAAGACGTCGCTCTCCAGCGCCTCGCGCATATAGGCGGCGAGATCGCCGAGGGAGCGGCCGATGGAGCGCTGCGCCTCGCGGGTCGCGGTCCAGACCACCACGGCGGTGACCGAGAGGATGAGGGCGGCCGTCAGCACCGCCAGCGTGCCGGTGAGGATGCCGCGCAGGCCGGGCCGGGTCAGGGAACTCGCATAGGTCGCCATGGCCGCACTGTCTGCGCTTCCCCTCGGGGCGGCAAGGGGCCGCTACTCCGCCGCCAGCACCCTGGCACCTGCGGCCAGGTCGCGCGCACCGGCGACGATGAGGCCGGTGGCGAAGTCGGCATAGGCCTCGCGCGACATCGGCCCGTCGGCGCGGAACCACATGCAGTGCCAGTTGAGCATGCCGAACAGCGACATGGTCACCGGCGTCAGACGCGACGAGCCGTGAAGCTCCGGGACGGCTGCGACGAGGGCGTCGGAGAAGATGGCGACGAGCTCGCGCTCCACCGCCATGAGCGAGGACTGGGCCCCGGCGGGCAGGCGCGAGAGCTCGTTGATGTGGATCTTGTGGAGGGCGTCGGTCTGCCGGTAGCCGTCGAGCAGGGCCTGGGCGACGGCCCGCAGCCGGCCGTCCGGCGCCGCCCGGCGCGCCGCCCGGCGGACGCGCTCCGTCAGGTCCTCGATATGGTCGGCGATGATGGCGACGAGCAGGTCCTCCTTGCTCGCCACGTAGTGGTAGACCAGCGGCTTCGACATGGCGCAGGCGCGGGCGATGTCGCCGATCGAGGTGCGGTCGTAGCCCTTCTGGGCGAAGAGCAGGGCGGCCGCCTGACGGATCTGGCGGCACTTGTCCTCGAAGTCGGCGGCGCGGGGGCGCGGCATGGGTCAGCCCGTCGTCGGCCGGGGGAGCCGGCAGCGAACCGATTGAAATGCCCCCTCCGCCCGGGTGTCAACGCGGGCGAAGGGAGGGGGCGGCGTCAGAACCGGACTGTGGTGAAGAAGCGCACGCCGCGGCCCGGCATCAGCACCTCGTCCTTCTTGAAGGAGACGTGGTTGCGGATGTCGGCATTGAGCAGGTTGGTGCCGACGAGACCGAAGGTGAGGCTCTGGGCGCCCTGGCCCGGCTTCAGGTTCATGCGGTAGCTGATCTCGGCGTTGAGCAGGTTGTAGCCGGGGGTGGCCGTCTCCTCGGCAGCGATCTGGTTCTGCGCCAAGGCGTGCAGCAGGCTGACGCGGGCGAACCAGTTGGCGTCGCGCCAGAACAGGCCGCCGCCGAGCCGGTGCGGCGGGATGCGCGGCACGTTGGTGCCGTCGGCGAAGGTGGCGCGGACGAAGTCGTACTGGCCCTCGACGCCGAAGGTGCCGCCGGCGATCTCGCCGATATCGACCTGACCGCGCAGCTCGACGCCGTAGAAGGTGGCGTCCTGCTGGGAGAAGACGAGCTGGCGCAGCTCGGTGCCGCCGCCCGAGCCGCAGGATGCGAAGTCGTCGTCGCAGGTGAGGCCGGTCAGGCGCTTGTAGATGAAGCCGGAATAGCGGGTGTAATAGGCCGTGGCGTCGACGCGCCAGGCGCCCTGCGCCCGCCTGAGGCCGAGCTCGATCGTCTGCGCGCGCTCCTTGGCGAGGTTGGGATTGCCGATCTCGAAGGTGCCGGAGGCCTCGTGCGGGCCCTTGGAATAGAGCTCCTGGGCACGCGGGGCGCGTTCCACATATTGTCCGGTGAGGCTCGCCACCCAGCCGCCGGGCAGGTTCTGCAGGAGGCCGAGGCTGGCGCTCATCGGCGTGAAGTTGCGGACTGCGCCGAACTCCATCGGTGCGCCGCCGGCGGGGTCGAACCCGGTCGGGAACAGCGAGGCGGTGCCGGAGACGCGCGCCTGCTCGATGCGGGCGGCCGCCTGCAGGCGGGTGGTCTGGGTCAGCGCCAGCTCGTTGAACAGGAAGGCGGCGGCGGTGCGGGTGTTGGTGGGCGCGAGCAGGCCGCCGGCCTCCCCCGACGTGCCGAGGCTCTGGGCGCCGAACTGGACGCCGAAGGTGGTGTTGAGCGTGCCGAGCCCCGTCTGGAACGGCCGGAACGCTGTCTCGACCCGGCCCTCCAGTTCCTGGTTGCGGAAGGTGGAGGCGGTGGCGAAGGAGCCGAGCTCGAGCGCCTGCTCGTTGTGGCGGTAGAGCGAGCCGCCGAGCCAGAAGCGGACATTGTCGACCACCGAGCCGTCGAAGCGGATTTCGCCCTTCGAGGTGAGGCGGGTCTGGATCATGTCGATGCGCACCCGGTCCGGCGCCGAACTGGCGCCGGGAATGCCGTAGAGCGAGCGGAACTGCGAGATGGCGGCGCCGATATAGCCCTGGTCGAAGAAGTAGGAGGCGCCGAAGGAGCCGCCGAAGGTGCGGGCGAAGGAATTGTCCTGGCGGCCCTGCGGGGTCGAGTAGTCGCCGGCATTGCGGCCGAAGACGTCGGCGGAGAAGGCCCACTGGCCGGAGGAGCCGCGCACGCGGGCGGCGCCGTCGATGCCGCGGTCCACCGAGGAGAGGCCGCCGGTCATCATGCCGGAGACGCCGGGAGGACCGAGCCGGGTGGGGATGCGCTCGTTGGTGACGTTGACGACGCCGCCGATGGCCTGCGAGCCGAAGCGCAGCGCCGCCGGACCCCGAATGACCTCGATGCGCTCCGCGGCGAGCGGGTCGATGGGCACGGCGTGGTCCTCGGAGAGGTCGGAGACGTCCTGGGACCCGATGCCGTTTTCCTGGACACGGATGCGGGCATTGTCGAGGCCGCGGATGATGGGCCGGCTGGCGCCGCCGGGGGCAAAGCTGGAACCGGTGACGCCCGGCGTATTGTTGAGCTGGTCACCCAGCGTGCCGCCGCCGTTGCGGCGGATGTCCGCCTCGGGGATCACGGTGACGGGAACGAAGGCGCGGTCGATCACCTGCAGCTGGCCGTCGGTGAGGCCGAGGTCGCGCGTCGCGCCGTCGGGATTGCGCGGCGCCTCGATGAGGATCTCCGGCAGGGCGGTCTGGGCCGCAGCCGGCGTGACCGCGGCGAGAACCAGGAGGCTTGCCGAGGAGAGGGCGAGACGGGCGGGGCGCATGACAACTCCGGCGCAATGCAATGTTACAACGTAACTTAATCCGGTCCGGCGCCGCCCCTGTCAAGCGCTGTCGATGTGGCCGGGCGAGGAGCAGCCACCCGGTGTTGCTTTTCAGTCCTGAAACGGCGGCGCCGGCGCGGATCGCCCGGCTGAAACCGCGGGGCGCCACAAGCCTCGGCGAACGCGAGCCGTCGCCCGCTGCCCGGAGACCGATCCCATGACTGCCCTCATGCTGCGCCAGGCGAACCGCCGCCGCGTTCTCGCCTCCCTCGCCGCCGGTGCGGCCGCCGTTCCCTTCGCGCTCGGCCAGGCGCTGGCGCAGTCCGCGCCCGCCGTGACGCTGTTCAACGTCGTTGGCCCGCGGGACACGATCGTCGTCGGCCTGACGGCCGCGGAGATCGCGGCGCTCGGCAGCGGCGATCCGGTCGAGGCGCTGGCGCGGAAGATCGCCGCCGGGGGCCAGATGACCGTCTGGCAATATGGCGTGCGCCGCGGCGACGGCGGCGCGCTGGTCATGGCGCCGACGGGCAAGGTGGCGCTCATGGCCGCCGGCATCGTGCGCATCGAGCCCTATCGCGCCGCCCATCCGGTGGTGGCGCCGCAGGGCTGACCGGCAAGGGCTGGCCGTCCGGCAGACAACCGCCGTCGTCCTGGTGAACGGGACAGCCTACCTGTCGGCCACCTGGAAGCCCTGCCAGTAGGGATCGCGGTGGTCGACGAAGATGGTGTTGATGCCGGTGACGCGGGCCCAGCCCTCGATGGAGGGGATGATCGCGTCGAGGCCACCGACCTTCGCCCGTCCCTCGATCCGGCCAGTGAAGGTCGACCCGATGATCGATTCGTGGACGAAGTCCTCTCCCTCCTTCAGCCGGCCGGTGGCGGCGAGCTGCGCCATGCGGGCCGAGGTGCCGGTGCCGCAGGGCGAGCGGTCGATAGCCTTGTCGCCATAGAAGACGGCGTTGCGCGCCGTGCCGCCGTTGCGCGGCGCGCCAGTCCACAGCACGTGGGTCAGGCGGTCCAGCGCCGGGTTCTCCGGATGCACGATGGCATGGCGGTCGTTGAAGGCGCGGCGCAGCAGGCCCGAGAAGCGGACCACCTCGGAGGGCTGGAGGTCGTCGAGGTCGCCATAGCCGGGTTGTGGCTCGACGATGGCGTAGAAGTTGCCGCCATAGGCGACGTCCACCGTCAGCGTGCCCAGCCCCTCGACCTCCACCTCGTAGCCGCGACCCAGCAGGAAGGACGGCACGTTGGTCAGGCGCACGCTCTCCACATAGGGGCCGTTCTGCACATAGCGCGCCTCGACAAGGCCGGCCGGCGTGTCGATCATCAGCACGCCCGGCGTCCTGGGCGTGACCAGGCCGTGCTCGATGATGGTGGTCACCGTGCCGATGGTCCCGTGGCCGCACATGGGCAGGCAGCCCGAGGTCTCGATGAAGAGGATGCCGACGTCGCAGTCCGGCCGGGTCGGCGGATAGAGGATCGAGCCCGACATCATGTCGTGGCCGCGCGGCTCGAACATCAGGCTGGTGCGGATCCAGTCGTGGTGCGCCAGGAAATCCTGGCGGCGCTCGAACATGGTCGAGCCTCTGAGCTGCGGGACCGATCCGCCGGTGACGACGCGGACCGGATTGCCGCAGGTATGGCCGTCGATGCAGGCGAAGGTGAAACGGGACATGATGCGGATCCCCGGTCTGGACTGACGAGGGTATGCGGCCCCGGCGGGCGCCGCGCAACCGCTTGTCAGGACGGGTTGGGTTGCAGCCGCAGCGGCCGCCCCAGCGGCAGGGCGCCGACCGGTGCGAGGGGCGGCGCGTCCGCGCCGGGATCACCGGCCATGACGACGGCCGGAGCGCTGACTCCCTTGGCGGTGTAGAGAGCGGCATCGGCTGCCGCCAGCAGGCTGCGGGCATCGCTGCCGTGGGCGGGCGCAAGGGCGACGCCGACGCTGACGCCGATGGCGCAGTCATGCCCGTCCACGTGATAACTGCGCGCGATCCTGTCGGAGAGGCGCCTGCCGAAGGCGAGGGCGTCGTCGCGGCCGAGCCCGTCGGCAATCACGACGAACTCATCGCCGCCAAGGCGGGCGGTGATGTCTCCCGGCCGAACAGCGGCATTCAGCTGTTCGGCGATCAGTTGCAGGAGGCGGTCACCGGCGCCGTGGCCGAAGGTGTCGTTGACCTGCTTGAAGCCGTCGAGGTCGAGATAGAAGACGGCGAGGCCGTCCGGCCGCCCGCGGACGAGGCGGTCGCCGAGCTGGCTGACGAGGTGCGCGCGGTTGCACAGGCCGGTGAGGTCGTCGTGGCAGGCGCGGTGGCGAATCTCCTGCTCGGCCACCATGGCGGAGACGACCGTCGCGTTCATCTGGAAGGCGGAGACGGTCATGCTGAAGAGGAAGAGCGGCACGAGGAGCGTGACGCCGAGGAGCGCCGGTTCGCCGGACAGCAGCGTGGCGATGGGCATCGGCGACAGGGACAGGGCGATCATCGCCGAGGCGAGGCGGGGGGCGGCGAAGTTGCGGAAGCAGATGCCGCCCACCATGGCCGCGGCGGGGACGCAGGCGACGGTGGCAATCAGCCAGTCGCCCGAGAGGATTGCCATGAGGCAGCCAAGCCCCAGATTGGCGCTCCAGGCGAGCGCCATGACGATGTGCAGATCGGTATAGGTCCGCTCCCCGCGCCGCGCGGCGCGCCGGCCATGAGCGAGCACGCCCAGGCGGACGGCGCAGATGACGGCCTCGACAGCCAGCCAGACGATGAACCAGAAGCTTGGCTTGAAGACCACGACGCTGAGGGGGCCGACCATGGTGGCGATGAGGCCGCCGAAGAAGACGGGGAGGTTGCCGAACAGCTCCCCGATCAGCCGGTGTCGGATGGTGTCCGGAATATTCTGGGGGACAGCCGCGAGCCAGCGCGTCAGGCGCCACGCGGGTGGGGAAAAGACGACGTGATCAGTCTGCATTCGCGCGACTCCGCCAGAACGTGCCGGACTGATGACGGAAGCGTCTCAACGCCTCGTAAATGGCGGTACAAAAAAACCGGTGCTGCGGTCCGATCTCCCGGTAGGAGGGTAGGCCGTCAGCCCGCACGGGCGAGATGGTGGTCGTGGGAACCGGCGCCGGCTCGCCGCATGGCATCCCAGAGCGAGCGGGTGTCACCGTCGACCTCGCTGGCCAGCGCGACGGAGGCCTTGCCGCGGGCCTTGGCAACGTAGAGCGCGGTGTCGGCCCGGGTCATCAGCGTGTCGGCGTCGTCGCCGTCGGCGGGAGCGAGGGCGACGCCGATGCTGACGCCGATGCGCGCCGTGCGGCCATCGGCCAGCGGATAGGGTGCGGAGATTTCCGAGAGCAGGAGGCGGGCGAGGCCGAGGGCCTGAATCTCGCTGCCGCCGGCGGCCAGCACCACGAATTCGTCGCCGCCGAGACGACCGGCCGTGTCGCCGGGCGAGAGGCTCTCGCGCAGGCGTTCGGCCGCCATGGCAAGCACCCGGTCGCCGACGAGGTGGCCATGGGTGTCGTTGACCGTCTTGAACCCGTCGAGGTCGAGATAGAGGAGGGCGAAGGCCCCCTCCTGTCCGGCAATGCGGGCGAGACGCGCGTTCAGGTCGTCCGCGAGGCCGTTGCGGTTTGCGAGGCCGGTGAGGGGATCGAGACGGGTGCGCTGCAGGTGCTCCCGCTCCGCCATCATGGTGGCGACGAGCATGCGGTGGAGCTGGAAGGCCGCCATGCTCATGGCGACGAGAAGGGCCGGGGCCTGGACGGCCGAGACGAGCAGGATCGGATTGCCGGAGAGAAGGGCGCCGGTGGTGGCGGGCAGCAGGGCGCCGGCGATGACGGCGGTGGCCAGGCGCGGGGCGCCCACATAACGGAAGCACATGCCTCCGACCATGCCGGCGGCGGAGATGCAGACGACGATGGCGGTGGGCCAGTCGCCGGTGAGCAGGATGAGGCAGGCACCGAGGCCGGTGGTGAAGCCCCAGGCGACGGCGAGGAGGATACTGAGGTCGGTGAAGGTGCGTCCATCACGCGCGGCGGCGCGGCGGGCGTGCAGCATGATGGCGAGGCGGGTCAGGGAGATGACCACCTCGAGGGCGCACCAGACGATGAGCAGCGGCGCGGGGTGCCAGAAGGCCACGATGAGCGCGATGGCCATGGTGTTGGCGACGCCGCCGAGGAAGATGGGCATGGCGCCGAAGAGCGAGGCGACGAGCGCGGCCCGCACGTCGTCGGGCATCGGCTGGCCCGAACTCGCGAGCCAGCGGGTCAGGGCCCAGCGGGGAGGACTGAAGTTCGGTGCATTCTCGCTCATGCCACCCTCGGTTGCGGCGCATTCCAGCATGCCACAGCCGAAGAATGGGTTAATCCTTGCCGGCAGCGCCCGCCCTGCGGAGAGGACGGACGCGCCGGCTGAAGGTCCGTCAGGCGGCGACCTTCAGGCCCACGTCGGGCAGTTTCGGGCGGTTGGCGAGGGCCTTCGCCATCATCGCCTGCACCTCGGCCGCCTCGTGGGGGAGCAGGGCGAGGCGCGGCGGACGGGTCAGCGCGGTGCCGCGGCCCATGATGTGCTCGCACAGCTTGATGCACTGGACGAGATCCGGGCGCGCGTCGAGGTGGAGGAGGGGCATGAACCACTCGTAGAGCGGCATGGCCTCCTTGAAGCGGCCGGCCTTGGCGAGGCGGAACAGCGTCTCGCCCTCGCGCGGGAAGGCGTTGGACATGCCGGAGACCCAGCCGACCGCGCCCATGGCGACGCTCTCGACGATGACGTCGTCGAGGCCGGCGAAGAGCACGAAGCGGTCACCGACCATATTGCGGGTGTCGATGAAGCGGCGGGTGTCGCCGGACGAGTCCTTGAAGCAGACGACGGTCTCCACGTCGGCGAGGGAGACGAGGATGTCCGGGGTGACGTCGTTCTTGTAGATCGGCGGGTTGTTGTAGAGCATCACCGGCAGGTCGGTGGCGGTCGCCACCGTGCGGAAATGCTGCGCCGTCTCGTGCGGCTTGGAGGAATAGACCAGGGCAGGCATGACCATGATGCCGTCGATGCCGATGCGGGCGGCCTCCTTCGCCGTCTCCACCGCGAAGGCGGTGGTGAACTCGGCAATGCCGCAGAGGACCGGCACCCGGCCGGCAGCGACGGACTTCGCCGCCTCCATGATCTGGATTTTCTCGCGGCGCTCGAGCGAGGTGTTCTCACCCACCGAACCGCAGACGATGAGGCCCGACACGCCGTCGCGGATCAGGTTGTCCATCACCTTGGCGGTGGCGTCGATGTCGAGCGAGAGGTCGTCGTGGAACTGGGTGGTGACGGCCGGGAAGACGCCTTCCCAGGAAATGCGCGGTGCCATGGGGTTTCTCCAGATGATCGGTCGTGGCCGGAGGCGCGAAGGGCGCCGCCGACGGGGATGGGAATGACGGACGGTGCCCCTCGCCTCAGAGCGAGGCGCCGGCCTTGCGCAGCTCGGCGAGGATGGGCGCCTTGGGCAGCCAGATCTTGTCGAACTCGGCGACGACCGCCTCGGCATCCTTCGGATCGGCGTTGCGGAAGGGGATGCCGGTCGCCTTGAACTGCTCGACGAGCTTGGGCTCGTTGCCGGCGAGCTCGTCGATCTGGGTATCGAGGGCGGCCTTCACGGTCTTGGTGATGAGCTCGCGGTCGGCGGCGGAGACGGTCTGCCAGACGCGGCCCGAGACCAGCGCGATGACCGGCATGAAGACGGCGTTCATCTGCAGGATCGACTTCGACGGCTTGTCGAAGCGCTGGTTCCAGGAGAACTCGAGATCGGCTTCTAGGCCGTCGACCTGGCCGTTGGTCATGGCGTCGAAGACCTGCGGCGTCGGGATCGGCGTCGGGGCGGCGCCGAGCAGCTGGTAGAAATCGCGATAGACCGGAGTCGGGTTGATGCGCAGCTTCATGCCGCGGATGTCGGCGACCTTGGAGATGTCCCGGGCGGCGAAGACGGCGCGCATGCCGGTGATGCCCCAGGCAAGGCCGATCGTGCCGGTTTCCCGGGGAAGCACCTCGAAGAGCTTGGCGGCCACGGGATGGCGGACGAGCTTGGCGATCTTCGGGGTCGAGTCGACCACGTAGGGCGCGGTGATGGCGGCGATGGTGGGCACGCGCGAGCCGAGCTCGGCGGCCATGATCCAGCCCATGTCGAGGGCACCCGACTGCATCTGCTGCAGCATGGCGGCCTCGTTGCCGAGCTGGCCGGAGTGGAAGACGGTCAGCGTCAGGCGGCCGTTGGTGGCGGCCTTCAGGTCCTCGCCGACCTTCAGCGCTGCGCGGTTCCAGGGATGGCCGGCGGGTGTGAGGATGCCGAGGCGGAATTCCTTCGACTGGGCCAGCGCCAGCGAGGGCGCGGCGAGCGGCAGGGCGGCGCCGGCGGCAAGGAGGTGGCGGCGGGAGAGAGTCATGGTCATGCTCCTAAAGGGGTTGGAGGGAGGCATTCACTTGAGGAGGGCGAGGGACAGGAACGGGTAGAGCGACAGGAGGATCAGAAGGATGCAGCTGATGCCGAAGAACGGCATGGTGACGAGGAACATCTTCCCCGGCTTCGCACCGGTCACCGCGGCGGCGACGAAGAAGCAGAGGCCGACCGGCGGCGAGAGCAGGCCGAGGACGAGGTTGATCACCACGACGACGCCGAAATGGCGCGGATCGATGCCATAGACCTCGGTGGCGATGGGCAGGAGGATCGGCACGGTCATGATCAGGCCCGGCACGCCGTCGATGATGGTGCCGATGACCAGCAGGATGACGTTGGCGAGCAGCATGAAGGACACGGGGTCCTTCGCCACCGTCTGGATCCAGGCGGCGGTCTCCTGCGGCACCTTCCCGTAGATGAGGATCCAGGAGAAGACGGCGGCCGCCGCCACCAGGAACAGCACGATGGCGGAATAGACGCCGGCGCGCAGCATCATCTCGGGCAGGCGGGAGAAGGAGAACTGCTTCGTCCAGAAGCGGCCGACGAGGGCGGCGGCGACCGCTCCGATGGCGGCGGATTCGGTGGCGTTGGCGAGACCGCCGAGGATGGAGCCGACGATGACGACGGGAATGGCGAGGGTCGGCGCGGCATCGAGGATGGTGGCGATGCGCTCGCGGGCGGTGCGCTTCTCGGCTTTCGGATAGTTGTAGACATAGCCCATCAGGGCGATGACGGCGAAGAAGAGCAGGGTCAGCAGCACGCCCGGCACGATGCCGGCGATCAGCATGTCCGAGACCGAGACCTGCGCCAGCACCGAATAGACGACGAACATGACCGAGGGCGGGATGATCGGGCCGAGCATGCCGCCATAGGCGGTGAGGCCGGCGGCGAAGGTCTTGTCGTAGCCCTGCTTCTCCATCTCCGGCACCATGATCTGCGCCATGATGGCGACCTGCGCCGTGGCCGAACCGAGGATGGAGGCGACGAACATGTTGGCGAGAACGTTGACGTAGGCGAGCCCGCCGCGCACCGAGCCGATCACCGCCATGGCGAGGTCGACGATGCGCTTGGTGATGCCGCCGCCGTTCATGATCTCGCCGATCAGGATGAAGAGCGGGATGGCGATGAGGCCATAGCTGTCGACACCGCCGAACATCTGCAGCGGATAGGACTGGAACAGCAGCGGATTGCCGGAGGCGATGATGTAGACGATGCCGGCGAGGCACAGGCAGAGGCCGATCGGCACACCGACCAGCATGACGGCGAGGAAGGCGGCGGAGGTGATCATCAGTTCACCCCGTCGACGTCGGAGAGCACGAACCCCTTGAGGGCGGCGGGCGGCACCAGGCCGAGATCCTCGACCAGGTTGGCGAGGCCGTGGATGGTCATCGACACCGCGAAGATCGGCAGGATCAGATAGAGCATCCAGGTCGGCCAGTTCAGCGTCTGGGTGCGCTCGGTGTAGAGGAAGTTGAAGGTCTCGCCGGCGAAGGCGCGCGCGTCGAAGCCGGCCCGCGCGATGCCCACCGGGTCCATCCACAGCCAGCACATGGCCGCCAGCGACAGGCCGAAGACCACGACCATGGCGGTGGCGATCACCTTGGCCACCTTGCGGCCACGCTCCGACAGGCGCTCCGTCAGCATCGCCACGGCGAAGTCGAGTCTGAGCCGCGTCATGGCGGAGGCGCCGATGAAGGTGAGCCAGACGACGGAGTAGATCGCGGATTCGTCCACCCAGTAGATCGGCATGCCGCTGTAGCGGGTGACGACGTTGAGCAGGATGAGCCCGGCGAGGAGGAACATGAATCCCATGATGGCCAGGCGCTCCACCGCCAGCAGGGCGGCTGAGAGAGACTGCAGGGCCTCGGCGGGCGCGATCATGCGCCTGGAAGACATGGCCTGGTTCGCCATCGGTGGATCCCCGATGTGTTTTGCTCTGGAACTATGGTATCGTAGATTTTATACAATTAGCGAGTCAATGCCTTCGGACGGACTTTCTCTCGCTCCTGCCGATGCCGCGTTCGCGGCGGCGGCGCTGCACCTGCGACGGATGGGCAAGCGGGTAAATTCATGGTCCGATGGCGGTTCGGGGGTTATCGGAATCGGATGTCAGCACCGCTCAAGCACCGCACGCTGTCGGCCGCCATCGTCGACCGGCTGCGCCAGGCCATCCTGGCGGGCGAACATCCCGCCGGCACGCAGCTCCGGCAGGACGCCCTGGCGGAAACCTACGGGGTCAGCCGCATTCCTGTCCGCGAGGCGCTGTTCCAGCTCGAGGCGGAAGGCTTCGTGCGCATCGTGCCGCACAAGGGCGCCATCGTCTCGGAACTGTCGCTCGACGAGGTCAACGATGTCTTCGACCTGCGCTGCCTGCTCGAGCCGCGGCTCCTCGCGCAATCGGCGCCGCGCTTCGCCGAGGCTGATTTCGCATCTCTCGACGCCATCCAGTCGCGGTTCGTGGCGGCGATTGCCGCCGGCGATGTCGGCCAGTGGGGCGTCATCAATGCCGAATTCCACATGGCGCTCTACACGAAGGCGCGGTTGCCGCGGACCCAGTCCATCGTAGCGGCGCTGCTGCAGACCAGCGACCGTTATACGCGCGTGCAACTGTCCAACACGGAGGCCATGGGAATAGCCGAGCAGGAACATGCCGCCCTGATCGGGCTGTGCCGGGCCGGGCGGTTCGACGAGGCCTGTTCCTTCCTCGAACGCCATATCGGCGCGGTGAGGAGCGACCTCCTGCGGGTGCTGGTGCGATCGGGCGCCGCCGGCCCGCCCGAGGATTGACGGCCCGCGGCATTGGAATGGCTGCCAAGCGTCAACCATATGTCACGACATGGTGGTTTGACGTTGACGTTCCGGGACGCTTTCTGTACCGGGATGCAGTCGCGACGAGGCCTCCGGCAATCCGGGGCGCGCCTCCCGCCTGCGACGACCCTCCACCGCCCCTGAACCAGACTGAACGAACCAAGGATCACTGCCCTTTGTCCATCCATACCCAGAACGGCCTGTCCGAACGCCTTGAGACCGCCCAGAAGGCTAAGCAGGCACTGTTGGAGAAGTTCCGTTCGCGCCCGGGTCCGGATGATCCGGAGTTCCAGAAGCGCCAGGCCGAGCGCCGCGCCATCGCCGAGGCCCGTGCCGCGCGCGAAGCAGCCAAGGAAGCCGCCCGCCGTGCCGAGGCCGAGCGCCTGGCCGCGGAGGAGGCCGCTCGCAAGGAGGCCGAGCGCATCGCGGCCGAAGAGGCCGAGCTGAAGCGTCTCGAGGAAGAAGAGGCCCGCGCCAAGGCGCGTCCGAAGCAGATCTATCGCGAGATCGCGGCCTATGCCGAGGCCCGCGCCAAGGCGGCTGCCCGCGGCGGTCGCCGCTGAGAGGGGCCCGGCCCGTCTGACGAATCCAGGGCCGCCGGAAAGGCGGCCCTTTGCTTTTGGCGCGACCTGGCGCCTGCGCGGTCATGTCCCGTGGAACTCTGCGGGCTTCCGGCCGTTGCTATGACCGCGCCCGCAGTGGCGCGTCACCCGGGGAATCCTCGACATGGCCGAGACAGGCATTTTCGGCATCGGCGGCACGCCGTCGGTCGCCGTGCTGGCCAACAGCCGATCCGGCTTCGGCGGCCGGGGCAGCCGCGCGGTCGAGGCGATCGTCGCCGCCATCACCGGCCGCGGCATCTATCCCCGCATCTTCATGGCCGGTGGCGGCCGCCTGCCGGAGGCGATCGCCGCCTGCAAGGCGCAGGCGCCCGACATCGTCGTGGTGATGGGCGGCGACGGCACCATCCTGGCCGTCGCCGAGGCCTTCTGCGACACGAAGACGGCCCTCGCCATCATTCCCCAGGGCACCGTCAACCAGCTGGCGCGCGACCTGCTCATCCCGCTCGACCCGGTGCTCGCCGTCGGCGCGCTGGTCGAGGGCGAGCGGCGCGCCATCGATGTCGGCATCGTCAACGGCAAGCTGTTCCTCTGCACCAGCGTCATCGGCCCGCTCGCCAAGCTGCAGCGCTACCGCGAGGAGGCGCGCGGCCGCATGGGGGCCACCATGCTGTCCTTCCTGCGCACCGGCATGAAGGCGATGACCCTGCGGCCGGCGGCCCTCGCCCTCCGCGACGACCGCAGCGCCTGGACCGAGGAGACGCGCGGCGTCATCGTCTCGGTCAATCCTCTGGCGGAGATCGTCTCGCGCGTTCCCTTCCGCGAGAGGCTGGATGCCGGGCTCCTCGCGGTCTATGCAGCCAAGGAGCGGGGCTACCTGACGCTGTTCAAGCTGGCGGCCTCCATCTTCGGGGGGAGGGCACGCAATGATCCCGACATCGCCTATCGCGAGACGCCTGTCCTCACCATCGACGCCCGGCGCCAATGGCTGACCATCCTCAACGACGGCGAGATCAGGCGGGTCAGGACGCCGCTGCGCTTCGAGGTGAAGCCCGGCGCCCTCGCCGTCATCGTGCCGCGGCCGCTGGAGCTCACCGCATGACGCCCCCGTCATGACGGTGGTGGCGCACATATCCGACATCCATTTCGGCCGCGAACTGCCGGGGGTGGTGGAGGCGCTCCTCGCCGACCTCGAGGCAACCTCGCCGGACGTGGTGGTGATCAGCGGCGACCTGACCCAGTTCGCCACCCACGGCGAGTTCACCGCCGCGCGCGCCTTCCTCGACCGCATCGTCGCGCCCTATCTGGTGGTGCCGGGCAATCACGACATTCCCTCTTTCCCGCTCTCGGAAATGTTCTTCCGGCCGTTCCGCCGCTGGCGGCGCTACATCACCGAGGGCCTTGCGCCGGAATGGTCGGGCGAGACGGTGCTGGTGAAGGGGCTGAACAGCGCCCGGCCCTACGGCCCCTACCTCAACTGGTCGCGCGGGCGCATCGCCCCGGCGCAGATCGAGGCGGTCGCGACCGCCGAGCGCGACCCCCGCATCCTCGTCGTCACCGCCCACCATCCCGTGGCCTATGGCGACGACACGGAGCGCGACTACGACCTGGTGACGCGCGGCGAGCTGCTGCTGGCGACACTCGCGCGGCGTCCGCGCAGCCTCATCCTGCTCGGGCACCGGCACCGCGCCCATGCCAGCCTCTGGAACCCCGCGGACGGCGAGCGCACGGCGGTGACCGGCACGTCGATGGCCCGCGACGACGTGCTCGTCGTCCATGCCGGCACGGCGACCTCCGACCGGCTGCGCGGCCAGGTCAACAGCTGGAACCTCATCACCCTCGCCGAGCAGGGCGTGGGCATCGAGGTGCGCCAGCTCGCCGCCACCCGCTGGGAGACCGCCTCGCGCCTCGCCCTGCTCTGGCCGGAGCGCGAGCCGGAGGTGGTTGGGCGCTGAGGCGAAGCCGTCAGCGCACCAGGATGTTGCCGTCCACCGTCCTGATGTCGCGCAGGCCGCAGAGCGCCATGGTGATGTCGAGCTCCTTGCGGATGATCTCGATGGCGGCGGTGACGCCCTCCTCGCCCATGGCGCCGAGGCCGTAGAGGAAGGCGCGGCCGATATAGGTGCCCTTCGCCCCCAGCGCGATCGCCTTGATGACGTCCTGGCCGGAGCGGATGCCGCCGTCCATGTGGACCTCGATCTTCGAGCCGACCTGCTGGACGATGCCAGGCAGGGCCTCGATGGAGGACATGGCGCCGTCGAGCTGGCGGCCGCCGTGGTTGGAGACGATCAGCGCGTCGGCGCCGGAGCCGAGGGCGAGCTCGGCATCCTCGGCGTCGAGGATGCCCTTGAGGATCAGCTTGCCGCCCCAGCGGTCCTTGATCCACTTCACGTCGTCCCAGTTCAGCGCCGGGTCGAACTGCTCGGTGGTCCAGGAGGAGAGCGAGGACATGTCGTCGACGCCCTTGGCGTGGCCGACGATGTTGCCGAAGGTGCGCCTCTTGGTGCCGAGCATCCCTAAGCACCAGCGCAGCTTGGTGGCGAGGTTGATGAGGTTCTTGACCGTCGGCTTCGGCGGCGCGGAGAGGCCGTTCTTGATGTCCTTGTGGCGCTGGCCGAGGATCTGCAGGTCGAGGGTGAGGACGAGGGCCGAGCAGCCCGCCTTCTTTGCCCGATCGATGAGGTTGGCCGCGAATTCGCGGTCGCGCATCACGTAGAGCTGGAACCAGAAGGGCTTGCCGGTGGCCTCAGCGATGTCCTCGATGGAGCAGATGCTCATGGTGGACAGGGTGAAGGGGATGCCCGCCCTGTTGGCCGCCCGCGCCGCCAGGATCTCGCCGTCGGCGTGCTGCATGCCGGTGAGGCCGGTGGGGGCGAGGGCCACCGGCATGGAGACCGGCTGGCCGATCATCTCGGTGGCGAGCGTGCGGTTGCGCATGTCCACGGCGACGCGCTGGCGCAGCTTGATCTTGGCGAAGTCCGTGGTGTTGGCGCGGTAGGTGCTCTCGGTCCAGGCGCCTGAATCGGCGTAGTCGTAGAACATGCGCGGGACGCGCCGCTTGGCGAGAATGCGGAGATCTTCGATGCTGGTGACGACGGACATCCGAGCCTTCTCTGGGGATCTGGGGATGCAGGGGAACCTTGGACCGTTACCGGTCTAGCACCGGCGCTCCGTCGCGACCAGACGCCGCAGCGGTCAGCCGGTGCAGCGCTTAGGCGCGGCGCCGTCGAGGGACAGGCCCGCGAGGCCGTGGCGGATCAACGACGAGTTGCGGTAGCGCCGGTCACAGGTGACCTCGCGGCCGACCCAGTCGGGCAGGGTGAT
This sequence comes from Pseudomonadota bacterium, assembly GCA_023416965.1. GTDB lineage: Bacteria > Pseudomonadota > Alphaproteobacteria > Rhizobiales > Phreatobacteraceae > Phreatobacter. The sequence goes on along the minus strand of JAEZGJ010000209.1, from coordinate 5,840 downwards.
GACCTCGTCGGCCCGCTCAAGCTCCACCTCGGCGACGACGAGGCCGGCAAGCGCGCCCTCGAAGACGTCGACCTGCCAGAGCTTGCCAGCATGGAGGATCTCGTGGCGCTTCTTCACCATGGGCGGCTCGGGGCAGAGGCGCAGCATGGCCTCGGCATCGGCGAGCGGCACGGCATATTCGAACTCGTCGCGCACCAGGTCCTCGGCCTCGCCCTTGACGGTGAGGGTGGCGGCGCCGTCCTGAATCCGGATGCGCACCGAGGCGGGGCCGGAAGCGAGATAGCCCTGGGCGAGGGTGCGCACGCGCGGCGCCTTCTTCCAGCCGTCGCCGGCCACCAGGAACTTGCGCTCGATCTCGGTGGCCATGCCGTCTCCCGCGCCGCGACGGGCGGCATCAAGCCCGAGGATGCGTGACGGCGCAATGTCGACCTTCGGCGCGCCACTGGCTGCCCTGCGGCGGGCGGGCTCGCCTCCCGGCGGGGCCGGTGCTCTGATGGACCGGCCCCTGCGCGACGGCGCGGCGGACAAGAGCCCGGAACGGGCCGGCCTCGGGAGGACGACATGGAATTTCGCGAACTCGCCTCGGGTCTTCTCTTCCCGGAGGGACCCGTCATTCTCGCCGACGGCACGGTGCTGCTGGTCGAGATCGGCCGCGGCACGGTGACCAAGGTCGCTCCCGACGGGACGGTGAGCCATCTCTCCCGCCAGGGCGGCGGACCCAACGGCCTCGCGCTCGGGCCGGACGGCAAGCTCTACATCTGCAACAACGGCGGCTTCAAATGGACGCCGCCTGGCGACGCCCGCGGTCTGCTGCCCATCGGCCAGGCGGACGATTATTCCGGCGGGCGGATCGAGCGGCTGGACCTTTCCACCGGCGCGCTGGAGGTGCTCTACACCGCCTCCGAGGCCTGCCCGTTCAAGGGCCCGAACGACATCGTCTTCGACGACCAGGGCGGCTTCTACTTCACCGATCTGGGCAAGGCGCGGCCGCGCGAGATGGACCGCGGCGGCGTGTACTATGCCAGGGCCGACGGCTCCTTCATCACGGAACTCGCCCATCCCATGGTGACGCCGAACGGCATTGGCCTGTCGCCGGACGGGACCGTGCTCTATGTCGCCGAGACCGAGACGGCGCGACTCTGGGCCTTCGACCTCGACGGGCCGGGAAAGATCCGCCGCCACCCCTTCCCCTCGCCGCATGGCGGGCGGATCGTGGCGGGGATCGGCGGCTACAACCGCTTCGATTCCCTCGCCGTGGATGCGGACGGCAATGTCTGCGTCGCGACGCTGGTCAATGGCGGCATCACGGTGATCGAGCCGGACACGGGCGAGTGGCGCCACATTCCCGTGCCGGGCGAGCGCTGGGTCACCAACATCGCCTTCGGCGGGCCGGAACTGCGCACCGCCTACATCACGCTGTCCTCGACAGGCCGGCTGGTGGCGACGGAATGGGAGAATTCCGGGCTGCTGCTCAACTATCAGCAGGCGTGAGGGGCCCTGAGACTCCTCGCGCCTAAAGCCGCTTGAACCGGTGCCCCACCGCCACCTCGCCGAAGCGCACGCGGTGGGGGTGGAGCCCGGGCGGCAGGTGGGCGCGGAAATGGCGCATCATGTCCTCGCGCGTCAGGCTCTCGCCGGGACGCGGCTGCACCGTCACCTCGATATGCTCGCCGGTGATCGGGTTGCGCCCGCCCCAGGCGGCGGCGAGCTCGACCCCGGGATGGAGCAGCGCCACCCGCTCGATCTCGCCGGGCAGGATCTTCTGGCCGCCGACATTGATGACGTCGCTGGTGCGGCCGACGATGCGGATGAACTCGCCCTTCGTCTCGACCACGTCGCGGGTGTCGTACCAGCCGTCCTCGGAGAAGGGCGAGGGGGCGTTCAGATAGCCGATCATCCGGTTGGCGGCGCGGATCTCCAGTACGCCGTCGCCGCGCACGCGCGTCTCGACGCCCTCGCCGCCGACCTTCATGAACAGGCTGTCGCGGGCCTCGGACTTCACACGGAGGATGCCGAGCTCGGACATGCCGTAGGTCTGGCGGAAGTCGACCGCCGGCAGGGCCTCGCAGAGCGCGCGCAGCGTCGGCTCGTCCATCCGCTCGGTGCCATAGGTGACGACGCGCAGCGCCGAGCCGTTGAGGCGCGGCAGGAGGCCGCTCATCAGCGCCATGCGCAGGAAGGTCGGCGTCGTCGGCAGCAGTTCGACGCCATGCTTCATGATCTCGGCGACCACCGCCTCGGCGGTGCGCCGTGAGGGCACGACGATGCGGCCGTTGTTGAACAGCGTGTGGAGGAGCGTGTTGATGCCGCCGATATGGTCGAACATCAGGAAGCTCATGGTCACCAGCGCCTCGCGCGGGGTGCGGAAGCGGGCGAGGAAGGGCGCGAAGTCGTGGAGGATCGCCTTCGGGCGGCCCGTCGTGCCCGAGGAGAACAGCACGAGGCCGGGATGGCCGCGCGAGCGGAGCTCGGAGAGCATCGGGTGGTCGAGGCCCTGCTGCGGCCCGCGGGTCACCACGCCACCCTCGATGACGGCGTTCACATGGGCCGCCTGATGGAAATAGGGATGGTCCCCCGCAGTCTGCCGTGTCAGCGGCACGACGACGGCCCTCGCATCGACGAGGCGCAGCAGCGTCGCGACACTCGCCGGCTCGAAATCGCCGACCAGGGCCACCACGTCGCCCGGGGCGATGGCGGAGAGGTCCGGACCCTTGGCCGCGGCGATGTCCGAAAAGGCGAGGCTGCCGGCCGCCGCGACGAGGAAGGGCCGGGAGGGATCAGCCTGACGGGCGAGGATCTCGTCGACGAGCCCTGTCATCACGCCCCGCCGACGGCAAGAACCTGGCCGGAGATCATGCCGGCCGCGTCGGAGAGGAGAAAGGCGGCAACGTTCCAGACGTCCTCGGGCGTGCCCTTGCGCTGCACCACCTGGCGGCGAACGATGCGGTCGATGGCCTCCGCCGGCACCTTGGCGATGAGATCGGTGTCGATCGGCCCCGGCGCGATGCAGTTGACGGTGACGCCGAAGCCCGCGACCTCGCGGGCAAAGGTGCGGGCAAAGCCCTCGACGCCCGCCTTGGAGGCGACATAGACGGCTTCGCCCGCCAGGCCGAGCGGCACGGCGATGGTGGAGAAGTGGATGATGCGCCCGCCCCTGGCACGGACCATCGCCGGCGCGAAGGCCTGGGACACGTGGATGGCGCCCATGAGGTTGGTGGCGATCACCTTCTGCACCGTGGCGGGCGGCGTCATCAAGGCGAGGTTCATGGAGGCGATGCCGGCGGCATTGACGACGCCCCAGAGCGGCGTCTCGCGCGGGATCAGGGCGGCGGCCGCCTTGACCGCCGCGGCGTCGGCGACGTCGCAGGCATGGACGGGGAAGGGCGCCTCGACCTCCGTCCGGGCGAGGCCGACGACGTCGTAGCCCGTGGCGAGCGCCCGTTCGGCGATGGCGCGGCCGAGGCCGCGGCTCGCTCCGGTGACGAGGAGCGTGCGCCTCACGCGCCGTCCACCATCTGCGCGCCCATATGGGCTGCAAGCGTGCCGATGGTGCGGAAGGGGCTGCGGGAGGAGGAGAAGGCGGCGTCGTTCATCCAGTCGAAGGGCTTGCCGAAGCGCTCGCCGGCATAGTCCTCCAGTCCCAGCATGACTTCGAGCAGGCCTTGCGAGTCCACCACGGCCTTCTCGCCGATGAGCGGGGACGAGGCGTCGTAGCCGGCGGCCTCCTCGCCGGTGATGAAGGCCACGAGGTCGCGGATCTTCGCCTCGATGTCGCGGGCTGCCGCCTCTGCCGTCATGTCCTGCCCCGATTCGCCTCGGGGCCGATCATAATCCATCCGCGACGCCGCCGCTGCCCCGCACGCGCAGTCAGCGTCCGGGCACCGCCACGCACTGGCGGAACAGGTGTTCGTAGAAGAAGCGGTCCGCGTGGTCGGAGACGAAGGCGACCCGCGTCTCGCCGTCCCGGCTGAGGACGCTGACGGCGGCGATGGCGCGATCGTTGAGGTCCACCACCTTGATCAGCGTGCCGCCGATGAGCGGTGAGCGGCGGACGAGGGGGAGGCGCGTGTTGAACAGGCTTTCGACGCAGGAGGCGATGTAATCCGGCGGGAGGTCGGAGTTGACGGTCAGCGGCCCCTGGGTTGCGTAGTTCGACGCGCAGCCTCCGAGGGCGAGCGCGAAGACGGCGCCCGCCAGACCTTTCGCCGTTCGACGGGTCCGCGGTTGGGGCATGCCGGATGAACGCGGAAGGTGCGCAGGTGTTCCTCGGCCAGGCATCGGCACCGCAACCTCGCCCCACCCGGTCGAGCAGCCTGGTCCTGTTGTCTGCGCCTTGCGGTACATCCCGTCGCGCGGCTGGCCCAGCCCGCCCAGCACGCCACGCAAAGGCCGGTTGCCCGGACGGCTAGCGCCTCGCCGGCCACCCGGCGCGCAAAGAAAAACCCCCGCCGGACCGGAAGGCCGGGCGAGGGTTTTGAATGGTGGGCACGACTGGGATCGAACCAGTGACCCCTACGATGTCAACGTAGTTTTCCGATATCTCCTAAAGTCCCGAAGTATCATTTTTGTCAACCTTTTCATAACTCATTTATCCTCCTGTGCCTTTGGATGTCCCCTCGCTTCCCGCTCGAGAAGTTGCTAGAAAGTAGCTAGGTCTGACGGAGCATGACGTGGGCATCACTAAGACAGACGTGGACAACCTCGCCAAAGGCGCCGTTCTTTGGGACGCCGGACGGGGGGCGGTGTCTGGCTTCGGGGTGCGGTGTCAGCGCTCCGCCAAGACATTCATCCTGAAGACCGTCGTCGCGCGGAAGGCGCGCTGGATCACCATCGGCCGCTTCGGTTCGCCGTGGACTGTGGACACGGCCCGGGCCAAGGCAAAGGAGTTGCTCGGCCAGATTGCGGCCGGTCTCGACCCCATCGCGGAGGCCAACAAAAAGCCTGAACTCGCCGTCTCTGCCCTATGCGATCGCTACCTTGAGGCAGCAAATTCTGGGAGAGTCCTCACGCGCTTTAGGCGTCCGAAGAAGATGAGTACCCTTGCCATCGATGTCGGCAGGATCGAGCGCCACATCAAGCCACTCATTGGTCAGATGCCGGCGAACAGCGTGACCCGCGCAGACATCCTCCGAATGATCGACGACATCAGCGCAGGCAAGACCGCCACCAGCGTCAAGACAGGTCGGAGAGGCCGCGCGATCGTCCGTGGAGGCTCTGGCGCGGCATCTCGCGTTGCCGACCTCCTATCCGGGATATTCACTTGGGCAAGCCGGCGCGGGTATGTGGCGTCGAACCCCGTGCAAGGCACTGAACGATACCGGGGCGAAAGCCGAGATCGGTTCCTGTCTGAGGACGAGCTTAATCGCCTCGGAGTAGTTTTGAAGTCGGGGACGGATGCTGAGGGCCGCTCCTTCAATCACAGCGCGGTGACCATCGTTTTGCTGCTTGCGGTTACGGGCTGCCGGCTCGGGGAGATTGCTGGGCTCAAGCAAAGCGAGATTGATCCGGAAGGGTCATGTCTGCGCCTGGGCGACACCAAGACGGGCAAGAGCGTCAGGCCGATCGGCGGCTGGGTGATCGCGAAGCTGAGATCGCTTCCTGTTGAGGCTGGTACCGATTGGGTCTTCCCGGCTCGCTCTGGCGATGGTCACTATCAGGGCACAAAGAGAGAGGTCCTGAAGATATTCGCTGCGGCAAACATCACGAATGCGACTGGAGTGCACCCCGTTTCGCCGGACAGGTAGCCGGTTGATCTAGGCACTCTGAGCGATGAACTCTCGCGGGGAGAGCATGCGCAGGCCAGAGTGCGGGTGGACGGTGTTGTAGTCCTCGAACCAGCC
>JAEZGJ010000205.1 GCA_023416965.1 Pseudomonadota bacterium | reverse complement strand
AGGCGCTGCCGCGCGACGTCGACGAGGGCGACGGCCGCAACACCGATTAGACGGCCTCAGCGCGCCTGGTACTGGGCGTCGGTCACCGGTTCCATCCAGTCGACATGCTTGCCGTCCAGCGCTTCGTGGATGGCGATATGCGTCATCGCGGTTCCCGGCGCTGCGCCGTGCCAGTGTTTCTCCCCCGGCGGGATCCACACCGTGTCGCCCGCCCTGATCTCCTGGATGGGGCCGCCCAGCGTCTGGGCGAGGCCGCTGCCCTCGATCACGTAGAGCGTCTGGCCGAGCGGATGGGTGTGCCAGTTGGTGCGTGCGCCCGGGTCGAAACGGACGACGGCGGCGCGGACGCGCGCCGGTGCCTCGGCCTCCACGATGGGATCCTGCCAGACGCTGCCGGTGAACCAGTCGGCGGGAGGGCGGCGGGACTCGATCGAGCCGCAGCGGCGGATGTCCATGATGTTTCCTCGGATGTTCTGTCGCGGGCGCCAGCGCCGGCGCCTGACCAGTAAAGACGCAAGCATCCGCCCTGTCGAGCGCACGGCTCAACCGGCGAAGCCTCCCTCTGCCAGGAAGTTGCGCTCCTCCTCCGTGGTGTCGCGTCCCAGAATGGCGTTGCGATGGGGGAAGCGGCCGAAGCGCGCGACGACGTCACGATGGCCGATCGCATGGTCGAGATAGGGCGGGCCGATGCGCCGGTTGAGCTCCACCGCCCGTTCCTGGTCGGCCAGCAGCTCGGAATGGGAATAGGGAAGGTAGAGAAAGACCCGCAATGCCGGGTCGATGCGCCCGTCGTCGCCGCGCGCATCGGCGAGGCGGGCGAAGGAGAGGGCGAGCGGGTCGGTCGCGTACATGTGGCCCGTGCCGCGGAAACAGTTGCGGGGGAACTGGTCGAGCAGGATCATCAGCGCCAGCATGCCCTCGGCCCTCTCGGTCCAACCGTCGAGATCGCGCCGGGCCGCGGCGAAATGGTCGTCGAGGAAGGCGTCGCGAAACCGCGCGTCGAAGGCGGCATCCTTGGTGAACCAGGCATCGGGGCCCGCCTCGCGCCAGAAGGCGATGACGTTGGCGGGGGTGGTCGGGGAAGCCATGGGGGCGCTCCTGGTGCGGTGGTCGGTCGGCGAGGGCGTCGCCGGCACGGGACCAGCCACGCCGGCAGCGCACTGGTCGGCGCGCGCGACCTCGTTCTAACGTGGCGGCCGAATACCGCTCGCGCCAGTCCAACGGGTGACCTGCATGCCGGTTCCAGCATCCCGCCAGCGCCCCTTCGTGGTCGACGGCGCCCAGTATGCGAACTGGTCGCGCAAGATCTTCGAGGAAATGCGGGCCGGCGGAGTGGACGCAGTACATGCCACCGTCGGCTACCACGAGAATTTCCGCGACACGGTCGATCTCATCGTCGCCTGGAACCGCCGGTTTGCCGCCCATGGCGACCTCATCGCCAGGGCGCGCTCGATCGCCGACATCGAGGCGGCGCGCGCCTCCGGCCGCACCGCCATTCTCTTCGGCATGCAGAACCCGTCGGCCATCGAGGCCGATCTCGGCCTTCTCGAAGTGCTGCGCGACTGCGGGCTCTCCTTTCTCCAGCTCACCTACAACAACCAGTCGTTGCTCGGCGCCGGCTGGCAGGAGTACGAGGACGGCGGCATCACCCGCATGGGCCGCGAGGTCATCGCCGAGATGAACCGCCTCGGCATGGTCATCGACATGTCCCATGCGGGCGAACGCACCACGATCGAGGCCATCGAGCGCTCGGCGCGGCCGGTGACCGTCTCCCATGCCAATCCGCGCTGGTGGCGCGACACGCCGCGCAACGTCTCCGACCGCATCATCGACGCGCTCAAGGCCCATGACGGCCTCCTCGGTCTGTCCCTCTATCCCCACCACATGGCCGGCGGCTCCGCCTGCACCCTCGCCGATTTCACCACCATGGCGGCGCGGCTCGCCGAGCAGATCGGCCCGGGGCGCATCGGCATCGGCTCAGACCTCTGCCAGGACAGGCCGGATTCCGCCGTCGCCTGGATGCGCGACGGGCGCTGGACCTTCGAGACGGCCGCCAATCCCAACGGGCCGCCGGTCTTCCCGGCGCAGCCCGCATGGTTTCGCTCCAATGCCGATTTTCCCGGCATCGCCACAGGACTTCGTGCCGCAGGTTTCGCCGAGGACGAGGTCGGCGGCATCATGGGCGAGAACTGGATGGGCTTTCTCAGGCGAACGCTCGGTCCGGGGTGAGGTTGGCCTGAAGCATGCATGAACGCGGCTGCGCCCAGGCGCGGAAGCGGGCAAGGGTCCGATGGGCCGCGAAAGGGTGAGGATTGCAGATGCCGCGCATGACCGTCGATGCCATCGAGACCCTCGCCGCCGCGGCGCTCCGCCGCCATGGGGCGAGCGAGGCGCAGGCGAGGGCGCTGGCGGCGGGCCTCGCGGGGGCCGAGCGCGACGGCATCCGCTCCCACGGGCTGATGTATCTTCCGGTCTATTGCGAGCACCTGACCTGCGGCAAGGTCGTCGGCTCCGCCGAGCCGGTCCTCTCGCGCCCGGCGCCGGCGAGCCTCGTCGTCGACGCCGGCTCGGGATTCGCCCATGCCGCGATCGATCTCGGCCTTCCGGCTCTCGTCGAGACTGCTCGCAGCCAGGGCATCGCCAGCCTCGCCATCCGCAACTCCTACAATTGCGGCATCCTCGCCTATCACACCGAGCGCATCGCCGAGGCGGGCCTCGTCGGCCTCGGCTTCACCAACGCGCCGGCGTCCATCGCGCCCTGGGGCGGCCGGAAGGCGGTGCTCGGCACCAATCCCTGGTCGCTCGCCGTGCCGGACGGCAGGGGCGGCGCGCGCTTCGTCATCGACCAGAGCGCCAGTGTCATCGCCAAGAGCGAGGTGATCAAGCGATCCAAATCCGGCGAGGCCATTCCCGAGGGCTGGGCGCTGGACGCCGAGGGCAGGCCGACCACCGACGCCGCCGAGGGGCTGAAGGGCACGATGGTTCCGGCGGGCGGCTACAAGGGCGTCGGCGCGGCCCTCCTCGTGGAGGTCTTCGCCGCCTGCCTCGCCGGCGCCACTCCGGGCATCCAGGCGAGCCCCTTCTCCGGTCCCGCGGGGGGCCCACCGAAGACAGGCCAGTTCTTCATCGCGCTCGCCCCCGACATTTCCTCCGGCGGCGCCTTCGCCGAGCGCCTCGCCGTCGTGGTGGAGGCGCTCGGCGCCGAGACCGGCGGCCGGCTCCCCGGTGGCCGGCGCGCGGCAGCCAGGGCGCGGATCGCTTCCGAGGGTGTCGAGCTGGACGAGACGACCGAGGCCATGCTGCTGCGGCTCGCAGGGCAGGGCGCATGACCGCGGCGCTGCGTTTGCCCGACGAGGTGATGAGGCTGGACCGGCTCGGCGCCGCCCATCCCACCCGCCTCAGCTTCCTGCGCGCCATGTTGCGGCGGGTCGAGGCCGAGGGCTGGACCTATGCCCGAACCGCCTGGGAGATCGACCCGGACGGCTTCGGCCATGCCGTGCTCACCGTGGCTTCGCCCCGCAGCACCTATTCCCTCGTCGCCTTCTCCACCCCGCTCGCCGACGAGATGCGCACCGACCGGGTCATTGCCGAGGCATGGGACACCAGCTACGTGCTCTATGACGGCGTGCCGACGGCGGCCGAGATCGAGCGGCTCCGCGCCAATGCGCCGCGCCAGGAGGCCGGCCGCTTCACCGAGCGCGACCTGGTTCTCGCCCGCGCCAACAAGAGCGTCCGCCTCTTCGCCCATGTCGCCGACTGCCTCGCGAGGGGTCGCCAGCCCGATGCCGCGCTGCTGGCCGGCGTCGGCTATCTGATGCGCACCACCGCGGTTTACGGCAACGGCAAGTTCGGCATCGCCGACCGCGACCGCATCGCCGGCCGGCCGGAACTCGCCGGCCCCTTCCGCGCCGAGATGCTGGCGGTCTGGCTCATCCGCTCCTTCACCCTCGATCTCGTCGAGCACGTCGCCGCCGCCCGCGGCGGGGCCTCGGCGGTCCGCCTCGGCCCCGATCTGCGCCGCAGTCTCGGCGTCGGCAATTCCACGGGCCTCGGCATGGCGCCCTTCCTCGTCCGCCACCCCCTGCTGGTCCACCGCTGGTTCAACGCGCGCGAGACTGCCCTCGCCCGTGTACGTGCGCTTCCCGCCGCCTCGGATAAGCAGCGGGCCGACTTTCAGGCGGCATTGGCGGCGATGCGCTCCACCGTCGCCCGCTGGCACACCGACGACCCCGTCCAGGCGCCGCGTGTCGCCCAGCTCGCGGCCGATCTCGACGCCCTCGCAACCGCTGCCGGTCCGCTCCTCGCCGGCCCGGCACCCTGGGACGCGCTCTACCGCCTCGCCGTGGCCCGTTTCTCGCTGGAGGCGCAGGAGGCGGTCGTGGCGCTCGTTCTCGAGCCCAACGGCGCTGTGGTGGACGACCTTGCCGAAACCATGGACGCCGACGAGGACGCCGTCTTCCGCATCGACGGCCGGATGAGCGTCGGGGACTTCGCCGCCGGGCTCTCGGAGACCTATGCCTGGATTCGCCGCTTCGACTTCGCCGATCCCGCGAACGACGCCCGCTTCTGGTACGTCTCGGAGGAAAAGCTGGAGCCCAGGCTCGGCGAGCGCCGGGAGGAGGAGGGGGCCGAGCGGGAGCAGCCGCTGGCGGTGGCACGTGATATGACCCGGCTCATCGACGCCCTGGCCGCCGCGCCCGCGGATGAGAGCCTAGCCGCGTTCCTCATGCACCGGCCAGACTTCCGCCACCTGGTTCGGCGGGCACAGATAGCCGTCGCTCATCCCTATGCCGAGGTGCGCGACAATCTCGTCGCGGCCGGCATGCGGCCGGTCGACCTGCTGCGGGCCAAGCTCGCCTTCTTCGGCGCCAGCCGCTTCGATCCCCGCTCCGACCGCTGGCTTCGCATCGCCCTCTTCGCCGACGCCCCCTTTCCGGAAGAGATCTGCCGCGTCGCGGCGGAGCGCATGGCATCGTGAGAAACCCGTCGTGACCGCACCGCTTGTCGATCTCTCGCTGAACGAGGTGGAGACCCTCGCCGCCAAGGCGGCGCGGGGGGCGGGCCTCTCCTGGGGCGGCGCCGAGGAGATAGGTCGGGCATCCCGCGTCCTCGCCCGCGCCGGTGGCGACTGGCCGGCCCTTGTGCTGGCGCTGGACGGGCCGGGCTATGCGGAACCTGGTGCCGAAGCATCGGCCTTGATGCGGGTCGAGGCGGTGCTGGAGCGTGTGAGCGGGTCCGGAACGCTCACACGCGCCGCCACCCCCGTCGAAACGGCCGCGGCGCTCGAGGCGCTGGCGGCGCGCACCTATGTGCCGGCCTCGACGCGTTCGCGCGTGTCGGGGGCCGGGGCGGGGCTCACCGACAATGACTGATCCGGAGAATACCGCAGGCGTTTTCGCGTTGCGTCAGTGAACATTGCAGATAGGCTGTTCTTCCAAACCCGCACGTAGGGGAATGCGCATGGCAGGCAAGGCATCTGCCCAGGTGATCGCGATGCGCGGCGCCGGCTACTATTCCTCCAATACGGTGGGCGCCAAGGCCGTCATCGACAGGGCTGGAGATCTCGTGGTCGAGGCGCTCGGATCCATGGCTTTGGAGGCGGCCGAGACCGCCTTCTCCGTCTGTGACTACGGGGCAGCCGACGGCGGCACCTCGCTCGACATGATGCGACGGCTCGTCGACACCGTCAGGCAGCGGGCGCCCGGCCGCGCCATCCAGATCACCTATACGGATCTGCCGCACAACGATTTCTCGGCCCTGTTCCGGCTGACTCAGGGCCTGCTCGGCGATCAGGCCAAGCCGCCCATCGCCGACACCCCGAACCTCTTCATCCTCGGCTCCGGCACGAGCTTCTACCGGCAGATCGTGCCGGACGGGACGCTGAACCTCGGCTTTTCCGCCACTGCCATGCACTGGCTGAGCAAGCGGCCGGGGCTCATCGCCGACCACGTCCAGGCGGTGGGCGCGACGCCGGAAGAGCAGGATCTGTTCCGCCGGCAGGCCATGGCCGACTGGGACACCATCCTGCTCGCGCGGGCGAGGGAACTCGCCCCCGGCGGCAAGCTGGTCCTCGCCAATTTCTGCGCCGATGAACAGGGCCGCTATCTCGGCCATACCGGCGGCGTCAACATGTTCGACGAATTCGCCCGCCACTGGCGGGACCTGTGGAAGGCAGGGCGCATCACGGAGGCCGAATACCGCGGCGCCACCTTCCAGCAGTTCTACAAGACCCCGGACGAGTTCGCTGCTCCCTTCCGCGACCCTGCCTCCGCCGTCTCGAAGGCCGGCCTCGTCCTCGACCATATCTCCACCATGGTGACCCCGTGCCCCTATGCGGCGGATTTCGCCCGCCACGGCGATGCCGCGGCTTTCGCCAGGGCCTATGTGCCGACGCTCCGTTCGTGGTCTGAAACCGTTTTCGCCGGGGCCCTCGACGCGCATCGCAGCGCCCAGGACAGGGCCGCCATCGTCGACGCCTTCTACGGCGCCTACGAGGCCGAGGTCGCCGCCAATCCCGCCGGTCACGCCATGGACTACGTCCATTGCGTCACCGTCATCAGCAAGAAGGCCGGCACCTGACGCATCGTACGACCAGTCTTTGGGGGAACGTCGAGGAAGGCACGCAAAAGTGCCACCGACGCCGAACACACGGGAGACCAGCATGAAGAGACGTCACTTTCTGGCGGGCACGGCCGGGGCCGCCGCCGCGGCCGTCGCCGCCCCCGCGCTCGCCCAGACTCCCTCCGTGCGCTGGCGCATGGTGACGAGCTGGCCGAAGAGCCTCGACACCATCCACGGCTCGGCCCTCGCCATGGCCGAGCGCATCGGCCAGATCACCGAGGGCAAGTTCCAGATCCAGGTCTTCGCCGCCGGCGAGATCGTGCCCGCCCTCGGCGTCTTTGACGCGACGGCCAATTCCACCGTCGAGTGCTCCCACACGCTCTCCAGCTATTTCTTCGGGCGCAACCCGGCCATCGGCTTCGACGGCGGCATGCCCTTCGGCCTCAACACCCGCCAGCAGCAGGCCTGGATGGTGGCGGGCGGCGGCAAGGAGCTGATGCGCGACGTCTTCGCCAAGTTCGGCCTCGTCAACGTGCCCTGCGGCAATGTCGGCGTGCAGATGGGCGGCTGGTTCCGCAAGGAGATCAACACGCTGGAGGACCTCAAGGGCCTGAAGTTCCGCATCGGCGGCGTCGGCGGCACCGTGCTGTCCAAGCTCGGCGTCGTGCCCCAGCAGATCGCCGCCGGCGACATCTACACGGCGCTGGAACGCGGCACGATCGACGCGGCCGAGTGGATCGGCCCCTATGACGACGAGAAGCTCGGCTTCGCCAAGGTGGCGCGCTTCTACTACACGCCCGGCTTCTGGGAGGGTTCGGCGCAGATCACCTCCTTCGTCAACCAGGCGAAATGGGCCGAGTTGCCGCCCGCCTTCCGGGCCGCCTACGAGGCGGCGGCCGGCGAGCAGTGCGTGCAGATGATGGCCAACTACGATGCCAAGAACCCGGACGCCCTGCGCCGGCTGGTGGCGGCGGGAGCGCAGCTGCGCGCCTTCCCCAAGCCCGTTCTCGACGCCTGCTTGAAGGCGACCGTGGAGACACTGGACGACTTCGCCTCGAAGAGCCCGGAGTTCAAGACGGTCTACGACAGCTGGAAGAAGTTCACCGACGATTCGAACCTGTGGTTCCGCATCGCCGAGAACACTCTCGACCAGTTCCGCTTCGCGGCCCCGGGCTGGGTGAAGACCTGAGTCCCCAGGCCGGCCGGTCCGCTCCCGCATCTGGCGGCGCAGCCTCGTGCTGCGCTGCACAGGAATCTGTGGCTTATACGCAGAAATCCGTATGCCGCAGGATGGAAGCTCCCCCCTAGAGTGACGGCAGAAGCGGTTCATGTTCGTCAGAGCCGCCAGAGGAGAACGACGATGTCGCAACCGTCCACCCTGCGCGGCCTCATGGCCGGCGCGGCCCTTGCTGCGGGCCTGGCACTCGCCGGCCCGGCCTTCGCCCAGACCAAGGTCGCCATCGGCATTTCCGGCTGGACCGGCTTCGCCCCGCTGACGCTGGCCAAGGAAGCCGGCATCTTCGCCCGCAACGGGCTGGACGTGACGATCCGCAAGATCCCGCAGGCGAGCCGGCACCTCGCCATCGCCTCCGGCGACATCCAGTGCGCCGCCACGACGGTGGAAACCTGGATTTCGTGGAACGCCAGCGGCATCGCCACGACGCAAATCTTCCAGCTCGACAAGAGCTACGGCGCCGACGGCATGGTGGTGCGGAACGGAATCAACTCGATCCGCGACCTGCGCGGCAAGACGGTGGCGGCCTCGGCGCCGGGCACCTCGCCCTATTTCGCACTCGCCTGGTTCCTCAAGGAGAACGGCATGTCGGTGCGCGACGTGACCGTGGTCAACATGGAGCCCGGACCTGCGGCCCAGGCCTTCGTCGCGGGCCAGAACGACGCCGCCATGACCTACGAGCCCTATCTGTCCTCGGTGCGCGCCGCGCCGCAGTCCGGCAAGATCATCGCCACCACCCTCGACTATCCGATGGTGATGGACACGTTCGGCTGCACCCCGGCCTTCCTCCAGGCCAATGAGGCCGCCGCCCGGGCGCTCGCCAAGAGCTATTTCGAGGCGCTGGAGATGATCAAGACCAACCAGGCCGAGGCCTACCGGATCATGGGCGCCGACGTGCGCCAGACCGCCGAGCAGTTCGGCAATTCGGCGCAGTACCTGCGCTGGCAGGACCGCGAGGCCAACAAGACCTTCTTCGCCGGCGAATGGCGTCGCTTCACCGAGAAGGCAGCCGACCTGCTGCTGGAGATCGGCGTGATCCGGCAGAAGCCGAATTTCGACACGATGGTCGACACGCGCTTCATCCAGTGAGGCAAGAGCGCCGCGATCCGGCCATGGGCCGGGTCGCGGTGTCCTACTAGCGGTCGCGCCGTAGGTACGTGCCCTCGAAGGAGCATGCCGCCCCGCGGAAGGTGAGACAGCCCGTCTCGCCGACCTGGACGGAGCCGCCGGAGGACCGGATCGTGAGCGTGCAGGACTGGCCGTCGCGGTCCTGCCGCGCGGTCAGCACCCCGCCCCGCAGCGTGGCCTGACCCTCGAACCTGCCGACACAGCGGGGAACCGCCACCTCCGCCGTGACGCGATGGCCGCCCTGGTCGCGGGAAATGGTCAACTCGCCGCCGCCTTCCGCCCCGTTGGCAAAGCGTCCGGCCCATTCAAGGCCGCGGCTGTCTTCTGCCGAGGCGGTCACTGATGCTCCGGCCGTCAGGCCGGCAGCCAGTGCCAGTGTTCGCATCCGCATCCGATCCCTCCTTTCCCAGGCTCGTTCATGTGGCGGGCAGGGGTTGGAACCGAGCACCGCCATGGATAGAACGCGCCAGACCGCCATCGGGACCGCGAGTGCATGAACGCCTTCGAACCTCCTCCGCCGCCGACTGCCGAGCCGGCCAGGGACGGCTTCTGCCCCGTCCACCGCGAACAGGACACGCCATGAAACCCCTGGAGCCTGTATCCACGACGGCTCGCGTCGTGCTCGGCATCGCCTTCTTCGTCATCTTCTTCGCCGCCTGGGCCGCGATCACCTTCGGCGGCCTGGTGCCGCGCATCTTCCTCGCCGATCCCGTGACCATGCTGCGGGAGGGCTGGAACCTCATCACGAACCACGGCTTCCTCGTCGACATCGGCGTCACCGTCTGGCGCGTGGTCGGCGGGTTCGTGCTGGCGGCGCTCATTGCGGTGCCGCTGGGGCTCGCCATGGGCGCCTACAAGCCCGTCGAGGCCTTCTTCGAGCCCTTCGTCTCCTTTGCCCGCTACCTGCCGGCCTCGGCCTTCATCCCGCTCTTCATCCTCTGGGCCGGCGTCGGCGAGAAGCAGAAGCTGCTCGTCATCTTCGTCGGCTCTGTCTTCCAGATCGTGCTGATGGTCGCGGTGGCGGTCGGCTCCATCCGCCGCGACCTCGTCGAGGCGGCGCTCACGCTCGGCGCCCGCGACGCCGGCATCGTCGGCCGGGTCATGGTGCCCTTCGCCGCGCCGCAGATCGCCGAGATCCTGCGCCTCGTCCTCGGCTGGGCCTGGCCCTATGTCATCGTCGCCGAGCTCATCGGCTCGTCCTCGGGCATCGGCCACATGATCATCGAGAGCCAGGCGCTGCTCGCCACCGGCCAGATGATCTTCGGCATCATCATCATCGGCGTCATCGGCCTGATCTCCGACTTCCTGTTCAAGGCGGTCAACCAGAAGCTGTTTCCCTGGAGCACGATATGAGCGGCGTCGTCGTCTCGGGCGTCTCGCGCACCTTCCCGGCCGTGCGCGGCGGAGAGCCCGTCCAGGCGCTGGCACCCGTCGACCTGAAGGTGGCCGAGGGCGACTTCGTCGCCATTCTCGGCCCCTCGGGATGCGGCAAGTCCACGCTCCTGCGCATCGTCGCCGGCCTCGACCGGCCGACCACCGGCACCGTGACCCTCGACGGCAGGCCCGTGACCGGACCCGGTGCCGACCGCGGCATGGTCTTCCAGAGCTACACGCTCTTTCCCTGGCTGACGGTGGTGGAAAACATCGAGTTCGGCCCGCGCGAGCGCGGCGTGCCGCCGGCCGAAAGGCGGGCCACCGCCGAGCGCCTGATGGCGCAGGTGGGCCTCACCCAGTTCGCCAACCATTATCCCAAGCAGCTCTCCGGCGGCATGCAGCAGCGAGCGGCGCTCGCCCGGGCCCTCGCCAACGACCCCAAGGTGCTGCTGCTCGACGAGCCCTTCGGCGCCCTCGACCACCAGACCCGCTCGCTGATGCAGGAACTGCTGCTCTCCATCTGGGAGCAGCACCGCAAGACCGTGCTCTTCGTCACCCACGACATCGAGGAGGCCGTGTTCATGGCCAACCGCGTCCTGGTGATGAGCGCGAGGCCCGGCCGCTTCAAGAGCGAGGTCGCGGTGCCCTTCGCCCATCCGCGATCCTACAAGCTGAAGACGACGCCCGATTTCGGCCGGCTTGAGGAGCAGCTCACCGAGGATATCCGCGGCGAGACCATCATCGCAGTCCAGGCAGGATTCTGAGCCGTCAGTCCTGGAGGCGCTTCAGGGCGGCGAGATCCGCCGCCAGGTCGTGGAAGTCCCCCGGCTGGCGTCCCTGCGGCGCCTCGATCTCGGAGAAGTCGAAAGTGGCGAATACCATGCCCGCCTGGGGTGAGGCATGGCCGATGGCCATGTGCCAGTCGGGAAAGAGGCGGCGGTCTGCCTGCACATGCTCGACCACCTGCAGCGAATGGTGACGCGGATCGCCCTCGATCACCGCGTAGAGCTGCTCGATGCTGTCGGCCGGCCCTTCGATGACCTGCGCGAACCAGGTGCGGGCGCAGATGAGGAAGCCGGTGACGCCGAGACCGCCGTTGCGGGGCACGGCTGCCTGTTCGATGGCCGTGAAGGCGGGGTTGAAGCCGTCCGCGTCGCAGGCGAGGCCGTGGCGGCTGAAATAGGTCAGTCGCATGAGGTCGGTTGTGTCGCTCATGCCCTGTTCGCGCGTGTCGATCGTCCTGTCCATCGCCCATCATGCCCACGGGCGGGCGCAAGCCAAGTGTCATATGACAGGCCGCGCGCGTTTTTTCTTCGCGGGCGGCCGGAATCGAGCAATCCCGGCCGCCGTGGGGGATCACGTTTCCTTGAACCCGTAGTCGGGGATGCCCTGCTCGTTGCCATAATATTTGAAGGGCAGGAACTTGCCGGACATCGTAATTTTTACCCGGTCGCCCTTCGGATTGGGTTCGCGCTCGAACTCCATGTTGAAGTCGATGGCGGACATGATGCCGTCGCCGAACTCCTCCTCGATGATCGCCTTCCAGGCTGGCCCGTTCACGAGCACCAGTTCGTAGAAGCGGTAGATGAGCGGGTCGGTCGGGGGCATGGATGTGCCGGTGCCGCGCATCGGCACCTCGTTGAGCATGGCCTCCTCGGCGCTCGTGAGGCCGAACAGGGCGGCCGCCTTCTTCGCCAGCGGCTTGACCAGCTTGTGCTGGCCGAGCAGGGCGCCGATCACGAGGACCGGCGACATGCCGCCGATCTCGTCGGTGATGTGCTTCCAGGTCCAGCCCTTCTCGCGCTTGATGTCGAGGATCTTTTCCGTGAGCTCTTCGCGGATCATCGTCCGTCTCCTTGGGGATTGTTCTGGGGGTTGAGGGTCAGACCGCGCGAACCAGCGGCGGAACGCCGCCGGGAGCACCGGGCGTGACGAGGGGCGGCGCGCGGCGGTTCCACACCTTGCCGGGCTGGGCGAGTTCCGCGGCGAAGCTCTTCGAGCGCGCCACCAGGAAGTCGATGATGTGGTTGCGCACGGGATAGTAGGCGGGGTGCTTGTGCACCTCGTTGCGGGAACGGTCAGCCGGCAAAGGGTTGACGACGATCTCCGCGACGCGCGCATCCGGGCCGTTGGTCATCAGCACGATCTTGTCGGCGAGGTAGATGGCCTCGTCGACGTCGTGGGTGATCATGAAGACGGTCTGACCCGTGGTGCGGCAGATGCCGCGCACCTCGTCCTGCAGGGTACCGCGGGTCAGCGCGTCCAGCGCCGAGAAGGGTTCGTCCATCAGCATGATCTTCGGCTCGATGGAGAGCGCCCGGGCAATGCCGACGCGCTGCTTCATGCCGCCGGAGAGCTGGGCCGGCTTCTTCCCCTCGGCTCCGGAGAGGCCGACGGTGGCGATGGCCTTGCGCGCGTGGTCCTCCACCTTCGCCTTGGGCCAGTCGCGCCATTTCGACGAGACGGCATAGGCGACGTTGCCGAGGACCGTGCGCCAGGGCAGCAGGCCGTGGCTCTGGAAGATCACGGCCCGGTCGAGGCTTGGACCCTCGATCGCCTTGCCGTCGATGATGACGGCGCCCTCGCTCGGCTCGTCGAGCCCCGCCAGGATGTTCAACACCGTGGTCTTGCCGCAGCCGGAATGACCGATGACGCACACGAACTCACCGCGCTCCATCGAGAACCACAGGTCCTCGAAGATGGTGGTCCTGCCCCCCTCGGGGGCGGGGAAGCGGCGGGCGATGCCCTCGATGGAAATGTAGGAACCGGCCACGCGCGTCACTCCGGATAGGTCACAAGGCGCGTGAGTCGCGCCAGGATCTGGTCCAGGGCCATGCCGACGAGGCCGATCAGCAGGATGGCCGTGATGATGTCGGTGAGCGACAGGTTGTTCCACTGGTTCCAGACGAAGTAGCCGATGCCCGTGCCGCCCACGAGCATCTCGGCGGCGACGATGACGAGCCAGGCGATGCCGACCGAGATGCGCATGCCCGTGAGGATGGTGGGCGCCGCCGCGGGCAGGATCACCGTGAAGGCCTTGCGCACCGGCCCGACCTCGAGCGTGCGGGCGACATTCAGCCAGTCCTTGCGCACCGAGGCGACCCCGAAGGCCGTGTTGATCAGCATCGGCCAGAGCGAGCAGATGAAGATGACGAAGATCGAGGAGAGGGAGGAATCCTTGATCGTGTAGAGGGCGAGCGGCATCCAGGCGAGCGGCGAGATCGGCTTCATCACCTGGATGAAGGGGTCGAGCGCCCGGTAGACGATGGGCGACATGCCGATGAGGAAGCCGAGCGGCACGGCGACCGCCACCGCGATGCCGAAGCCGATCAGCACGCGGGCGAGGGAATAGGCGAGCTGGATGCCGATGCCCATGTCGTTGGTGCCGCGCACGTAGAACGGGTCCGACTGGTGTTTCCAGATCGCCTTGCCGACATCGACCGGGCCGGGCATGGGCGGCTGGCCGCCGGTGGGGGCCGCCGCACCCACGAGCTTGGCATATTCCGGATCGACGGCTTGTCCCCCCGCGCCGCCGCTGCTGACCGCGATGTGCCAGGCCGCGAGAAACACGGCGAGAATGACGAGGGACAGGACGAGCGCGCGCGCGCCGACCGAGCGGGTCATGTCGGGGTCTCCTGGCTTGCCGGCGTCACAGGCCGAGCTCCGTCAGGCCGGGGAAATCGGCCGGGCGCGGGCCCGCGGCCCAGGTGAACAGGCGGTCCGCCTCGCGGATCGGCACGTCGTTGATGCTGGCCTCGCGCCGGTCCATGTAGCCCTCGGCGTCGAACTGCCACTGCTCGTTGCCGTAGGAGCGGAACCACTGGCCGGTGCCGTCGTGCCACTCGTATTGGAAGCGCACGGCGATGCGGTTACCGTCGAAGGCCCAGAGCTCCTTGATCAGCCGGTAGTCCTGTTCCCGCGCCCATTTCCCCGCGAGGAAGGCGCGGATGGCCGGCCGTCCGGCGAAGAACTCCGACCGGTTTCGCCAGGTGCTGCCCTCCGTATAGGCGAGCGCCACGCGGTCGGGATCGCGGGTGTTCCACGCATCCTCGGCGGCGCGCACCTTCTGGCGCGCCGTCTCCGGCGTGAACGGCGGCAGGGGAGGCCGGGTCATCGGCGGCGCCTCGCGTGCCGTCAGCGCTTGATGGCGAAGGAGGCGATGTACTCCTCGGGCTTGGCCGGGTCGAAAGCCTTGCCCATCACCGAGAAGGTCTTGCTCGACGCCGCCGGCGGGGTGAGGCCGAGCTCCTTCATCATCGCCGCGGCATCGGTCGCCAGGAACACCTGCCGGGTGATGCCGGCATAGTCGACGTCGCCCTTGATCTGTCCCCAGCGCTTCATCTGGGTGAGGATCCAGATCGAGAAGCTCTCCCACGGGAACGGATCGAACTGGATGCGGTTCGGGTCGCGCTTCACCTGCCCGAGCCCGTCGGCATAGGTGCCGGTGAGGATCTGCTCCAGCACGGTGACCGGCTGGTTGAGATAGTTCGGCGCGGCGATCGCCTCAGCGATCTGCTTGCGGTTCTCCGGCTTCTGCGCATGGGCGGTGGCGTCGATGATGCCCTTCAGGAGCGCCCGGTAGGTGTTTGGCATGCCGGTGACGAATTCGCGGCTGGCAGCGAAGGCGCAGCAGGGATGCCCGTCCCAGAGCTCCTTCGACAGGATGTGGATGAAGCCGACGCCGTCGAAGACCGCGCGCTGGTTGAACGGATCGGGGCCGAGATAGCCGTCGATATTGTCGGCGCGCAAGTTGGCGACCATTTCCGGCGGCGGCACCGAGCGGATCTGCACGTCACGGTCGGGATCGATCCCGTGCTCCGCCAGATAGTAGCGCAGCAGGTAGTTGTGCATGGAATAGTCGAAGGGCACCGCGAAGCGGAAACCCTTCCACTGCCGCGGGTCGCGCTTGTCCTTGTGCTTGTTGGCGAGCGTGATCGCCTGGCCGTTGATGTTCTCGATGGCCGAGACGGCATAGGGGATCGGGTTCGAGCCGGCGCCCATGGTGATGGCGAGCGGCATCGGCGCCAGCATGTGGGCGGCGTCGTACTCCTTGTTGATGGTCTTGTCGCGGATGACGGCCCAGCCGGCGGTGCGCACCACCTCCACGTTGAGGCCGTGCTTGGAATAGAAGCCCAGCGGATGGGCCATGATGATGGGCGTCGCGCAGGTGATCGGGATGAAGCCGACCTTCAGGTCCTTCTTCTCGATGGGACCCGTCTGGGCGAGGGCCTCGGTGGCGGCGCCGATGGGGAAGAAGGTGGCGATGGCGGCGGCTGCCGTCGAGGCGCCCACCGCCCTCAGGAAGGCGCGGCGCTGGTGGTCCTCGGGGAAGAGGGCCCGCATCACCGCCTGTTCGACGATGCGCCGGTAGCGGCTCTCCTCGCCGGCCGCGTCGACGGCGACGGCCTCGGCCTTGATCGACGCCTCGTGCTCGGCATCGGAGGCGTGACGGCCGCAGACGCAACCCTTGAGGAAACGCTTCGCGGCATTGAACGGATTGTCGAACAGGGCCATGGGGTCATCCTTCGGCGTTGCGTGGACGGCGATCGCAGGTCGGAGGCTTGCAAGGTCGAGGCCAGTTTCCACGCACGGCGCAAAGCCGCAGCAAAGCTGACAAGTGGGCCCCGGGGGACCGGTGACGAAAAATCGCGATTGACGGCATGTCATGAGGGCGATCACGATATGTCGTTGTTTTCCCGGAGGCTCCCGTGATCCCCACCGCCTCTCCCGCCGGGGCCGCTTTTACCGCGCTTGCCGATGCGGCACTGGTGGTCGATCCGCGCTCCGCCGCCATCGTCGACGCCAATCCCGCCGCCGAGCGGCTGCTCGGCTATCCCGCCGCGGCACTGCGGGCCTTGCGGATCACAGACCTCCACCGCGGCCAGCGTCCCGCCCTCGTCGTGTTCACCGAGGAGGTCCTGCACAAGGGCCTCGCCCATACCCGCAGCCTCTCGCCGCTCAAGGCGGGCGGCGGAACGCTGCGCGTCGAATATACCGGCACCGTGCTTCGGGCAGGGGCCGAGCCGCTCGTCCTACTCACCATGGCCGATCTCGACACGCGCCACCGCCGTGACGTCGACGCTGATGCCGACGGGACGCTCCGCCAGGGCATCGACGAGTGGAAGAGGGTCGAGCGGCTCTTCCACACGATCGAGAAGGAGAACCAGCTCATCCTGAAGGCGGCGGGCGAGGGCATTTACGGCGTCAACGCTGACGGCAAGACCACCTTCGTCAATCCGGCGGCCGAGGCCCTGCTCGGCTGGACCGCCGATGAACTGGTCGGCAAGGACATGCACTCCCTCGTCCACCACCATCGCGCCGACGGCTCGCCATACCCGAACCACGACTGCCCGATCTACGCCGCCTTCCGAAACGGTGCCGTGCAGACCGTCGCGGACGAAGTCTTCTGGCGCAAGGACGGCACGCCGCTCTGGGTCGAATATACCTCCACCCCCATCCGCGAACGGGGCGCCATCATCGGCGCGGTCATCGTCTTTCGTGATGTCAGCCAGCGGCGCGAGGCGGAGGAGAAGCTGCGCCAGGCCCTCGCCGAGGTTGACAGCCTGCGCCAGCGGCTGGAGCGCGAGAACGCCTATCTCCAGGAGGAGATCCGCCTCGAGAGCAACCACCGCGGCATCATCGGCCGCTCCGCCGCCATCCAGAAGACGCTGCGCCAGATCGATCTCGTTGCGCCGACCGACGCGACCGTCCTCGTCACCGGCGAATCCGGCACAGGCAAGGAGCTGATCGGCCGCGCCATTCACGAGGCGAGCAGCCGGCGCGACCGGCCGCTCATTCGCGTCAACTGCGCCGCCATTCCCCGCGAGCTCTTCGAGAGCGAGTTCTTCGGCCACGTGAAGGGCGCCTTCACCGGGGCGCTGCGCGACCGCATCGGCCGCTTCGAGCTCGCCGACGGCGGCACGCTCTTCCTCGATGAGGTCGGCGAAATCCCGCTGGAGCTGCAGGGCAAGCTCCTGCGCAT
This sequence comes from Pseudomonadota bacterium, assembly GCA_023416965.1. Classification (GTDB taxonomy): domain Bacteria; phylum Pseudomonadota; class Alphaproteobacteria; order Rhizobiales; family Phreatobacteraceae; genus Phreatobacter. The sequence continues at coordinate 27,961 of JAEZGJ010000205.1, read as the reverse complement.
CCTGCAGGAGGGCCAGTTCGAGCGCGTCGGCGAGGAGCGCACGCGCAGCGTCGATGTTCGCGTCATCGCCGCCACCAACCGCGACCTGAGAGCCGAGGTGAGGGCAGGGCGCTTCCGCGAGGACCTCTATTTCCGCCTTGATGTCTTCCCCATCCACTCGGTGCCCCTGCGCGAGCGGGTGGACGACGTTGCGCCGCTGGCTCTCCATTTCCTCCGCCATGCCGAGCGCAAGCTGAAGATGTCCGGCCTCTTCCTGTCGGAGGAGGATGTCCGCCGCCTCGCCGATTATGCCTGGCCGGGCAATGTCCGCGAGTTGCAGAACGTCATCGAGCGCGCCGCCATCCTCTCACGCAAGGGGCGCCTCGCCATCGACCTGCCGGGGACCGCCCTCCGGGCCGCGCCTTCGGCGACCGCTCCCGCGCCGACGGAGGGCGTGCTCACGGAGGAGCAGCGCCGCGCCCGCGACCGGCAGAACCTCGTCGCGGCGCTGGAGCTCGCGGGCGGCAAGGTCTCAGGACCCGGCGGCGCCGCCGAGCGCCTCGGCCTCAGGCCGACCACCTTCGCCTCACGCCTGAGGGCGCACGGCATCGATCCCCGCGCCTGGCGTAGCGCGTCCTCGCCGTCGACCTGATCTCACGCTCCTCGCGCTTGGGTTGCTGCGACGGATCGCCGCAAACGGCCTCCGCCGCGCCTTTCAGCCGCCGCGCCGCCGTTCTCCGGAGCCCGCCAAATGGGCATGCAAGTCGCGTCATGCGGTGTCTTGGTACCGTAACTTCAGCTCCTGATCCGGTCCACTGACGCAGAAAGCGGCATATTTCGAAGGTATTGGAAAACCAATAAGCAGAGCTGATGCAAATTGTCACAGAGATTGATGGTCCCGTTGAAAAGGCGGAAAACCTCTCGCAGACCTACCTCCGCGGGCCCACGGGCAACCGCATGGTCCCGCCGATGCCGCCACGGCGCCGCGGGCGTCCTCACAGGAGAGTAGGGAATGATCAGGAACATCATCCTGGCGGGCTTCGCGGCCTCCGCCCTCGTCTTCGGACCGACGGCCGCCGAGGCCGGTCGCGATCTCGACGCGATCAAGGTCCGCGGCACGATCCGCTGCGGCGTTCAGGGCCCTTCCAACCCCGGCTTCGGCGTGCCGAACGCCCAGGGCGTCTGGGGCGGGTTCAACGTCGAGATTTGCCGCGCCATCGCCATCACGATCTTCAACGACCCGTCCAAGGTCGAGTTCGTGCCCGTCACCACCCAGTCGCGTTTCCCGGCCCTCACCAACGGCGAGGTCGACGTCCTGTCCAACAACACCACCTGGACGCTGACCCGCGACACAGGCGTCAACCGGTTCAACTTCCCGGCCATCGTGTTCTATGACGGCCAGGCCATCATGGTGCCGCGCCGCCTCAACGTGACCTCGGCCCGCGCCCTGAACGGCGCCACCGTCTGCGTCCAGCCGGGCACCACCACCGAGCTGAACCTCGCCGACTTCTTCCGACAGAACAACATGACGTTCCGTCCCGTCGTCATCGAGGCGCTGGACGAACTGCGGCGTGCCTACGACCAGGGCCGCTGTGACGTCTTCACCAATGATTTCGCCGCGCTCGCCGCCCAGCGCACGCTGCTGAGCAACCCGCGCGATCACGTGATCCTGCCGGAGCGCATCTCCAAGGAGCCACTGGGCCCGACCATCCGCCAGGGCGACGAGGAACTCACGAATATCGTCGCCTGGACGGTCTTCGCCCTGATCGACGCCGAGGAATTCGGCATCACCCAAGCGAATGTCGACCAGATCGCCGGTTCCGCCACCGATCCCCGCATCCGCCGCCTGCTCGGCGTCGAGCCGGGCATGGGTGCGGCCATCGGCGCGGCAAACGATCAATACGCCCGGACGATCATCAAGACCTTCGGCAATTACGGCGAGATCTTCGAGCGCCATCTCGGCGTCAACACGCCGCTCGGCCTCGAGCGCGGCCAGAACGCCATCTGGACCAAGGGCGGCCTGCTCTATGCCCCGCCGGCCCGTTGACCGGCGCATCGCCATCATCCGGCAGCCTTGACTTGCCGGGGCGCCCCAGCGCCCCGGTGCCTTTTTGCCGCCCATGCCTCTTGCCCGCCCGCCCGGCCGCCATGGCACAACGGAAGCGCTGATGACCACGATCGACACTCCGCCAGCGCCCAGAACGCCCTTCTGGAACGATCCGGCCAAGCGCGGGCTGGCCCTGCAGACGGCTCTCGTCGCCCTCGTTGCACTCGTGGTCTGGGCAGCCTGGACCAACATGTCCGCGAACATGGTGGCCCGCGGCCTGACATTCGGCTGGGACTATCTCGCGCGTCCCGCCAATTTTGCGGTAGGGGAGGCACTTATTCCCTTCGCGCCGACGGACAGCTACGGCCGCGCCCTCGTCGTGGGCCTCCTCAACACCCTCCGCATCGCGGTGGTCGGCATCCTGCTCGCGACCGTTCTCGGCGTCATGATCGGGGTCATGCGGCTGTCCTCGAACCCGCTGCTGGCGCGCCTGGTGGCGGGCTATGTCGAGGTCGTCCGCAACACACCTCTGCTGCTCCAGCTCTTCCTCTGGTACGCCATCATCAACACCTTGCCGGGGCCGCGGCAGGCCCTGCCGTTCGGACCAGGCATGTACCTCTCGAACCGCGGCATGAAAGTGCCGTGGGTCGAGTGGTCGCCGGCACTCTGGCCCGTCGTCTGGGCCTTCATGGCGGGCCTTCTGGCCGCCGTCATCGCCCCGCGCGTGCTGCGGCGGCGCCGGGAGGCGACGGGCGACGCGCCGCCGACCCCGCCCGTCGTGGTCGCGCTCATGATCGTGCCGCCCTTCCTCGCTCTCGCCGGCCAGGGCTTCCCGGCGACCCTCAGCATCCCCGTGCTCCAGGGCTTCAACTTCACCGGCGGTGTCGAGCTCTCGCCGGAATTCGTGGCGCTTCTGCTCGGCCTCGTGCTCTACACCGCCGCCTTCATCGCTGAGATCGTCCGGGGCGGCATCGTCGCGGTGTCGAAGGGCCAGTGGGAGGCGGCACGGGCGCTGGGCCTGCCGGGCCCGCGCATCATGCGGCTCGTCATCCTGCCGCAGGCGTTGCGGGTGATCATTCCGCCCCTCACCAGCCAGTATCTCAATCTCACCAAGAATTCCTCGCTGGCGGTGGCCATCGGCTATCCCGACCTGGTCCATGTCTCCAACACGACGATGAACCAGACCGGCCGCGCCGTGGAGGTGATCCTCGTCTTCGCCCTCGTGTACCTGACCGTCTCGCTTCTGACCTCGGGCTTCATGAACTGGTACAACGGCCGTGTCGCGATCCGGGAGCGCTGACGCCATGAACCGCCCGGTCGCCCCGGACGCGCTCGTCCACTACGTCGCCAGCGAAAGGCTCGCGGACCTGAAGCCCCCCGCGAGCGTCCTGCCGCCATGGCCCCTGGCGCTGTTCCGGACCTATTTCGGCACCCCCGGGATCGCGGCGATCACGCTTCTCTGCCTCGCCGTGCTCGCCTGGACGCTGCCGCCCTTCCTGTCGTGGGCGGTGCTCAACGCGACATGGACAGGCACGGCGGCGCAGTGCCGCGAGGCCGGCGGCGCCTGCTGGGCCTTCATCGTCGAGAAGTTCTGGTTCTCGGTCTTCGGGCTCTACCCGTTCGAACAGCGATGGCGGCCGGCGACCGTCCTCGCGATCTTCGCGATCATGGTGGCACTGTCGACCCAGCGCCCGTTCTGGCGTCGGGAATGGGTCTATGCCTGGCTCGCGGTCCTCGCCCTCATGTGGGGCCTGATGGGCGGCTCCGTCCTCGGCATACCGCTCCCAGGCCTCGAGCCGGTGGCGACCCGGCTTTGGGGCGGCTGGCTGGTCACCATCTTCCTGTCGGTCTTTGGTCTCGCCATGGCCTATCCCATCGGCATCATGCTGGCGCTCGGCCGCCGGTCGAGGCGGCCGGTGGTGCGGGCCCTGTCGGTCGCCTGGATCGAATTCATCCGCGGCGTGCCGCTGATCTCGCTCCTGTTCATCGCCACCTTCATCGTGCCGCTCTTCATGCCGCAGGGCATCGAGATCGACCGGCTGATCCGCGCCCAACTCGCCTTCATCGCCTTCGCCGCCGCCTATATGGCGGAGGTTTTCCGCGGCGGCCTTCAGGCCATTCCCAAGGGCCAGTTCGAGGGGGCCCAGTCGCTCGGCCTGAACTATGCCCAGACCATGCGGTTCATCGTCATGCCGCAGGCGCTGAAGATCACCATTCCGGCGCAGGTGAACACCTTCATCGGCCTGTTCAAAGACACGACGCTGGTGCTCATCATCGGCATCTTCGATTTCTTCACGACGCTACGCTCGGCGCTCGGCGATTCCAACTGGCTCGGCTTTGCCACGGAGGCCTATCTCTATGCCGCCTTCGTCTATTTCGTCGCCTGCTACACGATGAGCCGCTACTCGCAGCGGCTCGAGAGGGACCTCAACCCCGAAAGGGTGCGCTGAGCCCCGGCCTACAGGACGAGCCGCCCGGGGGCCTCGGAATCCATAGGCCATTTCGGCCGGGCGATCCGCCTGTAGTGGTGCTTCTCGTAGCGCTGGGTCGAGGGCCCCTGCGTCTCCGAATAGAAGACCTGGGAGGCGAGCGGCCCATAGGCGGCCATGAAATGCTGGGCGGATTTCAGAACCAGCAGCCGGTAGGAGGCTGGGTCGAGCCCGAGTTCGGTGAACAGTTCGCGGCCCAGCGCCTGGGCGCGGTTGGTGTTCATCACCACGGTGACGCCGCCGATCTTCACCGCCGCAAGGTCGCCGACCGGCCCCTTGGCCTCGCCGAAGCTCTGGTGGCAGTCCTTCGCCACCGCCAGCACCTCGCAATCGGCGTCGAACGGGTCGCCGGAGAGTTCGGACGTCTTGCCACCGATCCTCAGCCGCAGCCGCCCGCCGGCGCCCACCGCATGACAAAAGGCGACCGCCATCGGATCCCAGAGTGGCGCCACCGCCGCGTTCTCCACCCCGCGCGCCACGAGTTCGCGCAGCGACATCGTGTTGTCCGAGGCCGATCCGCCGCCGGCATTGTCGGCGGGCTCGGCGATGATGGCGGGACCCGTCGTCGTATCGGCGGCCAGCGCCTGGTCGAGCGCCTCGGCGAAATCGAGATTGGGCGGCGCCGTCTGGCCGCGCAGAGCGATGATCTCCTCGCCGAGCCGGGTCGCCAGGGCGGCGCCGGTCGCCTTGGCGCCGTCGGTGTAGACGAGCACGCGCGTTCCCATCTCCGGCACGTCGGCATGGGGAAACCCGTGGACCAGCGAGACGGAGAGCACGCCGTCGCGGCCCTCGAAGCTCTTCTGGCGGGCGACGAAGGACGTGTTGGGCTCCGACGTGGTCGGGAAGAAGGCGATCATGCCGCAGTCGTAGAGCGAGGCGACGGGGCGGATCTCCTTGCGGATGGTCTTCAGCACCAGCGTCACCAGTTCCTCGGCGCGCGGCACGATGTCCACGTGCGGATATTCCTTGAAGCAGATGATGATGTCGGCGAGGCTGACCCGCTTCTTCGTCATGTGGTTGTGCGGGTCGAGTTCGACGCCGATGACGCAGTCAGGGCCGACAAGGGCGCGCACGCGCTCCAGCATGTCGCCCTCGCAGTCCTCGTAGCCGTCCGCCACCATGGCGCCGTGCATGCCGAGCAGTACGCCCTGCACAGGCAGCGCCGCCTTCAGCTGGGCGAGAATCTCGTCGCGCATCGTCTCGTAGGCGACCTTCGTCGTCGGTCCGGCCGGCTGGGCGAAGAAGCAGGACCCTTCGATCAGCGTGAACCCCTCCTGTGCCGCGCGGCGGCGGGCGACGAAAAGCGGTGCCGTGCAGAGCGTCGGCTTGTCCGTCGGGTGCTGGCCGGGGCGTGCAGCAAGGCTCGTCAGGTAGCTCTCCATCGAGGTCGGGATGGGGGAGAAGGTGTTCGTCTCCGTCGCGATGCTGGCCGTGAAGATGCGCATGGCTGCCGTGTTCCCTCGGGGTCTGCCCAACGTTTCGCCTTGACCCTTTCATGCTCGCGCGTGCTTTTCCACGGGAGCGTCGGCGCGGAGGCCATCCGTTCCGCGCATGCCTCGGGACAGGGAAGGGGGTTCCCGTGACCGCATTGACCATCGGCGTCGTCGGCCTCGGCAGGATGGGCGTCGGGATCGCCGCCAACGCCGCCGCGAAAGGGTTTCGCACCCTCGGCAGCGACCCTTCGCCCGAGCGTATGGCGCTGGCGACAGAAAAGGGCGTCGCGGCCGCTGCCAGCCTCGCCGACCTCTTCGCCGCGAGCGGCGTGGTGATCGCCTCGCTCCCCACCGCCGACGTCGTCGCCGCCGTGGTCGAGGGGCCGGAAGGCTTTCTCGCCATGGCACCGGCCGGTGCCATCTTCGTCGACACCTCGACCTCCGAGGCCGGCGTCTCCCGCCGCCTCGCGGCGCTGGCGGCCGCCAGGGGGCTCGGCTTCGTCGATGCGCCCGTCTCTGGCGGCCCGTCCGGCGCCGAGGCCGGCACGCTCACCATGATGATCGGTGGAGAGGCCCGCCATCTCGCCCGCGCCATGCCGGCTCTGGAGGCGATCAGCGCGAAGCGCCTGCATGTCGGCGGCCCGGGCGCCGGCAATGTCGCCAAGCTCGTCAACAATCTGCTGGTCGGCGCCCATCTGCTGACCGTCTCGGAGGCGGTGCGCCTGTCGGAGGCGGCCGGCGTGCCCGCGGCGGATGTCCTCGCGGTGGTCAACGCGGCCTCCGGACGCTCGGCCGTCTCCGAGGTCAACTATCCCCGCTGGGTGCTGAACGGCGCCTTCGATTCAGGCTTCACCATGGGGCTCATGCGCAAGGACGTGCGCCTCGCCGCGGCACTTGCGGCCGAGACCGGCGTCGATCTGCCGGTGAGCGGACTGGTGGCGCGAATCTGGGCCGACAGCACCGCGCGCCTCGCCGACGGCGAGGATTTCAACCGCATCGTCGACGACAGGCCGACCCCATGACTCTCCACCACCGTCCCGACACCGCCAGCCGGGTCGCCACGCTTTTCGCTTCGCTGGTCCCCGGCGGGGTCATCGGCTCCCGCATCGCCGGCGAGAGCATGGCCGGGTCCGGCGAGGCCATCACCCTTGTCGATCCCGTCACGGGCGCGCCCTTCGCGACCTTCCGCGACGGCGGCGAGGCGGCCGCCGCGCAGGCGCTGGAAGCGACCGTCCCGGCCTTCGCCGCCTGGACCGCCATGCCCGCTTCCGCCCGCGGCCGCATCATCTGGGCGATCGGGCAGGGCGTCAGGGCGAGGGTGGCGGAACTGGCCGAGCTCGAGACCCTCGCCTCCGGCAAGCCGATCCGCGACACCCGCGTCGAGGTCGCCAAGGTCGCAGAAATGTTCGAATACTATGCCGGATGGGCCGACAAGCTCCACGGCGACGTCATCCCCGTGCCGACCTCGCACCTGAACTATGTGCGCCGCGAGCCCTTCGGCGCGGTGGTGCAGATCACGCCCTGGAACGCGCCGATCTTCACCGCGGGCTGGCAGATCGCCCCTGCCATCGCGGCCGGCAATGCGGTCGTCCTGAAACCGTCCGAACTCACCCCCTTCACCTCGCTCGCCCTCGCGGTCATCTGCGAGGAGGCCGGCGTGCCCAAGGGCCTCGTCAACGTCCTCGCCGGCTATGGCGCGACGACCGGCGCGGCGGCCGTCGCCCATCCGCTGACCCGGCTCGTCGTCTTCGTCGGATCCCGCGAGACCGGGGCACGCATCGCCGCGACCGCTGCCAGGCGCGTCGTCCCGACGCTGCTGGAACTCGGCGGCAAGTCCGCCAACATCGTCTTCCCCGACGCCGATCTCGATCGCGCGGTGCTGGGCGCCCAGGCCGCGATCTTCTCCGGCGCCGGCCAGTCCTGCGTCGCCGGCTCGCGGCTGCTCGTTCACCGCCAGATCCATGCCGAATTCGTGGAGCGGCTCGCCAAGGCGGCGCCGCGCATCCCGGTCGGCGATCCGCTGGACGAGGCGACCCAGATCGGCCCCATCGTCCATGGCGGCCAGTGGCAGAAGATCGACGGGATGGTGAAGGCGGGAGTGGGCGAGGGCGCCGTCGTCGCTGCCGGCGGCGGCAGGCCCGAGGGCCGGGACGAAGGCTTCTTCTATGCGCCCACCGTGCTCGACCGCGTCACACCCACCATGGAGATCGCCCGGGAGGAGGTCTTCGGGCCGGTCGTGGCGGTGACACCCTTCGACTGTGAGGAGGCGGCGGTGGCCCTCGCCAACGCCAGCGATTACGGCCTCGCCGGCGCCGTCTGGACGCGCGACGTCGGCCGCGCCCACCGCGTCGCGGCCAAGGTGCGGGCCGGGACGTTCTGGATCAATTCCTACAAGACCATCAGCGTGATGAGTCCGTTTGGCGGTTTCGGCCAGTCGGGCTACGGTCGCTCCTCCGGTCTCGAGGCCCTGCACGCCTACACCACCACCAAGAGCGTATGGGTCGAGACCGCCGAAGCGCCCCCCGTCGGCTTCGGCTATGCCGGCTGAACCGGCCCGAGCCGTCTACCAGGGAGCGTCCGCCGCGCCGCCATGCCCGACATCCTGACCGTCTCCGGCGACAGCCGGCTTCTCGCCAATCCCGGTCTCGACCGCCATCGGCCCTACGGGGCCGACGAGCGCGCGATCCTGTCGCTGGAGGGCGCCCGCGCCGCCCATGCCGCGATCGCGGCGTGGGAGGGCTACCGGCCGACGCCGCTCCTGTCGCTGGACGGCCTCGCCCGCGAGGCAGGTGTCGCCTCCATCCTCTACAAGCACGAGGCGCATCGCTTCGTGCTGAAGAGTTTCAAGGCGCTGGGCGGCGCCTATGCGGTGCAGCGCCTGGTCGCTGCCCGCGGCTCGGCCGAGGGCCTGACCGTCACCTGCGCCACCGACGGCAATCACGGCCGCGCCGTCGCCTGGGGGGCGCGCCGGCTCGGCGTCCGCGCAGTGATCTATGTCCACGAGACGGTGAGCCAGGGCCGCGTCGACGCCATCGCAGCCTATGGCGCCGAGGTCCGCCGCGTGCCCGGCAATTACGACGACGCCGTGCGCGCCTCGGCCGAGGCGGCGGCGGCCAACGGCTGGACCATCGTCTCCGACACGTCCTGGCCGGGCTACGACCTCATCCCGCGCGATGTGATGCAGGGCTATGCCGTGCTGGGCATCGAGGCGGAGGCGCAGGGCGCGCGTCCGACCCACATCTTCGTCCAAGGCGGCGTCGGCGGCATCGCCGCGGCCATCCTCTCCTGGACCTGGGAGAGCCTCGGCGCGGCCCGCCCGATCCTGGTCGTGGTGGAGCCGGAGCGCGCCGCCTGCCTGCTCGAAAGCGCCGCGGCCCGCCGTTGGACCACCGTCGGCGGTGACCTCGACACGATCATGGCGGGGCTCGCCTGTGGCGAACCGTCCGAACTCGCCTGGGCGCTGCTGTCGCCGGGCGCCGACGCCTTCATGGCCATTCCCGACTCGCGCGCCGCGGAGGCCATGCGCCGCCTCGCGCAGGACGGCATTGCCGCCGGCGAATCCGGCGTCGCGGGCCTCGCCGGCCTCATCGCCGCCGCCGCCGATCCCGCGGCACGACGGTTGCTGCAGCTGGACGCAACCTCCCGCGTGCTCTGCATCGGCACAGAGGGGGCAACCGACCCCGCCATCTACCGCGAGATCGTCGGCCGGGACGCCGCCGAGGTCGAGAAGGAGCCCGCATGAGCCGCATCGTCACCATCGGCGCCGCCCAGATGGGCGCCATCCAGCGGGCCCATTCGCGGCGGGAGGTCGTCGCGCGCATGGTCGACCTCATGCGCGAGGCGGCGTCCCATCGCTGCGACCTCGTCGTCTTTCCGGAACTGACGCTCACCACCTTTTTTCCGCGCTGGTGGATGGAGAGCCAGGAGGAGATCGACAGTTTCTACGAGCGCGAAATGCCCTCCAACGAGACCGCGCCGCTGTTCAACGAGGCGTCGCGGCTCGGCATCGGCTTCTCCCTCGGCTATGCGGAGCTCACCCCTGAGGGGCGGCGCTTCAACACTGCAATTCTTGTGAACAAGTCCGCACAGATCGTTGGGAAATATCGGAAAATACATCTGCCGGGCCACGCCGGACACGAGCCCTGGCGCGCCTTCCAGCATCTGGAGAAGCGCTATTTCGAGGTCGGCGACCTCTCCTGGGGCGTGTGGAGCGCGCTCGGCGGCAATATGGGCATGATGATCTGCAACGATCGCCGCTGGCCTGAGAGCTACCGCGTCATGGGCCTGCAGTCGGTGGAGATGATCCTCCTCGGCTACAACACGCCGCGCCACAACCCGCCGGCCCCCGACCACGACCGGCTGTCGGAGTTCCACAACCAGCTCGTCATGCAGGCCGGCGCCTACCAGAACGGCACCTGGGTCGTCGGCGTCGCCAAATGCGGGGTCGAGGAGGGCTGCGAGATGATCGGCGGCTCTTCCATCATCGCCCCGACGGGCGAGGTGGTCGGCCAGGCGCTCACCCAGGAGGACGAACTGGTGGTGGCGCGCTGTGACCTCGACCTGACGAAGAGCTACAAGGCGACCATCTTCAACTTCGACATGCACCGCCAGCCGGACCATTATCGGCGCATCGTGGAGCAGCGGGGCGCGGTGGCGCCGCAGGGATGACGGCTACTCCGCCGCCTGCTGTGCTTCCGCCTCCCACCCCAACAGCTTGCCAGGGTTCATCAGCCCGTGGGGGTCGGCCAGCCGCTTGAACTCCGGCTGCGGCGCGTCGATCCGCTTCCAGCCGGCATTGTTGAGCACGAAGGTATGGGCGTTCGACGGCTGCACGCCGCCCTCGGCCGCCCGGGCCATGATCTCCTCGAGCCGCGCCTGGCTGGTGAACTTCACCAGCGGCAGCGAGGAGGTGATGACCTTGCCCTCTCGGCGCTGGAACTCGAGGTGGAAATAGACGTCCTCGTGGAACTCCTTCGCCGCCCATTCCACCAGCGCGAGATTGTTCGGTGCGGGGAAGCGCAGCTGCAGATAGGTGATGGACGGATCCATCTTGAGGGCGTGCAGCGTCGTGTGGTTCCAGGTGTATTCATAGAGCGGACCGGGGCCGACACGCTCCCGGTGCGTCCCGAAGGCCACCGCCTTGGCCTCCGCAGCGCCGCGCCGGAAGGTGACCTCTCCCTTGTGGTCTCCGATCAGAAGGTCGAGCGTGTCTGCCTGCGGCTCCGAGACCATCAGGATGGCGAAGGCGCGGCCCTCCTGCAGGTAGGGCGCGAGGCGCTTCAGGTAGGGGACGATGCGCGGGTCGTGGACCGACACCAGCTTCTTCGCGATTCCGTCGCATTCCATGAAGGCCTGGCCGAAGCGGGCCGCCGCCATCAGGCTGTCGAAGGTGACGATCCGCTCGGCCCAGTCGTGGGCGGGGGCGGTCGGCACCTCCACCTCGGTGATGATGCCGTTGACGCCATAGGCGTGCATCACCTTCAAAATCTCGCGGCCGCGCAGCTCGATGAGCCGCGGCTCGGCCTCCACCGTCATCACCTCGAGCGCGGTGACCGCGCCGAGATTGTCGATCTGGCCCCAGGTGCAGGAGCCCGCCCCAGCCGCGCCGCCGGCGACGAAGCCGCCGATGGTCGCCTGCGCCCTGGTCGAGGGGTGGAAGCGCAGCTCCTGGCCGTGCGGGTCGAGGAGCTTGTCGATGTCCAGCATGTTGGCGCCGGCCTCGAAGCGCGCGCCGCCCGGCCGGGCGAAGATCATGCGGTTCATCTGCCGCATGTCGACCACCACGCCGCCGGCAAGCGGCACGGCCTGACCGTAATTGCCGGTGCCGCCGCCGCGGATGACTAGCGGAACGCGATGACGGGCGCAGGCGGCGGCGATGCGCCGGAGCTCGTCCTTGTCCGCCGGAGTGGCGACGAGGTCGGCCACCTTGCCCTCGAGCTCCGGCTTCAGCACCGGCGAGAACCAGAAGAAATCGCGGCTCGCCATCCGCACGGTGGCGGCATCCTCGGCGAGGGTGATGCCGGCGAGATCGGCGCGAAGGCGGTCGAGAGCACTCATGACATGATCCGTTCCAAGAGGGGGGCACAGTGCCAAATCGTGGCCAGCTCCGCCATTCCCGAGAGCCGTCGAAAACCGCAGCGCAAGGATGAGAATTTGCGCGAACGGCCGTCGAGGTGCCTAAAGAATGTGCAACATGAACCCGCAGGCTTTACGATATCGTAGGATAAGCCGGCATGCCCGTTGCTCTGGCCGCCATCATGGATTTCAAGGGTCTCAGCAAGGCCCGCTTCAGGAGAGGTCGCATGTCCGTCACGTCCCCCGTCCATCGCATCACCCGCCGCCGCGCTCTCGCCCTCGGGGCCGGCGTCTCCGCCGCCTATTTGATGCGGTCCGATCTCGTCACGGCCCAGGGCCTCGACAAGGTGTCCTACCAGACCAACTGGCGCGCCCAGGCCGAGCACGGCGGCTTCTACCAGGCAGTCGCGGCCGGCATCTACAAGAAGTACGGCATCGAGGCCGACATCCGCATGGGCGGCCCCCAGCAGAACCCGTCCCAGCTCCTGCTCGGCGGCCGCGTCGACATGATCATGTCCAACTCCTTCGAGGCCATCCGCTACGTCCAGGAGAACCTGCCCTTCCTCTGCATCGGTTCCATCTTCCAGAAGGACCCGCAGGTCATCATCTGCCATCCCGGCGTCGGCAACGACAATTTCGCCGCGCTGAAGGGCAAGACCATTCTCGTCGGCGCCGGCGGCCGCACCTCGTTCTGGCCCTATCTGAAGGCGCGCTTCGGCTTCACCGACGAGCAGGTGCGCCCCTACACCTTCAACATGGCGCCCTTCCTCGCCGACAAGAACATCTGCCAGCAGGGCTTCCTGTCCTCCGAGCCCTTCGCCATCGAGCAGCAGGGCGGGGTGAAGCCGCTGGTCCACCTGATCGCCGATGCGGGCTTCGCCAATTACAACACCACCATCAACATCTCGAAGAAGATGGTCGACGAGCGCACCGACGTGGTGCAGCGCTTCGTCACCGCCTCGCTGGAGGGTTGGGCCGAGTACATGAAGGGCGGCCCGGCCATCGCCGAGGCCAACAAGCTGATCATGCGTGACAATCCGGACATGGACCAGAAGAAGATCGACTATGCGATCAAAGTTATGACCGAGAACGGCATCGTCATGTCGGGCGACGCCACCACGCTCGGCATCGGCGCCATGACCGATGCGCGCTGGCAGACCTTCTACACCCAGATGCGCGACGCCGGCGTCTTCCCGGCCGGCATCGACGTGAAGAAGGCCTACGACCTGCGCTTCATCAACAAGGGCGTGGGCAAGTCCACGTGACGCCAGTGTCGACCATGGAGCAGCCGGTGACGACGGGCGGCAAGTCGCTCGTCGCCATCCGCCACGTCTCGAAGCAGTTCGCGAACGGCACCATCGCCGTGCGCGACGTCAATCTCGACTTGGCGGCGGGCGAATTCGTCAGCCTCCTCGGGCCGTCCGGCTGCGGCAAGTCCACGCTGCTGCGCATGATCGCCGGCCTCGGCGAGCCGAGCGTCGGCACGATCGACTGGGCGACGATGAGCCATGACGCCTGGGGACGCCCGGCGCGCGAGCTCGGCTTCGTCTTCCAGGATCCGACGCTGATGCCCTGGGCGACGGCGCTGGACAACGTCATCCTGCCGCTGAAGCTCTGCGGCACGAACAGGGGCGAGGCGGCCGCGCGCGGTGCCGAGATGCTCGCGCTCGTCGGCCTGAAAGGCTTTGAGAAGAGCTATCCGCGGGAATTGTCGGGCGGCATGAAGATGCGCGTCTCCATCGCCCGTGCCCTGGTGACCCATCCGAAAATCCTCCTGATGGACGAGCCCTTCGCCGCGCTCGACGAGATTACCCGTCACAAGCTCAACGACGATCTCCTGAGGCTCTGGGAGGCGAACCGCTTCACCGCCGTCTTCGTCACCCATTCGGTCTTCGAGAGCGTCTATCTCTCCCAGCGCATCGTCGTCATGGCGGCGCGGCCCGGCCGCGTCATGGCCGACCTGCGCGTCGAAGCGGCCTATCCGCGCGACGACCTGTTCCGCACCTCCGCCGACTACGCCCACTGGTGCCGGATCGCATCCGAGAAGCTGAAGGAGGCGATCTCCGCATGACCGACGCGACGCTTCCCCCCGCCGCCGTCCCCCATGACGGAACCGATGCCGAGGCCCGCCCGATCTTCCGCGAGGATCGCAAGGTGCTCGGAATCTCCACCGAGGCCTGGCCGGGCATCCTCGCCCCGCTCGGCATCGGCATTCTGGCACTCGCCGCCTGGGAGTTCATCGTCTGGTGGCGGGAGATTCCGCCCTTCATCCTGCCCGGGCCGCTGCTGATTGCAAAAACCCTCGTCGCCGACTGGGGGACGCTCTCGGCCTCGCTCTGGGTGACGCTGCGCATCACCGCCGCGGCCCTCATCGCCGCGGTCTCGCTCGGCGTCGGCCTCGCCGTGCTCTTCACCCAGTCCAAATGGCTGGAGAAGTCGCTCTTTCCCTATGCGGTGATCCTGCAGGTGACGCCGGTCGTCTCCATCGCGCCCCTGATCATCATCTGGGTCGGTGACATCAACCTGTCGCTGCTGATCTGCGCCTGGATCGTCGCCTTCTTCCCGATACTGTCCAACACGATCCTCGGCCTCAACTCGGCCGACCACAACCTGCGCAACCTCTTCGAGCTCTACGGCGCCTCCCGCTGGCAGACCCTGCGCCACCTGCGCCTGCCGGCGGCGCTGCCCTACTTTCTCGGCGGCCTGAAGATCTCCGGCGGCCTCGCCCTCATCGGCGCCGTGGTGGCGGAGTTCGTGGCGGGCTCCGGCGGCTCGGCCTCGGGCCTCGCCTATCGCATCCTGGAAGCGGGCTACCAGCTGAAGATCCCGCGCATGTTCGCCGCGCTGATCATGATCTCAATGTCCGGCATCGCCATCTTCCTGACCATCAGCTGGGTGTCGCACCTCCTGCTGCGCCGCTGGCACGAGAGCGCGCTGAAGCGGGAGAATTGAGGGCGGCAGCCCTGAACCGCCGTGTCAGGCCTCGATCTTGAGGCGCCGTGTTCAAGTCGTGGATGGCCGGGACGAGCGCGGCCATGACGGCGGGAGCGAGTGAGCGTCCAGTCCGTCCGCATCAGCTCCGACGCGAGATTGATGGCGTCGGAGGACTTGGCTTTCGAACCTCCACTCGTCATGCCCGCCTCGTGCCGGGCATCCACGACTTGCTTTCGGGGGTTGAGGCGCAGGGAAAAGGAACGCCGTCACACCCCCGCCATCGCCGCCTTCACCTTCGCGATGAAGCCCGTCCGCTGTTCCGCCGTCGCCACGTTCAGGTGGTAGAGCGCGAGGTAGCGGCGCCTCGCCTTGCGCCCCGTGAACCACCAGAGATAGCGCATCACGATCTTCCTCGGCGGGTCCCCCATGTAGAGCGCGTACCAGAACGGCCGCCCGTAGGTGACGATGCCGGTGATGGAGCGGATATGGCCGAGCAGCGGCTTCACCGCCGCGGGGTTCGATATGTCGAAGCCGACGCCCGGCATGAACATGCGGTCGAAGAAGCCCTTCAGCATGGCCGGCGGGCCGAAGCTCCAGGTCGGAAACTGCACCACCAGCGCCTCCGCCGCCCGCAGCCGCGCGATCAGCGGCTCCAGCCCCTGCTGGTTGCGGCTCTCGTCGTGGTAGCGCCGCCGTCCGTCCTCCGACAGGACGGGGTCGAAGCCCTCGGCATAGAGGTCGAGCAGGTCGACCTCGTGGCCGGCGGCTTCCAGCGAGGCGAGGGCTTCGGCGCGGATCGCCGCATGGAAGCTCTCGGGGAGGGGGTGGCAGTAGAGGTAGAGCACGCGCATGGAGGCAACCGGCAGAGGAGACGATGGAGCGAAGGCAGCAAGTCCCGTGCCTCAGCGCAGGGGCACGAAGCTCTCCATCTTGCCGGGGTTGAGCAGGCCCATCGGATCGACCTCCGCCTTGAAGCCGAGTTGGTCCGCCTCGGCCCGCTTGTGCCGCGAGCCGCCCTCCAGCCCGAAGACATGGGGATTGGCGACCATGACGCCGTGCTCCTCGTGCAGGCGGATGATGTCGAACAGCCTCTCGGGCGTGGTGTAGCGCACCACAGGGAGCGCCGAGCAGGTGAGCCTGCCGCCGAAGCGGATGAATTCAAGATGCGGCAGCACCTCGTCCTCGAACAGGGCCGCCATCTGCCGGACGCTCTCCTCCAGCCGGTCGTGGGGGTAGAGGAGCTGCAGGTAGGTGATGGATCGGTCGGTCTTCAGCCACTGCAGCGTCGTGTGGTTCCAGGCATATTCGTAGAGCGGCGTCTCGCCGGGCTCCTCTCGCGACGGCGCGCGATAGGTGAAGGTGCCGCGCCCGCCGAGGATCGCCTCGAAGCTCTCCATGAAGGGCTCGGCGATCATGCAGATGAGGATGGCCTTGCCCTCCGGGCAGGCGTCCTTCAGCGCGGAGAAATGGCCGGGGATCGGCCAGGCGATGGGTGTCACCAGTTTCTTCACCACCCCGTCCGCATGGGCGATGTCGCGGCCCGCGGCAAAGGCCTCGGCGAAGCTGTCGAAGGCGACGATGACGTCGATCCACGCCCAGGCGGGCGCCGTCGGCATTTCCAGCTCGGTGATGATGCCGGTGGTGCCGTAGGCGCGGTTCACCTTCTGGGCGGCATCCTGTCGCAATTCAAGGATTCGCGGCTCCTCCTCCACGGTCACGACCCGGGCCGCAAGGATGTTGCCGGGCTCGCGCAGCCCGCCATAGGCGACCGAGCCGACACCCCCCGATCCGCCGGCGACGAAGCCGCCGATGGTCGCGGTCCGCTTTGTGGAGGGGTGCATCCGAAGCTCGTAGCCGTTGGGCCGCGTCTCCTGGTCGAGGGCGAGGATGTTGGTGCCGGCCCGCACCCGAACCGATCCCGGCTTCTGCCAGACGATGCCGGTCAGCTCAGACATCTCCAGCAGGACGCCTCCGGCGAGCGGCATGGCCTGGCCGTAATTGCCGGTTCCGCCGGCCCGGACCGTCAGCGGGATGCGCAGCTTTGCGCAGGCGGCGGCCGTGCGGACCACGTCGGCCTCATGACGCGGCCTCACGATGATGTCGGCAGCGACGTGTTTCAGCTCTTCCGCCAGTATCGGCGAGTACCAGAAGAAGTCGCGCGAGCGTCGCCGGACGATGGTCGGCTCGCGTTCGGTCGGTACATCGCCGAGAAGCCCCAGAAGAGCCTCGAGATCGACACGGGCACGTGGCGGATGTCCCTGGGGTTTCATGGCTTTCTCATATCCGTGGCAGGTGGCCTGCGTCGCCTCTAGCTCGTTCGGACGCCGGAGTCATGCACCTTGATCTCCTGCAAAAGAGCGCATTAACCCTGCGGCAAGGAGATGTGCATCATGTTTCTGGGAATTAACTCGGAGACTCCCGTGCAGATTCGGACAAAGCTGTTTTCCATCGTCGCAGGATTGACCGCCGCATCCCTGGTCGTCGCCGGCGTCGCCATGTATGGCTTCCAGCGCTACCAGCAGGCTGTCGAGGCGAACCAGAAGACCGCACGGGTGACCCAGCTCGCCGAGCGCGCCAATGGCCTCATCTATGCGGTCGTGATGGAGTCGCGCGGCATCTACATGTCGGCGGAGAAGAGCGCCCTGGAGCGCTTCGCCGCGGGTCAGGACCGTGAACTCGCCCGGCTGAGGGAGGTGGTGACCGAATGGGCCTCCCTCGCCAGTCCCGAGGATGAGGCACTGAAGAACCGCCTGCTGGAGCAGACAAACCATTTCATCCGCCTGCGGACTGAACTCGCTCAGACCGGCCGCGCCAGCGGCAACGAGGCTGCCCGCGTCATCGGCGACAACGAGCCGAACCGCCAGACGCGCCAGAGACTGAACGCCGAGATGGCCGCTTTCGCTCAGGCCAATGCCCGCCGCGTCGCCGCACTCACCGCCGAGGTCGACGCCACGCGCCAGACCCTGACCTGGCTCATCGGCACGATGATCGCCCTGGCCCTGATGGCCGGCCTCACCGCCTTCTGGACCATCGTCACCGGCGTCACCCGGCCGCTCAACCGCCTGACCAGCGCCGTGGACAGCGTCGCCGAGGGCCGCACCGACGTCGAGGTGGGCGACACCGACCGCCGCGACGAGATCGGCGGCCTTGCCCGCTCGGTCCTCGTCTTCCGCGACAATGTCCGCGAGGTGGAGCGCCTCAAGGCGACCGAGGCGGAGCGCGAGCAGGAGGTCCGCGCCCAGCGGGCTCGTGAGATGGCGGCCCTGGCCGACGAATTCTCCGCCACCGTCCAGTCCGTCGTCCAGACCGTGACCCGCTCGGCCGAGGAGATCGTCGGCAATGCCAGCCGCGTCGGCGACGTCGCCCGCAATGTCGCCGAACTCGGCCAGACCGTCGCCTCGACCTCGGCCGGCGCCACCCAGAGCGTCGAGAGCGCCGCCAGTTCGGCCCAGGAGCTCGCCTCCTCGATCGGCGAGATCTCCAGCCGCACCGCCCAGGCCCAGCACATCGCCGCCTCCGCCGTGCAGCAGGCGACCCGCACCGGCGAGATCGTTGCGACCCTCGCCACCTCCACCCAGAAGATCGGCGACGTGGTCGCCCTGATCAATGCCATCGCCGCGCAGACCAACCTGCTCGCCCTCAACGCTACCATCGAGGCGGCGCGCGCGGGTGAGGCGGGCAAGGGCTTCGCCGTCGTCGCCACGGAGGTGAAGAGCCTGGCCGCCCAGACGTCGAAGGCGACGGAGGAGATCGCCAGCCAGATCGGCGCGGTGCAGTCCGTGACCGGCGACGCGGTGGCCGCCATCGAGGCCATCAACAAGACGATCGGCGAGATCAACTCGGTATCGTTCTCGATCATGGCCGCCGTGGAGGAACAGTCGGCCGTCACCAACGGCATTGCCGGCTCGGTCTCCGACGCTGCCGGCGGCACCCGCTCGGTGGAGACCGACATCGGCCGCGTCACCCGCGCCGCTGACGAGACCGGCAAGGCCGCCAATGCGATGAACGACGCCGCGCGCCACCTGAAGCAGGGTTCTGTGGAACTCGACCGGGCGGTGGCCGGCTTCCTCGGCCGCATCCGCGCCGCCTGATCGAGCCGTCCGGAACGACAAGAAAGCCCGGCGTCACCGCCGGGCTTTTTGCATGTCGGGACGGCCCGTTCAGGCTGTCGCCAGCTTGCGGAACCGGTTCGACCGTTTGGGATGCCACCACTTGCCGGCGATCACCGTGCCCTCGGAGACGATCTTCCTGTCGCCGATCAGGTGCTCGCCGACCACGTCGACATAGTCGAACTTGCCCTCCTTGATGGAGAGGATGGTCGCATCGCCCGCCGAACCCGGTTTCAGGCTGCCGAGCTCCGGCCGCTTCAGCGCCATGGCGGCGTTCACCGTCGAGGCGGCGATGACCCGATCCAGCGGCATGCCCATGCAGAGGAACTTCGACAGGGTGGTGACCTGGTCGAAGGCCGGGCCCTCGATGCAGAGCGTGTGCACGTCGGAGGAGATGACGTCCGGCTCGAAGCCCCCGGCGAGCATGGCGCGCGTGGTCTTGAACGAGAACGAGCCCTTGCCGTGGCCGATGTCGAAGATGACGCCCTTCTTGCGGGCGGCGATCACCTCCGGCTTCACCGCGCCCTGGGCGGTGCAGGGGGCGTTGGGGAAGGGGCGGAAGGCGTGGGTCAGCACGTCGCCGGGACGCAGGCGGCCGATGACGTGCTCGTAGGACGGCGGCGGATGGTCGATATGGGCCATCAGCGGCATGCCCACCTCGTTCGCCACCTGCAGGGCCATGTCGAGCGCCGCCTCGCCGTTGGTGCCGGAGGAGTTTCGGCCGACGCGCACCTTGATGCCAACGATGAGGTCGCGGTTCTCGTCCGCCACCTTTGCGCAGTCCCAGGGGTTGAGATGGTCGATCTCGCGGCTCTCGCCCACCATCACGCGCTTGTCGAAGCCGTAGATGCCGGCATGGCTGACATGGAGATAGGCGAGGATGCGGACCTGGCTCTTCTCGATCACATGCTTGCGGAAGCCCTTCCAGTTGCCGGGGCCGGCCGAGCCGGTATCGATCGCCGTGGTGACGCCGGAGGTGCGGCAGAACTCCTCCGCGTCGATGCCGAGCGAGGTGCCGCCCCAGTAGACGTGGGTGTGCAGGTCGATGAGGCCGGGCGTGACGATGTAGCCCGACACGTCGCGGATCTCGGTGCCGGGGCCGGGCTTCAGATCCTTGCCCACGGCGGCCACCTTGCCGCCGGTGAAGGCGACGTCGCGCACCCCGTCGATCTTCTGCGAGGGGTCGATCACGCGGCCGCCGCGCAGGATCAGGTCGAAAGTCATAGAAGGCTCCGCTTGCTGCAAAGGCCGGTCCGGTGCATTGCGCGGCCCTTGTCCGGCGCGCACATTGCGCGTCGGAGCGCGGCTTGCCAACAGCCGTGACATGAGCCTTGCGGAGACCTCCCATGCCGGCCCGTCACTGGGGTGACCTGAAGACAACCGATTTCGACCGGCTCGATCCGGCGACCACCGTCGCCGTCCTGCCGCTCGCCGCCATCGAGCAGCACGGGCCCCATCTGCCGGTCTCCACCGACACCTCCATCATGCAGGGCATGATCGAGACTGCCTTTCCGCTGGTCGGGCCGAACGTCACCGCGCTGTTCCTCCCCGTCGAGGCGGTCGCCAAGTCGAACGAGCACCTCCACTCGAAGGGTACGCTGACCCTCTCGGCCGAGACGGTGCTGAAGGGCTGGATCGAGATCGGCGAGAGCGTGAAGCGGGCCGGCATCGACAAGATCGTGCTGCTGACCTCCCACGGCGGCAATCTCGATCCGATGCGCGTCGTCGCCCGCGAGCTGCGCATCCGCTTCCGCCAGCTCGCCGTGGTAACGAGCTGGACCGCCTTCGGCCGCCCCCCCGGCCTCTACGGCGACCTCGACATCAGGCACGGCATCCATGGCGGCGATGTTGAAACCTCGCTCATGCTGCACTTCCGGCCGGATCTGGTGGACATGAGCCAGGCGAGGCTCTTCGAGCCCGTCATGGTGTCGATGGAGAAGGAATTCGCCTATCTCCGGCCCACTCTGAACCACGCCTTCGGCTGGATGGCGCAAGACATCAACCCCGACGGCGCGGCCGGCGACGCCTCGCTCGCCAGTGCAGAGAAGGGCAGGGCGACCGCCGCCTTCCAGGCCGCCGAATTCGTCAGGCTGCTCGACGACATGGCCCGATTCGACATCGGCCGGCTCTATGCGCCGGCCTGACGCCCAGCGCCTGAATTCGTTTGGGTCGCGGCTTCATCGGAAAACGCTCACTAGATCCTTGTCTTGGAGCGAAGTCGGCCATGCCGAACCTATTCCAGAGCGCTGACGACTGACACGAGACGATCAACTTCGTCTTCGGTGTTGTAATAGTGGGGAGAGGCTCGGACGAGCGGAGGAAGTCCGCGGGCTGAGGCATCCAGAAGAGTGCTCGAGGGGGCGGAGACGCTGACGTTGATGCCCGCGAGGGCGAGCTGCTCCTGCACATCAGCCGCGGCACGGTTCTTGACCGAGAACGTCACGATGGCAGTCGGGTCTCTTCCGAGGTCGTAGACCGTGACACCGGCAGAGGCCTTCAGGCCGTTGCGCATCCTCACTGACAGAGTGCGGCAGCGCGCCTCGATCCAATCGAGACCCACCTCCAGCGCGTAGTCCACTGCACGGCCGAGCCCGAGCCGGGTCGCATAGTTGTTCTCCCAAGTCTCGAAGCGTCGCGCGTCAGGACGAAGCTGGTAGCGATCCGGAGCGACCCACGGCGCAGCAAAGTGATCGAGCATTGGCGGCTCCAGGCGACGCATCAGGTCCCGCCGGACATAGAGGAAGCCGGTGCCGCGCGGTCCGCGCAGGAACTTGCGGCCCGTTGCGGTCAGTATGTCGCATCCGAGTTCATCGACCCGCGTCGGCATCTGGCCCACCGCCTGGCACGCATCGAGGAGATAGGTCACGCCATGGCGGCGGGTGATCTCTCCGACCGAAGCCGCCGGATTGCGGAGACCCCCATTGGTCGGCACCCAGGTCATCGCGACCAGCCTGACGCGACCGTCGATCATGCGTTCGAGGGCTTCTGGGTCAAGCATGCCGTCGACATCGTCGGGCACGACCTCGATCACCGCCCCGGTTCGCTTGGCGACCTGGAGGAACGCGACATAGTTCGCTGCATATTCCGCCCGCGCCGTTAGGATCCGATCTCCCGGCCGGAAGGCGAGGGCGTAGAAGGCGAGCTGCCATGCGACTGTCGCGTTCTCGGTCAGTGCGATCTCGTCGCGCTCCGCCCCAAGCAGCCGCGCCACGCTGTCATAGACCCCCGCGAGACGGGGAGCCGCCTCGTCGGCCGCCTCGTATCCCCCGATCTCGGCTTCGCGACGGAGGTGTCCGATCACGGCATCAAGCACGGGCTGCGGCATTAACCCGGCACCGGCATTGTTGAGGTGGACGCGGTGAGCGACCCCGGGTGTCTCCGACCTGAGTTGTTCGACCTCGACGGGCATGTCTGTCACCTCACCTCCCCGCCGAACGCGGCGCGGATGCCTACCAAGCTAAATGGCTTATCCGGCGACTTGCCAGCCTATGAGAGGTGTTAGTGGAATTCCGCCCGGATCTTAAGCCGATTGGATCGGGACCCTAGTCGATGATGTCGTCGGCGTCTGTCCGGCGCAGGTCGAACGAGACGACGCGGGTGGAGGAAGCGCCCCTCAGGAGATCGAGCCCGAAGGCCTTCCAGCGCACGCTGCGCATCTGGCCCCCGGGGAAGGTCGTCACGAAATGGCCGGAGAGCGACTCCTGGGAGAGAAGGGCGCCGCGGATGACCCCCTCGAGCCTCTCCGAGAGGCTTCCGACGAGGTCGAAGACGTTCTGCCGCATCGCCACTCGCCGGTCCCTCAGGTTGAGGCACTTGGCGAAGGCGGCGTTGCAGTTGAGGATCGTGCCGTCGCGGGCAAGGACGACCATGCAGCTGGTCGACTCCGCGATCAGCGTTTCGAGGCTCGTCCTCATGGCGCCGAC
This sequence comes from Pseudomonadota bacterium, assembly GCA_023416965.1. Taxonomy (GTDB): domain Bacteria; phylum Pseudomonadota; class Alphaproteobacteria; order Rhizobiales; family Phreatobacteraceae; genus Phreatobacter. The sequence goes on along the minus strand of JAEZGJ010000205.1, from coordinate 4,972 downwards.
CACCGCAGCCTGACGCCGCTCCTTTTCGCAATTGCGATAGAGGCCCACCACGACGGGATGGCCCGACAGCCATTTGAGAACGCAGACCGATTCGATTTCGCTTCCGCCGTGGTCGAGATCGTCGAAGCGGAAGTGATCGGGGCCGGCGCTGCCGGTGTCGATGGCCTGTTTCAGATGGGCGCGGAACTTGCCGGCATCCTCGTCATTGGCCTGTTTCAGGAGGTCGGTCAGCGTCGCCTTGATGACCACGCTTCGGTCGTTGGCGTCGACGGTCTCCCAGCGCACGCGCTCGGTCTTCAGGTCGATGGACCAACTGTGGACACGCAGCAGCCTGAGGAGTTCGCTCTGGCGGGGCGCGCCGGCGGGTTCGTCGGCAAACAGCGGCGGAGCCGCGACATGGGGCAGCCCCGCCGGGGCCTTCGGCGACAGAAGCAGGGACATGACCGTGCCCTCTCTTTCAACCAATGGTCCCAAAAATCCATAAAAAAAACGAGAAAAGAGAAGGGCAACAGCAGCTTAACGATCAACCTCGCTGCCGGTTAACGCATCGGCCTCAACGCTTCCTGCTGCCTGGAGGTGGGTCGGGGGGATGGGCGTGGTTGCTGGCTTCCTTGCGTCCGGCGTGCCGGCGGCCGCCCCGAACACCAGGTTCGGGGGCCGCCGCAACGAGCCGGTCGTCAGGCGAGCGAGCGCGAGGCGGTCCGCACCTTGGCGGTCGCCTCGTCGATGTCGCCGGTCGAGCGAGCGATCATGTTCATGCTTGCGGAGATGGCCTGGACCCCTTCCGCGGCCACGCGCATGTTGGCCGACATCTCCGCCGTCACCGCGCTCTGCTCCTCCACTGCGGTGGCGATCGCCGTGGAGATCTCGCTGATCCGCAGGATCGTGGTCGAGATGCCGCCGATGGCACTGACGGCCCCTTCGGTCGACGCCTGCACCGATGCGATCTGCGCGCCGATCTCGTCGGTAGCCTTGGCTGTCTGGCTTGCGAGGCTCTTCACCTCGGAAGCGACCACCGCGAAGCCCTTGCCCGCCTCGCCCGCACGGGCCGCCTCGATCGTGGCGTTGAGGGCGAGCAGATTGGTCTGTGCGGCGATGTTGTTGATCAACTGCACCACGTCGCCGATCCGCGCCGCCGCCGAGGACAGGCCTGAGACGATCTCGCTGGTCTTCGTCGCCTGTTCGACCGCGCCGCCGGAAATCTCCCGGGCGTTTGTGACCTGGCGGCTGATCTCTCCGACGGAGGCCGCCAGCTCTTCGGCGCCTGCGGCCACCGCCTGTACGTTGCCGGAGGTCTGGGTGGAGGCCGCGGCGACCTGCGTCGCCTCATGCTTGGCGCTGGATACGGCGTCGCCGATATTGCCGAGATCGACGTCGATCTGCCGTTGCACCTCGGCGCGGCGTTCCTGCTCCTTCACGGTCGCGGTGATGTCGGTTGCGAACTTCACCACCTTGAACGGCTTCCCGTTCATGTCGAAGATCGGGTTGTAGCTGGCCTGGATCCAGACTTCCTTGCCGCCCTTGCCGATGCGCCTGTACTGCGCGGCCTGGAACTCCCCGCGCGCCAGAGACGCCCAGAACGCCCTGTACTCGCTGGACTGGGCGTCTGCCGACGCGACGAACATGGAGTGGTGCCGGCCGCGGATCTCGTCGAGGGCGTAGCCGACCGTCTTCAGGAAGTTCTCGTTGGCCGTCAGGATCGTGCCGTCGAGATTGAACTCGATGACCGCCTGCGCCTTGTGGATCGCCGCGAGCTGTCCCTCGATGTCCGCGTTGCGGAGCTTCTGGTCGGTGACGTCGGTGGCGTATTTGGCGACCATGTAGACCCGCCCGCGGGAATCCTTCACCGGGTTGTAGGAGGCCTGGATCCAGACTTCCTTGCCGCCCTTGCCGATGCGCTTGTACTCGGCGACCTGAAACCTGCCGGCGCGCAGCTCGTCCCAGAACTGGCGGTAGCCGGGGCCGTCCTTGTCCTCCGGCGCGACGAAAAGCGAATGATGTTGTCCCCGGATTTCCTCCAGCCGATATCCCATCGTCTTCAGGAAGTTTTCGTTCGCGGTGATGATCTTGCCGTCGGGCTCGAACTCGATGACGGCCTGCGAGAGATCCAGGGCCGCCAGCTTGTTGGCGGCGTGGTTGCGGAACAGCATAGGGGCGCTTCCTGGTCGAGGGTTTCGGTGAAGACGCCACATCAATCGTCCGCCGCAATTAAAGAAAAACTGAATCCGCATGCCGTTGCGGAAGGCGGCTTGAGCAGGATTCGACAACCATTGGGCGGCACGCCCGGCCGCCTGTACCGGAGGGTTGGATGCGCCTTTATTTTGCAGAAAGAACCTGCGCATAAGCTACGCAAGGGAATGGATCGCAATGGCTGCTATGCCGTAGCTGCATAGAGCTTTTTTGCGCCTGCGGGCAGACAGGAGGCAGTCCTTGAACAGGCCGATCGACATTACGCGCCTGTCGCAACTCACCGGCGTCAACGTATCCACGCTGCGCAGCTGGGAACGGCGCTATGGGCTGATCGCGCCCTCCCGGTCGCCCGGCGGGCACCGGCTCTACTCCCCGGAAGACGTCGAGCGTCTGATGCTCGTGAAGGAGCTCGTTGCCGGCGGCCATCGCGTTTCGGAACTGCGCTCCCTCAGCGGCGCGGAACTGAGGCAGTTGCGGCCGTCTGTACCGGAACTGCGCTCCCTCGACGGTGACCTTGTCCTCAGGCTCGAAAGGGCGGTCGACGATCGTGACGCCGAGGGCTTCGGCACGCTGCTGCGCTTCCTGTTTGCGTCGTCGCCTCCCGTCGTCGCCGTCGACATCTATGGCCGCGCCATCCGTCATGTCGGCCGGCGGTGGCAGGAGGGACAACTCGGCATCGGTGACGAGCACCGCCTGTCGGCGAAGGCGCGCGACGTCATCACTGCTGCCATATCCGGACTTGCCCCGGCGGCTCACCGGCAGCCGGTCGCCTTCGCCACGCTCGGCGAGGAGCGCCACGAACTGGGCCTGCTGGCGGGCGCTTTCGTGGCCGCTTCGCTCGGGCATCGCCTGGTCTATTTCGGCCCGGGAATGCCGGCCCGGACCCTGGCGGTGGACGCGACGGCGGCGAAAGTCCGCCTTCTGGTCATCAGCGCCGTGCACGCTCTTCCCGGCGGTTCACTGCAGGAGGACCTGGTGCATCTCGACCGCGGCCTGCCGGACATGCCCGTCTGGGTCGGTGCGCACCAGGCGACGCTGCGCCACCTCGTGGTCCCGCCGCGCATGGTTGTCATCCGCGACTATGCGGAGTTCCGGCGCCGCCTGATGATGACCTTCGAGTCGTAGAGACTGCCTCAGCCTGCGACCGGCTTCACGTCCACGGCGACCGAGATGTCGTGGTCTCCCGCCGCGATCACCACGCCGCCATTGGGGGCGACGTCGACGAAGTCGCGGCCGATGGCGAGCACGATATGGTCCTCGCCGACGATCAGGCCGTTGGTCGGGTCGAGCCCCCACCAGCCCAGCGCCGGCCCGCACCACAGCGACACCCAGGCATGGGTGGCGTCCGCGCCTTCCAGCCGCGGCTGGCCGGCGGGCGGAATGGTGCGCAGGAAACCTGAGACATAGGCCGCCGGCAGGCCGAGCCCCCGCAGGCCGGAAATCATGATGTGCGAGAAGTCCTGGCACACGCCCTTGCGCATCGCGAAGGCGCGCGCCGCGGGCGTCGAGGTGTCGGTCGCGCCCGGCGCATAGGTGAAGTCGGCCTGGACGCGCTTCGCCAGGTCGAAGGCGGCCTCGAGGATCGGCCGCCCCGGTGGGAAAGAGGCGCTGGCATAGGCGCGGATCGCCGGATCGCGCGGCACATAGGTCGAGGGAAACAGCGCATGGACCGGGGAGGCCGGCGACATGTCGGCGCTGGCGAAGGCGGTCTCGCGCACGCGCTCCCAGGGCGGGTCCATGCCGGGCAGGGGGCGGCTGAGGCCCGCCACCGTGATCTCGGCGCGCATCTCGATCTGCAGCGACCGATGCGGCCGGTCGAAATCGAGGAAGATGCGCCGGTTGCCGAAGAAGTCGGTGTCGTCGCGCCGCATGGCCGGCGCCGGCGTGATCTCGACGTCGCAGCGCGCCACGGTCTGTCCTGGCCGGTCCACCGGGACAATGCGCAGCACGTGCTGGGCGAAGACCACCGGCCGGGCATACATGTAGTCGGTGACCTGGCGGACCTGGTAGCGCATCAGAACAGATCGCTGGCGGCTGGACCGACGGGGGTCGCCCCGTCGCGGTGGGTGAAATAGCGCTCGGAAATCTCGTCGGAGATCGCCATCAGGCGCTGCTCGATGGCGAGGATCTGCCGGCTGTCGAGCGTATGGGCATCGGCGGTCTGCAGGTCCACGCACGCGCGCGCGATCAGCTTCTCCGGCACGTTCAGCCTCCCGTCGGAGACGTGGTCCGGCAGGTGGGCGAGGTGGTCGGCGATCCGCTCCACCTGGAAGGCGACGGAGCGGGGATTGTTCGGGTCGAGGATGACGAGGTCGAGCACCGGGGCGCGTGCCGCGATCATCACGTAGCGGCGCCGGTAGGTGATCTGGCTGTCGGCCAGGGCCAGCAGCAGGTCGAGGCCGGCCGTGCCCGCCCGCTGGTCGGAGAAGTTGCGGCCGAAGCGGCAGATCGCCAGCGCACGCTCGATCCGCTTGCCGATCTTCAGGAAGCGCCAGCCGATCAGCTGGTTCATGTTCTCCTGGGTGAGGCCGGAAAAGACGGCGGAGAGGCGGAGCCCCGTCTCCACCCGGTCGATCGCCCCGGCTTCCGGCTTCCGGCCGTCCTCGGCGAGGTGGACCATGTCGGTGATGGTCTTCCAGGCGTCGGGCGAGAAGCGGTCGCGGATGACGGAGGCCGCGTTGCGCGCCGCCCGCGCGGCCAAGGAACTGGGCGTCGCGGTCAGCTTCGACGGCAATTACCGGGCGCGCCTGTGGGAAGCGTGGGACAGCGATCCGCGCGCGAT
>JAEZGJ010000204.1 GCA_023416965.1 Pseudomonadota bacterium | reverse complement strand
CCTCGGCGGACTGCTGGGGCAGGCCACCGAGGTGCTGCAGAAGAATGCCGGCGGTTTCGCCGGCGGCGCCGCCGCGGGAACCCTGGCGGGCCTCCTGCTCGGCACCGGCGCCGGCCGCAAGATCGCTGGCACGGCGGTGCAGGTCGGCGGCCTCGCGGCCATCGGCGGCCTCGCCTATGTGGCGCTGCGCAACTACCAGCAGGGCAAGCCGGTGGTGCAGGGCACGATCGACGATGTCACCTCGCTGCTCGGCATGGGCAAGGCGCCGGAGGGCTTCGCCGAGGCGGGCGGCACCATCGAGGACACGGCCGAGATCCTGCTCCGCGCCATGGTGGCGGCAGCCTATGCCGATGGCGAGATGAGCCCGGAGGAGCGGACCATGATCGTCGGCCAGCTCGATTCCATGGGCCTCGGCCAGGCGGAGAAGAGCTTCCTCGACGGCGTTCTCGCCGCGCCGGTCAGCATCAAGATCATCGCCGCCTCCTGCACCACCGACGAGATGAAGGCGCAGGCCTATATCGCCGCCCATCTCGGCATGAACGTCGACACGGCGGCGGAGGCGACGTTCCTCAAGGACTTCGCCCAGGCCCTTGGCCTCGAGGCCTCGCTGGTCGCCCATCTCGATCAGGCGGCGGCGGAAGCCAAGGCCTCCGCGGCTGCCTGAGCGGCCATGCACGCCTGATGCGCCGGAGCGACGGTTCCGGCGCAGCGGGCCCGGGCCTATGGTGATCCGGTTCCCTCGCGGGACCCCCGTCGATCCTGCCCGGCCCCGCATTTGACATCGCAGCCCGAGCCTTCACCGAAGAAGCCCCGCACCCTCGTCGACGGCTCGACGCTGTTCGTGCTGGCCCTCGTCCTCGCCGGGGCGGGCTTCGTCCTGGTGCGGGACGGCTGGCCCGGCGTGCTGCACATTCTCGCCGAGGATTCCTGGCTCTTCCTCGACATCCTGCCGAAGGTTCTGGCTGGCTGCCTGATCGGCGCCTTCGTGGCGGCGGTGCTGCCGCGTGAATTCGTCTCGCGCTGGATCGGCGGCGATTCCGGCATCACCGGCCTTGTGATCGCAACCGCCATCGGCGCCATCATGCCGGGCGGACCCTTCACCATCTATCCGCTGGCCGGCGCGCTGCTTGCGGTGGGCGCAGGCGTCGGGCCTGCCGTCGCCTTCGTGACGAGCTGGACGCTGATCGGCCTCAACCGCGCGATCATCTGGGAAGCACCCTTCCTCGGCGTCGATTTCGTGACGACGCGCATGCTCGTCTCGCTGCCGCTGCCCATCGTCGCCGGGCTGCTCGCCCACTGGCTGGCGCGCGTCGTGCCCGGAGGGCCGCGATGAGCGCCACCCTCGCCGTCAGCCTGTCGCTCTGGGTGATCACCGCCGTGCTGGCGCTCGTCGCCTGGCGCAAGGGGCTCCCCGTGCTGAAGGAAGCGAGCCGCAGCGGCGTGCTCGACTTCCTCTACCTTATCCCGCGCCTCGCCATCGGCGTCATCGGCGCCGGCTTCCTTGCCGCCCTGCTGCCGCAGGAGGTGGTGCGCTCCTGGCTCGGACCGGAGTCGGGCGTCAGCGGACTCTTGCTGGCGACGCTGGCCGGCGCGATCACGCCGGGCGGGCCGGTGATCGGCTTCGCCATCGGCGCCTCTGCGCTGAAGAGCGGCGCCGGCTATCTCGCCGTGATGACCTATGTGACCGCCTGGGCGCTCTTCGCCTTCCAGCGGCTGATCGTCTGGGAACTGCCGGTCATGCCGACGCGCGTCGTCTGGCTGCGGGTGGCCGCCTCGCTGCCGCTGCCCATCCTCACCGCGCTCGGGGTGATGCTGCTGACGGGGCGGGGATAGGCCCGCTCAGCTGTTCCGCCGCTCCAGGAACCCCTTCATGCGGTCGAGCGCCTTCAGGATGTTCTCCGACGAATTGGCGTAGGACAGGCGAATGTAGCCCTCGCCGTGCACGCCGAAATCCGGTCCGCCGATGGTGGCGACGCCGGCATCCTCGAGCAGCGCCGAGGCCAGGGGCTTCGCCTTCCAGCCGGTCTCCTTGATGTTGGGGAAGGCGTAGAAGGCACCCTTCGGCACGATGCAGGAGACGCCGGGCAGCTTGTTCAGCCCCTCGACCACCAGCTTCCGGCGGGCGTCGAACTCGGCGACCATCTTGCCTACCGCGTCCTGCGGCCCGGTGAGGGCCTCCAGTGCGGCGAACTGGGACGGAGCGTTGACGCAGGAGAAGGAGTTCACCGCGAGCTTGCGCGCATATTCGTAGAGCTTGCCCGGCCATACCGAGTAGCCGAGGCGCCAGCCGGTCATGGCATAGGTCTTCGACCAGCCGTTGAGCAGGATCGTGCGGTCGCGGATGGAGGGATAGGAGAGGAGGCAGACATGCTCCTCGCCGTCATAGACCATCTGGTCGTAGATCTCGTCGGACATGATGGCGACGTCGGGGAAGCGCTCGAAGCCCTTCACCAGCTTGTCGATCTCGGCCTTCGGAGTGACGCCGCCCGTGGGGTTTGCCGGCGAGTTGACGATGACGAGGCGGGTCTTCGGCGTGATCAGCGACAGGAGTTCGTCGGCCGAGAAGGCGAAGCCGTTCTCCTCGCGGATCGGCACCGGGATCGGCGTCGCGCCGGTGTACTCGATCATCGAGCGGTAGATGGGGAAGCCCGGATCGGGATAGAGGATCTCCGCGCCCGGCTCGCCGAACATCAGGATCGCCATGAACATGGTAACCTTGCCGCCGGGGACGATCATCACCTCTTCCGGCGAGACCTGGACCTTGAACCGGCGGTCGAGATCGGCGGCCACAGCCTCGCGCAGCGGCAGGATGCCGTTGGCAGGGGTGTAGCCGTGATGGCCGTCGCGGATCGCCTTGATGGCCGCCTCGGTGATGTTCTCGGGCGTGGCGAAATCCGGCTGGCCGATGCCGAGATTGATGACGTCCTTGCCGGCGCGCATGAGCGCTGTTGCGCGGGCGAGGACGGCGAAGGCGTTCTCCTCGCCGATACGGTCGAAATTGGCGACGGTCTTGAGGGGCATGGGGCGTTTCCGGATGGCGTCACGGCCGCGCTGCGAGGGCGGCCTTGCCATCCCTATGCCGCAAGTCGTCGCGCTTGAACAGGAGAGGCCGCGGATGCGGCGGGCGCGCGGGCGGGCGGTGGGACCACCGCGCCGGGACCACCGCCAACAGTATCCATCGGCAGGGCGATTCGGTTGCCTTTAGGTCAAAGTCGATGTTAACGTTTCGTTAAGTTGGCGTTTTACGAGGCCGCAGCGGTAATCATGTACTCTTATTCGGGAGTTCCGCATGCCAACGCTTCAGGTAACGGTCACCACCGACTATTCGGCTCAGTCGCTGTCCAACATCGACGTCATCCAGTTCCTCACCGCGGCCGGCGCGACTGCGACATTCGTGGGGAGCCAGTTCGGCAGCGGCCTGATTTCGCTCAGCGTGACGATCACCGGTGACGCGTTCACCAACACGGTGACCGTGAACGGCATTACCGGAACCTTCAGCGCGGCCCAATGGCAGTTCAGCAACTGGACGTCCGGAGTTGATGCCCTCAATTTCTTCGGCGACGGCTCTGCGAACACCATTACCGGTACGACGCAAAGCGATTTCATCGATGGCGGCGGTGGCGCCGACACGCTCTACGGAGGACTCGGGAACGATTCCCTCAGCGGGGCCGGTGGCGCCGACCAGCTCTTCGGCGAAGATGGCGACGACAACCTGCGCGGCGGCGGCGGCAACGACATCCTGAACGGCGGCGCCGGCTTCGACGAGGTTCGTTACGATCGGGATGCGGCTGGAGGGGGCGCCGCCGGCGTCACGGTCAATCTTGCCACGGGCACTGCCACCGATGGCTTCGGCAATACCGATACTCTCATCAGCATCGAGGCGATCCGCGGCACCAATCAAGCGGACACTTTGACGGGCGACAGCGGGGACAATTCGTTTCGAGGCCTGGGGGGGAACGACACCATCATCGGCGGTGATGGCTTCGATGAGGTCCGTTATGATTTCGACGCAGCGAATGGTGGAGTCGGCGGGGTCACCGTCAACCTGCTGACCGGAACCGCGACAGATGGTTTCGGCAATACGGACACTCTGTCCAGCATCGAAACTGTCCGCGGTACCGCCAACGTTGACCTGATGATTGGCGGTGTTGAGGCGAGTTTCAGCTCTGAGATTTTCCGCGGACTGGGCGGCAACGACACCATTCATGGCGGAGGCGGTTACGACGAACTGCGCTATGATCTCGATGCAACTTGGGGAGGAACCGCCGGCATCACGGCAAACCTGAGCACCGGTTTCGTCACCGACGGCTTCGGGAACACCGACACGGTGTCCGGTATCGAAGGCGTCCGCGGCACGATGCAGGCGGATACGTTCATCGGCAGCGACCGCGTCGAGTTCTTCGGCGATGGCTTCCAGGGGCTTGGTGGAAACGACAGTCTCACGGGCGGCCGCGGCTTCGACGAAGCCCGCTACGACCGCGACGCCAGTTTCGGCGGCCTGCTCGGGGTCGTGGTGAACCTGGCGACCGGCACCGCGACGGACGGCTTCGGCAATACCGACACCCTCAGCGGCATCGAAAATGTCAGGGGCACCAACCAGGTCGATCACATGACCGGTGACGGTGCGGACAACACGTTCCGCGGGCTCGCCGGCAACGACACGTTCATCGGCGGCGACGGCTTCGACACGATCGCCTACGACCTCGACCATTCGAACGGCGGCACGTCCGGCGTCACCGTCAATCTTGCCACCGGCGTCGCAATCGACAGCTTCGGCAATACGGACACGTTCTCGAGCATCGAGGCCGTCCGGGGATCAGCCTTTGCGGATTCGCTCACCGGAGATAGCGGGCGCAATACACTGATAGGTTCTGCAGGCAACGACGTGATCGACGGTGGAGGCGATCTCGACGAAGTCCGTTACGATACTGACTATCTCCGCGGCGGCTCGACCGGCGCCCAGGTCAACCTGGCCGCCGGAATCGCGTTCGACGGATTCGGTAATACCGACACATTGATCAGCATCGAGAGTGTCCGGGGCACGCGTTTCGCGGACACGATGATCGGCAGTTCTGCGGCCAATGAATTCTTCCAGGGGCTCGCCGGAAACGACTACATCGATGGCGGCGAGGGCACGGACTGGGTGTCCTACATCGCCGAAGCTTTCGCTGACCAGGGGCCCGCGCCCAATGGCGTCACGGTCAACCTCGCCACCGGGATTGCCACTGACGGGTTCGGCGGCACGGATACCCTGATCAGCATCGAGAACGTCATCGGTTCAATGCTGGCGGACAACCTGACCGGTTCCTCGGGAGACAATT
>JAEZGJ010000157.1 GCA_023416965.1 Pseudomonadota bacterium | reverse complement strand
CCGCGAGAGCGCGGCCGGCCCGCAGCCGGCCATGGCCCGCCAGGGTGCCGGCCCCGACGGCGCGCCCGGCCCCATGGGCATGCCGCAGAACCGCGTCATCCCCGGCATGGCCGGCGGCTCGGTCGCCGCTCCCGCCGCGCCATCGGACACGATCGGCGTGACGCCGCAGGACTACGACACGTTCGAGCGCCTGCTCGCCCACGTCAACGAGGCCTATTCGCGCGAGGACCTCAATGGCCTGCGCGCCATGGCGACCCCCGAGATGGTCGGCTACTTCGCCGAGGACCTGAAGGAGGCCGCCGCCAAGGGGCAGGTCAACCGCATCTCCGACGTCCGGCTCCTCCAGGGCGACCTGTCGGAAGCCTGGCGCGAGCAGGATGCCGACTACGCGACCGTCGCCATGCGCTTCTCGCGCACCGACCTCGTCCTCGACCGCGCCTCCGGCCGTGTCGTCAGCGGCAATCCGCAGGGCGAGGAGGCCGTGGAACTGTGGACCTTCCGCCGGCCTCACGGTGGCCTCTGGCAGCTCTCCGCCATCCAGACGGCCTGACGATCCGCCGTCCCCGACATGCCCGAGCCCCGGCCTCGCGCCGGGGCTTTTTCGTCGGCCCTCGCCGGCCGGCGGGCAGCCTGTTGATATTAACCTTTTGTCCATACCTGTTGAGGAAGTCTTAACGAAACCGTTGCGGTGCAACCGGTCTCGTGGTTCCATTCCCGGGCGATGAAGACCGTCACCACAGAAATCCGCCTGGCGCGGAAATCCGACGCCCCGATCGTGGCAGAGGTCCACGACGAGGCCTGGCGCGCCGCCTATCGCGGCCTCATTCCCGGCGCGGAGCTGGAAAAGCTCATCGCCAAGCGCGGGCCCGGCTGGTGGGACGCCGCCATCCGCAAGGGCAACCGCATCGCCCTGCTCGGCTTCGGCGACGAGATCGCCGGCTATGCCAATTACGGCCGCAACCGCGCCAAGGCCCTGAGCTACGAGGGCGAGATCTACGAGCTCTATCTCCGGCCGAAATTCATCGGCCTCGGCCTCGGCCGCCGCCTGTTCGAATCTGCCCGCAAGGACCTCGAGGCTCACGGTCTCGACAGTCTGGTGATCTGGGCGCTGAGCGACAACGACGCCGCCATGCGCTTCTACCGCGGCCTGGGCGGCAAGCCCGTCGCCCGCTCCTCCGAGACCTTCGGCGACCGCGCCCTCGACAAGACCGCCTTCGGCTGGGCCGCCTGACATTGCCGCCCTGCGGGGCGATTTTGCAGTGCGGTACTTGCGGGCGGGGTGCTGTTGCGGCTAACGAGGCGCCACGCTTGTCCGGAGACAGAACCGATGCGCATCGACGCCATTTCCATTGGCCGGAACCCGCCCGAGGAGGTCAATGTCATCGTCGAGGTGCCAGTCGGCGGCGAGCCGATCAAATATGAGATGGACAAGGACGCCGGGACGCTCGTCGTCGACCGCTTCCTCTACACCTCCATGCGCTATCCCGGGAATTACGGCTTCATCCCGCACACGCTCTCCGAGGACGGTGACCCCTGCGACGTGCTGATCGCCAACCAGCGCGGCATCATTCCCGGCGCGGTGGTGGCCTGCCGCCCGGTCGGCGTGCTGAAGATGGAGGACGAGGCCGGCGGCGACGAGAAGATCGTCGCGGTGCCCGTGCCGCGGCTCACCCGCCGCTACGAGAGCGTCCACGACATCAAGGACCTTCCCGAGATCACCCTGAAGCAGATCGAGCACTTCTTCTCCCACTACAAGGATCTGGAATCCTCCAAGTGGGTGAAGGTGGTCGGCTGGGGAGACGCCAGCGAGGCCCGCCGCCTGATCACCGAGGCCATCGAGCGCGCGAAGAAGGCCAAGGGCGGCTGACGCCGCCTCAGGCCGGCCGCGAAGAGCCGGCCGCCAGGGCCTCCGCCACCTTGGCGCGGATGTCGGCGAGGCTGAAGGGCTTGGTGACCACGTCGTGGACCAGCGCCTCCAGGCCATGCGCCCGCTCGCGCTGGTCGGCGTAACCGGTCATCAGCAGGATCACGAGGTCCGGAAACTGCGGCGCCGCCGCCAGGGCCAGCGCGATCCCGTCCATCAGCGGCATGCGGATGTCGGTGAGCAGCAGGTCGAAGGCGCCCTTCGTCTGTTCAAGGATGGCGAGGGCCTCGGCCCCGTCCTCTGCCTCGGTGACATCATGGCCGTCGATCATGAGGGCGCGGCGCACGAAGGCGCGCACCGGCTCGTCGTCCTCGGCGATGAGGATCCGGGCCACCCGGTCAGTCCCCGATCACGCCGACGAAGGGCAGCTGCCGCCAGGCATGGGCGACGTCCATGCCGTAGCCGACCACGAAGACGTCGGGGCAGGTGAAGCCGACATGGTCAGCCACGAGATGCACCGCGCGCTTGCCGGGCTTCTCCAGCAGCACGCAGATGCGAACCGAGCGGGCGCCGCGCGCCATCAGCAGGTCCTTGGCATAGGTCAGGGTGCGGCCGCTCTCGAGGATGTCGTCGACCAGCAGCACGTCCCGCCCCTCCACCGGGCTCTCGACGTCGTGCAGGACGCGCACCTGGCCGGTTGAGACCGTGCCCTCGAGATAGGAGGACAGCGACATGAACTCGACCTCCGGTGCCATGCCCGCGGCGTCCATGGCGCGGATCAGGTCGGCGGCGAAGACGAAGCTGCCCTTGAGCACGGCGACCACCAGCAGCCGCTCGGGCCGCGTGTCGGCAATCTCCTGGACCAGGGCCCTGTTGCGCTCCGCGATGGCCTCGGCTGAGAACAGAACGCGGATATTGTCTCGGTTCATCGGTCGGACTCCGGCGGCGCCCGCCGGGCGGGGCCTGTCCGCCCATATGTATCCCGCCATGCGGGCGGCGTCACCATCACCGGTCAGGATCGTTGCAGGCGCCGCGGATCAGCGGCCGGCGGCATCAAGGCGAGTGAAGAAGCGCACCTCGACGCTGGTGCCGTCCGGCGGCGGCGAGGCGAGGCGCGAGCGGAAGGCGGCGCTGCCGCCCGGCTCCAGCCGCGGGGTCGGCGGCGTCGCGGTCCAGGTGTAGATCTCCTTGCCGCCGGCGTCCCGCACGGCGAGGCGCAGCCGCGGCAGATCCACCGCCTTCGCCGTGATGTTGACCAGTTGGCCCTCGACCACCAGCACCACCACGCCGTCGACGATCTCGTTGGCGCCCTTCACGTCGCGGAACTCGACGCCGCGCAGATTCACCGGCAGGCCGATGCTCTCGTAGAGGCTGGCCGAATCGGGGACGGTGCGCACCACGTGCTCGCGGCCGAACAGCAGGGTGGCGAGGATGGCGGCGCCGACGACGAGGATGAAGATCGGCGGCGACACCTTGAAGGATTGCGCCCGCGGCCGGCTGAAGACGGGGCGCAGCCGCCGCCGGCCAGGCTCGGGCTGCGAGGCATCGCGGCCGCCGCGGCGGGGAGGCCCATCCTCGTCAGGCTCCTTCGCCCGCGGCGGAAGCGGCGGTACCTCGGTGTCGGGCTGAAGCGAGGGCGAGGCCGCCTCGGGCACCGGCGGCTCGGCGAAGAGATCGGCATCCTCGCCCGCTGCCGGCTTGGAGTCCGCCTTGGTCTCCGCCTCTTCCGCGAAGGCTGCGCCCCAGTCGGCATCGTCGTCGCCGGCCTTGTCCTGGGGCTGGGGCGGATTGCGGCCCGCAAACTCGTTCGCACCGGCGGAGGCCATGACGGGCTCTTCCGTCGCGCTCTCGGGCGTCGCCAGCCAGACGGTGCGGCACTGGGCGCAGCGCACCTGCCGGCCGGTTTCCCCCAGGACGGATCTCGTGACCTTGAAGGCCGTCGCGCAGGAAGGGCAGACGATCAGCATGGGGTTGGACGCCTCGGGACGGTTGTCCCTCTCCTCCACCTTCGCCCGACAGGGTTAATTGGCGGTTAAGTCCCCGCCCGTGGCATGATCGCGCGGCCGAATCGCCGGCCTCAGATGAAAGGCGACGCCTTGGTCCGTTTCGAGAATGTCGGCCTGCGCTACGGGCTGGGGCCCGAAGTGCTGAAGGATCTCTCCTTCGGCATCGAGCCGCATTCCTTCCAGTTCCTCACCGGCCCCTCCGGCGCCGGCAAGACGAGCCTGTTGAAGCTGCTCTTCCTGTCGCTGCGGGCGACGCGCGGCATCGTCACCGTCTTCGACCACGACACCTCGCGCCTGTCCAAGGACGAGCTCTCGGTGCTGCGTCGCCGCATCGGCATCGTCTTCCAGGATTTCCGCCTGCTCGACCACCTGACCACTTACGAGAACGTCGCCCTGCCGCTCCGCGTCCTCGGCAAGGAGGAGGCGAGCTACCGCTCCGAGGTCATCGACCTTCTCGAATGGGTCGGCCTCGGCGAGCGCATCGACGCCTATCCGCCCATCCTCTCCGGCGGCGAGAAGCAGCGCGCCGCCATCGCCCGCGCCGTCATCGTGCGGCCGGAAATGCTGCTCGCCGACGAGCCCACCGGCAATGTCGACCCGCCGCTCGCCAAGCGCCTGCTGCGCCTCTTCGTCGAGCTCAACCGCACCGGCACCGCCGTGCTCATCGCCACCCACGACCTCTCCCTGCTCGACCAGGTGGAGGCGCGCCAGCTCGTCATCCGGGAGGGCAGCCTGACCATCACCGATCCCCACCATGCGGAGGCGGGCGGGTGGTGAGCGGAACCCGCCGCAGCGCTGCCCTGCGC
>JAEZGJ010000155.1 GCA_023416965.1 Pseudomonadota bacterium | reverse complement strand
GCCTTCACCGGCTCGACCGAGGTGGCAGGCAAGATCAACCAGCAGCTCGCCGCCAGGCGCGGCCCCATCGTGCCGCTCATCGCCGAGACCGGCGGCATCAACGCCATGATCGTCGACGCCACGGCCCTGCCGGAACAGGTGAGCGACGACGTCATCATGTCGGCCTTCCGCTCGGCCGGGCAGCGCTGCTCGGCCCTGCGTCTCCTCTGCCTGCAGGAGGACGTCGCCGACCGCATGCTGGAAATGATCCGCGGCGCCGCGGCGGAGCTGAGGATCGGCGATCCGGCCGATCCCGCCACCCATGTCGGCCCTGTCATAGACGAGGAGGCGAAGGCGCGGCTCGAGGCGGTGGTGGAGAAGGCGAGGGCCGAGGGGCGCCTCGTCTGGCAGGCGAGCCTTCCGGCCGACGCGCCGGCGGGGCTCTTCGTCGCCCCGGCGATCATCCGCGTGGCGAAGCCGGAGGATCTCACCGAGGAAGTCTTCGGCCCGGTCCTGCACGTCACCACCTGGAAGGCGGGGCGGCTCGGCCAGCTCACCGAGGCCATCGCCGGCAACGGCACGGGACTCACCCTCGGCATCCATTCGCGCATCGACCAGGTGGTGGAGGAGGCCGTGTCGCGGCTCTCCCACGGCAATGTCTACGTCAACCGCAACATGATCGGCGCGGTCGTCGGCACCCAGCCCTTCGGCGGATCGGCGCTCTCCGGCACGGGGCCGAAGGCCGGCGGCCCTCACTACCTGCCGCGCTTCGCGCTGGAGCAGGTGGTGACGGTGAACACCGCCGCCGCCGGCGGCAATGCCAGCCTTCTGGCGGGCGGCGAGGGGTGAGGCCGCTCAGCCGAAATAGCGGTCGATGATGCGCCGGTAGATGGCGGTGAGGGCCACGAGGTCGGCCACCGGCACGCGCTCGTCCACCGCATGCATGGTCTGCCCGACGAGGCCGAACTCGATGACTGGGCAATAGTCCTTGATGAAGCGGGCGTCGGAGGTGCCACCGGAGGTGGAGAGCTCCGGCAGCCGGCCGGTGACCCCGGCGATGGCTTCGCTCACCAGCGCGACGAAGGGGCCGGGCTTGGTGATGAAGCTCTGCGAATTGCCGCGGGCCCAGGTGACGGTGGCTGTCATGCCGGGCCTTGCGGCCGCCGCCGCGACGCCCTCGATCCACGCCTTCAGCCCGTCAAGCGTGTGCTCGTCGTTGAAGCGGATGTTGAAGCGGCCGGTGGCGGTCTGCGGGATGACGTTGGTGGCGGCGTTGCCGACATCGACCGAGGTGATCTCGAGGTTGGACGGCTGAAAATGGGCGTTGCCCGCATCGAGCGGCTCGGCCGTCAGCCGGGCAAGGATGTCGAGCAGGACGGGAATGGGATTGGCGGCGCGGTCGGGATAGGCGACGTGGCCCTGGCGGCCTTCGACCGTGACCACGGCGGAGAGCGAGCCGCGGCGGCCGATCTTGATCATGTCGCCGAGAGCTTGCGGATTGCTCGGCTCGCCGACGATGCAGTGGTCGAAGCGCTCGCCGCGGGCATGGGCCCATTCCAGCACCTTTACCGTGCCGTTGACGGAGGGACCCTCCTCGTCGCCGGTGATGAGGAAGCCGATGGAGCCCCTGGGACGGCCGCCATTCGCCGCGAGATGATCGAGCGTGGCGGCGAGGAAACAGGCGATGCCGCCCTTCATGTCCACGGCGCCGCGGCCGTAGAGCTCGCCGTTCTCCACCTCCCCGGCGAAAGGAGCGTGCCGCCACCGGGCGACCTCGCCGGGCGGCACCACGTCGGTATGCCCGGCGAAAAGCAGATAGGGCGCACCGGTGCCGATCCGCGCGTAGAGGTTCTCCACGTCCGGCGTGCCGGACTCGGAGAAGGTAACCCGGTCGACGGTGAAGCCCGCCGGCCGCAGCACCGCCTCCAGCGCGTCGAGGGCGCCGCCCTCCGCCGGGGTCACGGAGGGGCAGCGGACGAGGGCGCGCGTCAGCGCGACCGGATCTGCACTCATGCGGGATGGGTCCTCAGGATGCGGGAACCGAGAGCGGGTCCGGTCCGTAGCGGTTGGGGCCGCGGGTGCCCTGGAAGAAGCCGAGATCGACCAGGGCCCAGAGGCCGGCGACGGCGATGGCCAGGGAGAAGAGCATGGAGAGAAGGCTCGGGCCGCCGAGCTCGATCGGCACGACCATGTTCTTGATCTGGAAGGCGATGTTGAGCGCCATCAGCGCCTGGACATAGGTCTGCGGATAGTCGCGGTCGTTGGACCGCTTCACCAGCAGGAAATAGGCCGGCAGCGTCATGGCGAGGCCGACGAGGCCGGCGAGGATCGCCGCGCCCCAGATGCCGGCCGCTGCCCAGCCGACGAGGCCGGCGACGAAGCCGAGCACGATATTGGCGACGATCAGGATGACCATGCCGATCCAGAAGTCCTGCCGGCCGATGCGCCCATCGCCGTTCAGGAAGAGGTGTTGCAAGTTCATGATAGGCCTCTGAGATCCCTCGGGCCCGCCGAGACTGGCGGGCGGTGGGGCCAAGGTCAACGGCCAAGGTTTCAAGGGCGTGTCATGCGAGGGGGTCGGGCCCGTAACGATTGTCTCCCGCCTCGCCGCGCATCAGGCCGAGATCGATGACGAGGACGATGAGGGCGACCAGGACCCAGAGGCCGAGGACGGAGAGGATGGGGCCCATGGGGCCGGCGGAGTCGAAATAGCCCAGCACCTGCAGAAGGCTGACGAGGAAGGCCGGCAGGAAGAGGAAGAGCAGGTAGAGGTCGGAATGGCCGCGGTCGTGCGCCCGCTTGATGGCGAGCGCCAGCGACGGATAGAGGAAGGCGAGGCCGACCACCGCGGCGGCGGGATGGCCGCCGAAATCCATGGCCAGGCGGTCGCCGATGAAGGCGAAGACGTTGAGCACCAGAGCCGCCACCCAGAAGGGCAGGCGCGGGATGCGCCCCTCGAAATCGAGGAAGAGATAGCGCCAGGCCGCCGGCTCCAGCCAGATCTGCCGGTTCGTCCAGTCGATCCCGGCCATGGCGGGCGCCTTCCTTCGCGGTCAGTCGCGCAGCAGTTCGTTGATGCCGGTCTTGGAGCGGGTCTTCTCGTCGACCGTCTTCACGATGACGGCGCAATAGGTGGAGGGGCCCCAGTTCTCGCCGGGCAGCGCCTTGCCGGGGAGCGACCCGGAGACGACCACCGAATAGGGCGGCACGCGGCCGATATGGATCTCGCCCGTCTGGCGATCGACGATCTTGGTGGAGGAGGACAGGAAGACGCCCATGGAGATGACCGAGCCCTCGCCGACCACGACGCCCTCGACCACCTCGGAGCGGGCGCCGATGAAGCAATTGTCCTCGATGATGGTGGGGTTCGCCTGCAGCGGCTCCAGCACGCCGCCGATGCCGACGCCGCCGGAGAGGTGCACGTTCCTGCCGATCTGGGCGCAGGAGCCGACGGTGGCCCAGGTGTCGACCATGGTGCCCTCGTCGACATAGGCGCCGAGATTGACGAAGGATGGCATGAGCACGACGTTCCTGGCGATGAAGGCCGAGCGGCGCACCACGCAGTTCGGCACGGCGCGGAAGCCGGCCTTGCCGAATTCGGCGGCGCCCCAGCCGTCGAACTTGGAGGGCACCTTGTCCCACCAGGACGAGCCGCCCGGGCCGCCGGCGATGGTCGTCATGTCGTTGAGGCGGAAGGAGAGCAGCACCGCCTTCTTCAGCCACTGGTGCACCACCCACTGGCCGGTCTCCTTCGAGGCGACGCGCAGCGTGCCGGAATCGAGCAGGGTCAGCGCGGTCTCGACGGCCTCGCGCACCTCGCCCTTCGTGCCCGCATTGACCTCGGCGCGGTTGTCGAAGGCGGTCTCGATGACGGACTGGAGCTGGGCGTGGGACATGGCGGGTTCCGCGTGACGTCAGGGTCGGTCGCGCCTTGTCCCCGTGCCGTCCGGTCCTGTCAAGCGACGCCCCGCCGCAGCGCCGATGCATGATCCACACCCGGCCATGGTGCCGATGCCGCTCCATCCTGTATGAGGGGAGCCGGAAGCGGCGCGCCGGCGGGTGCGCATGCCGCAGCACGTGAGAGATCTTTGCTCCTCGAGATTGCGATCATCCTGGTCCTGACGCTGGTCAACGGCGTCCTGGCCATGTCCGAACTGGCGGTGGTCTCCTCCCGCCCCGCGCGTCTCAAGGTGCTGAGCGACCAGGGCAGCCGCGGCGCCGCAGTGGCCCTGGCGCTGGCCGATCATCCCGGCCGCTTCCTCTCGACCGTGCAGATCGGCATCACCCTGTTCGGCGTGCTCTCCGGCGCCTTTTCCGGCGCGACGCTCGGCGTGAGGGCGGGCGAGTGGCTGCAGGGGCTCGGCCTGTCGGCGGGCGTGGCGGACTGGCTCGGCGTCGGCTCGGTGGTGGTGCTCATCACCTATCTGTCGCTGATCGTCGGCGAACTCGTGCCGAAGCAGATCGCCCTGCGAGACCCGGAGCGCATCGCCGCGGCGGTGGCGCCGGCCATGGCGCTGCTCTCGCGCGTGGCGGCGCCGCTCGTCTGGCTGCTGGACGGGTCAGGACGGCTGATCCTCGCTCTTCTCGGGCAGAAGAGCGATGGGGCCGACAAGGTCACCGAGGAGGAGGTGAAGACCATCATCGCCGAGGCGGAAACGGCCGGCGTGATCGAGCGGGCCGAGGGCGAGATGATCGCCGGGGTCATGCGGCTCGCCGACCGCACGGCCGGGGGACTGATGACGCCGCGCCGCGAGGTGGAGACGATCAACCTTGCCGAACCGGCGGAGACCATCCGCCGGCGGCTGCGCACGACCCGGCGCTCGCGCCTGCCGGTGCAGGACGGCGATGCCGATTCCATCATCGGCGTGGTGCTGGTGAAGGACCTCATCGAGGCGCTGGGCGGCCGCGGCCGCCCCGATTACGGCAGCCTCGTGCAGGAGGCGCCGATCGTGCTCGACCGCACGCCCGCCCTCGACGTGCTGCGGACGCTGCGCGCCGCCAGCGCCCACATGACCCTCGTCTTCGACGAATACGGGCATTTCGAGGGGATCATCACCGCCACGGACGTGCTGGAGGCGATCGTCGGCGCCCTGCCGGACGAGGATGACGAGGAGCCCGCCATCGCCGCCCGCGCCGACGGGTCGCTGCTCGTCGCCGGCTGGATGGCGGTGGACGAATTCGCCATGCAGCTCGGCGTGCCGGTGGACCGCGACGGCGACTTCCACACCGTTGCGGGCTTCGTGCTGCACGAGATGCAGCGGCTGCCGGCGGTGGGCGAGGGTTTCGACAAGGCCGGCTGGCGCTTCGAGGTTGTCGACCTCGACGGCCGGCGCATTGACAAGATCCTGGCGACGCGGCTCGTCTGACGGCAAGGCCGGTTTGCACCGGTGCAAGAATCGGCTTGCCCCTCTCGCGGGGCGCGGGGAAAGGCCGCATCTGTGGGGCAAGGCGGCCGTGCCGCCACGCAACGGAGACCGCCATGACCCCCGCCCCGCTTCAGCCCGCCGAGCGCCATCCCGACCCGGTCGCCGCTGGCACGCGCATCGGCCACGTGCATCTCAAGGTCGCCGATCTCGACCGCGCGCTCGCCTTCTACCGCGACGTGCTCGGCTTCGAGGTGATGCAGCGCTATGGCGACCAGGCGGTCTTCCTCTCGGCCGGCGGCTATCACCACCATCTCGGCCTCAACACCTGGGAGAGCAAGGGCGGCCGCCCGCCGGCGCCCGGCACGACGGGGCTCTACCACACCGCCATCCTCTATCCCGACCGCGCGGCGCTCGCCGATGCGCTGCGCCGGCTCGTGGAGGCGGGCATCCGCCTCGACGGCGCCAGCGACCACGGCGTCTCCGAGGCGCTCTATCTCACCGATCCCGACGGCAACGGCGTCGAGCTCTACCGCGACCGGCCGGAGGCCGAATGGCCGCGCAACCCTGACGGGACGCTCGCCATGGTCACGAAGCGCCTCGACCTCCAGGCGCTGCTCGCCGAGGCGCCGGCGAGGGGCTGAGCGCTCAGCCGTGCAGGCGGATGAGCCGCTTGCCGCGGTTGTCGCCGCGATAGAGCGAGGCGATGGCGTCGGGGGCGGCCTCGATCCCCTCGAGGATGTCCTCGGCGTAGCGGAGCTGACCCGAGCGGATCCAGCCCGCCAGCCGCGCCAGCGCCTCGCCGTAGCGATGGGCGTAGTCGAAGGCGAGGACGCCCTGCATGCGGGCGCGCCTGACGAGGAGGTGCCGTTCGGGGCGCGGCCCCGTCGGCCAGGGATCCCAGGACGAGACCGAGGCCGTGCCGCAGATGACGACGCGGGCGCCCATGGCGAGGTTCTGCAGCACGGCGTCGGAGATCGGCCCCGAGGTGTTGTCGAAATAGACGTCGACGCCGCCGGGGCAGGCCTTGGCCACCGCCGCGGGGATGTCGTTGGTGGCCTTGTAGTCGATGGCCGCGTCATAGCCGAAATCGCCGAGGCACTGGGCGACCTTCTCCGGTCCCCCGGCAATGCCGACCGTGCGGCAGCCCATGATCTTGGCGATCTGCCCCACCGCCGAGCCGACCGAGCCGCTCGCGGTCGAGACCACCACGGTGTCGCCGGGCTTCGGGCAACCGACGTCGAGGAGGCCGAAATAGGCGGTGATGCCGTTGAGGCCGAGGACGCCGAGCGAGGTGGAGAGCGGCAGGTCGCTCTCCGTCACCTTGCGGGTGACGGCGGAGGCGGGGACGACCGCCATCTCCTGCCAGCCGAACATGCCGGTGACTTTGTCGCCGGGGGCATAGCCCGGATGCTCCGAGGCCACGACCTCGCCGGAGGCGAAGGAGCGCATGACCTCGCCGAGGCCGACCGGCTGGGCATAGTTCGCCACCGCCGAGACCCAGCCGCGCATGGCCGGCTCCACCGAGAGGAACTGGTTGCGCACCAGGATCTCGCCGGGCTTCAGGGCCGGCGGCTCATAGGCCTCGATGCGGAAATGCTCGGCCTGCGGAATGCCGTCCGGGCGGGCGGCGAGGACGACGCGGCGGGAGGTGGACATGGCGGGGCTCTCGGCTGAGGGAGGGGAAGAGAAGCACGGCGGGGCCGTCGCCGCACCTCCGTCATTGGGGCGGAGATCCGCCGCTAGACGGGGGAGGCGATAAAGAACAAAATGGCAACATCAGTGCCGTGCCTGCCTATTCCAGCCGAGGGGGCGCGGGGATGGATGATGCGCAGCGAAAGGGCCGGGCCCTGTGGGATGCGGTGGCCACCCATCTCGACGAGAAATACGGCACCGGCCCGGAATGGGGCGAACCCGACTACCACACCCTGGCGGCCGAACCCTTCGAGGTGCGGATGCTGTTCGTCCTGGGGTCTATCGAATACAACATCGCCAATGGCGGATGGGGGCAGTTTCTCTGGAACTGCCTGCCGCACTGGCGGCTCATGATCGACATCGCCGAGAAGGCCTATCCGATGACCGGCGCGCCGCGGCACGGCGAGGCGTTGGGCGACCTGCGCCGCTGCTGCCTGCACAGCGAGGCGGACGCCATGGCCACCAAGCGGCGGGCCATCGCCGAGCGCAATTTCCTCGTCCACAACTATCCGCTGTTCGGCGAGTTTCTGGACCGCGCCCGCGCCTATGACGACGGCCCATGGCAACACGTCTTCTACGGCGACGACGCCCACCTCGCCCTCCTGTCATGGCTGGCGGCCAACGAGGGGCTGTTCCGGCGCTATCTCGGGCAGGTGAATTGAGGGCGGGGATGTCGGCTTCGGCATGTCTTCGAAGAGGGGGCGACGCATGCGCGCGGCCAAAGAGAGGCTCCTCCACGCCCATTGCGACGGGGTGGACTACACCTTCGTGAGAGCCAACAGGTTGACGTCGATCTGCTTCGGCGGTCCGCTCGAACGCGAGGTGACGGGCCTCGAGCACGGTTCCCGGCGGCTCCACGCCATAGGGTCCCTCAGCGCCAGCGTGATCCCCGCCTTGAGCCGTCCTTACATCTCCAGTTTTCCCCTGATCTACGGCATGTGTTCGACGGCTGCGAGATGAAATACCGGCTGGTGCCCAACGGTTCGGTCGAGGTGTTTCACATGTCCACCACGCGGTCACTCGACGACTGGCCATACCGCGACTTCCCCGCCATGCTGCCCTTCGTACCGCTGGCGCTCGCGACGGCGACACCGCGCAGCTATGCCGATTTCGCCAAGCGATTCCCCAACATGCCCGATCGACCCGAAGGACAGCTCGTGGTCTGCGTGCCCCCACCGGCGACCATCGGCGTCTCCCTCTGGGGCTCGGGCGACTACGAAGGGGTGACGATCGTCTTCGACTGCGACCTGACGACGGCGACGGTGCACGCCTACAACGTCACGACGTGAATTCGTCCCCCTACCTCTTCCTCGCCGTCAGGCCGATCACCGCGGACATGCCGGAATGGCCGGCGCCTTCCTGCAGTTCCGTCTCCTCCTCGGTGATGGACAGATCCGCGAAGTCGCCGAAGGCCTCTTCCAGCATGGCGCGGGTGTAGAGGTTCTCCACCTGCTTCGGTCCGCCGGTGCCGTAGTCGAGCTGCTTCGGCGTGTAGCCGACGACGATGAGGAGGCCGCCGGGTTTCAGCGCGCGGCGCATCCCGGCCCATTTCAGCGCCCGGCCCGCAGGTGGCGAGAACTGGGTGAAGATCTCCGCCACCACGTCGAATGCGGCTTCCGGATAGTCCCAGGCATGGGCGTCCGCCTCGACGAAGGTGACGGCGACGCCGTGCTCGGCGGCGAGCGCCCGCGCCTTCGTCTGAGCCGTCGGCGAGAAATCGGTGGAGACGACGTCGAGGCCCTGACGGGCGAGCCAAACGCCGTTGCGGCCCTCGCCGTCCGCCACCGCCAGCGCCTTGCCCGACGCTGGAAGCAGCGGCTTGCAGCGGGCGAGGAACGGGTTCGGCTGGCGGCCGAAGCGGAACTCCGCTCCGGCAAAGCGTTCCTCCCATTGGTCGAAACCCTCGGGTTTCGTCATGGCCGGCCCCCTCACAGCACCTTGTTGCTGGCCTTCACCGCCTCGGCCGTCTCGACATAGACCTTTCCGCCCATGGCGCGGAACTTCTCGCTCATCTGCGCCATGCCCTCCTCTGCCGTGAGGGTGTCGGCGCCGGCCACCGCGCGCCGCTCGGGATCGTTCAGGGTCGCCGCATAGTCGCGCACGTCCTGGGTGATCTTCATGGAGCAGAATTTCGGCCCGCACATGGAGCAGAAATGGGCGACCTTGTGGGCCTCCTTCGGCAGGGTCTCGTCGTGGTAGGCGCGGGCCGTGTCGGGGTCGAGGCCGAGGTTGCACTGGTCTTGCCAGCGGAAGTCGAAACGGGCGCGGGAGAGCGCGTCGTCGCGGATCTGCGCCGCCGGATGGCCCTTGGCGAGATCGGCGGCGTGGGCGGCGATCTTGTAGGTGATGACGCCGACCTTCACGTCGTCGCGGTTCGGCAGGCCGAGGTGCTCCTTCGGCGTGACGTAGCAGAGCATGGCGCAGCCGAACCAGCCGATCATGGCCGCGCCGATGCCGGAGGTGATGTGGTCGTAGCCGGGCGCGATGTCGGTGGTCAGCGGTCCGAGGGTGTAGAAGGGGGCCTCGCCGCACTCCTTCAGCTGCTTGTCCATGTTGATCTTGATCTTGTGCAGCGGCACGTGGCCGGGGCCCTCGATCATCACCTGGCAGCCCTTCTTCCAGGCGATCTGGGTGAGTTCGCCCAGCGTCTCCAGCTCGGCGAACTGCGCGGCGTCGTTGGCGTCGGCGATGGAGCCGGGACGCAGGCCGTCACCGAGCGAGAACGACACGTCGTAGCGGCGCATGATGTCGCAGATCTCGTCGAAATGCTCGTAGAGGAAGCTCTCGCGGTGATGGGCGAGGCACCACTTGGCCATGATGGAGCCGCCTCGGCTGACGATGCCGGTGACGCGGTTCGCGGTCAGCGGCACATAGGCGAGGCGCACGCCGGCATGGATGGTGAAATAGTCGACGCCCTGCTCGGCCTGCTCGATCAGCGTGTCGCGGAACAGTTCCCAGGTGAGCTTCACCGGATCGCCGCCGCATTTCTCCAGCGCCT
>JAEZGJ010000140.1 GCA_023416965.1 Pseudomonadota bacterium | reverse complement strand
ATTCCCGCCAGTTCGACGCCAATTCCATCGCCGCACGCCTCGCCACCAGCCGCTCGCAGGAGAACGACCGCCGCGCCGCCTCGCGCACCGAGGCGACGGGGGCCACGGCACCGGCGCGCACCGCCTCGCTCGGCACCGCGACCGGGGCGGCGGCGCGCATTACAGGCCGCGAGATCGACGCCATCCGCGCCTGGGCCGAGCGGTGCTGGGAAATCCCGATCGCCGCGCGCGAGGGTAACAGCCCCGCGGTGCGGCTGCGCGTCTCCTTCAATCCCGACGGCACCGTGACCGCCCGTCCCGAGGTGCAGAACCCCCGCAGCGATTCCAATTTCCAGGTTCTGGCCAATTCCGCCGTGCGCGCTGTCATGCGCTGCTCGGCCGAGGGCGGGGTGCGGCTGCCGCGCGAGCGCTACGAGACGTGGCGCGAAGTCGTCCTCAACTTCGACCCCAAGGAAATGATGCGCTGACGGACGTGTTGCGCCGGCTTGTCGTCAGGTTCTCGACGAACCGCCATGCCAGCGCCATCTGAAGGCCTCAAGAGACCTGATCATGACCCTGCTTCTGAACCGCCGCACCATCCTCTCCGCCGGCACCGCCATCGCCGGCACGAGCCTGTTCTCGCCCTGGTCGCTGGCGCAGGGCGCCCCGCCCGTCATCGACATCCGCCGCGGCCAGGTGCAGCCCTTCCCCATCGTCGTGCCGAACCTCGGCGGCGAGGGCGACATGGGCCGCAACATTTCCGGCGTCATCGAGAACAATCTCAGGCGCTCCGGCTTCTTCCGCATCATCGAGAAGCAGGCCTACGGCAATGCGACGCTCGATCCCGACCAGCCGCCGAACTTCGCCCAGTTCCGCCAGCTCGGGGCTGCGGCGGTGGTCACCGGCCGCGCCGGCCGCGGTGCGGACGGGCGCTCGCGCGTCGAGTTCCGACTGTGGGACGTCGCCCAGGGCGGCCAGCTCCACGGCCAGCAGTTCGCCACCCAGGAGCAGAACTGGCGGCGCATCGCCCATCTCGTCTCCGATCAGATCTTCGAGCGCGTCACCGGCGAGAAGGGCCATTTCGACACCCGCATCGTCTTCGTCGACGAGACCGGACCGAAGGACCGGCGCCAGAAGCGCCTCGCCATCATGGACCAGGACGGCGCCAACGTGCGCTATCTGACCCGCGGCGGCGACCTCGTCCTGACGCCGCGCTTCTCGCCGTCGAGCCAGGACATCACCTACATGGCCTATGCCGGCGGCGAGCCGCGCGTCTACCTGCTCAACATCGAGACGGGCCAGCGCGAGCAGGTGGGCAATTTCCCCGGCATGACCTTCTCGCCGCGCTTCTCGCCCGACGGGCAGCGCATCGCCCTGTCGCTGCAGCAGGGCTCCGGCTCCTCGCTCTATTCGCTCGACCTGCGCTCGCGCGCGGCGGTGCGCCTCACCGACGGCTCGGCCATCGACACCTCGCCCTCCTATTCGCCGGACGGCAGCCAGATCGTCTTCGAGAGCGACCGTGGCGGCGGCCAGCAGCTCTACGTGATGAGCGCCGGCGGCGGCGGTGCCAACCGCATCTCCTTCGGCCAGGGGCGCTATTCGACGCCGGTCTGGTCGCCGCGCGGCGACTACATCGCCTTCACGCGCCAGGGCGGCGGCCAGTTCGCCATCGGCGTCATCAAACCGGACGGCTCGGGCGAGCGCATCATCACCTCGGGCTTCCACAACGAGGGCCCGACCTTCTCGCCGAACGGCCTGTTCGTCATGTTTTTCCGCGAGCAGGGGGCCGGCCCCAAGCTGTTCCAGGCTGACATCTTCGCCCGCGCCGAGAACATCGTGCCGACGCCGAGCTTCGCTTCCGACCCGGCCTGGAGCCCGACGCTGCGCTGAGGCTCAGCTCCGCCGCGGCGGAAAGCGGTAGAGCGGCTCGGCGACGGGCGCCTGCGGCCAGAGGGCGCCGCCGCAGCGCTGATCGAGGGCCACGAGCATGGTGTGGGCCTGCTGACGCACCTCGTCGGTGGGTCCCAGCGCGCGCAGCACGCCCAGGGCCGCGGCGTGGCGCCCGGCGGCGAAGAGAATGTCCGCCTCAACGATACGATAGCTGTCAGGCGCCGGCTCGCCGCGGCGGATGGAACTTGCCGCGTTCAGCCAGCCGGACCAGTCGAAATCGGCCGAGAGCAGCGGCGGGCGGGCAGGCGCCGGTGCTTCCCCGCGCACATAGGGGGCCAGGCTGCGGCGGGTGAGGGACCTCTCGAGCGTCACGAGCGCGTTTGCCGCCGGCCAGGTCTCGCCCGGGCCGGGGAAGGAGGCGAGGAGCGTGCGCGCGCGCTCGGCGCCCAGCACCTTCACCGTCCCCGCCAGGATCAGCGCCCGGATCGCGTCGCCATCGGCGGCCGGGTCGATCTGCCGGTCGCGGATGCCCTTGAGCAGGGGAGCGGCCACCTCGCTGCCGAGGCGAGGCTCACCGGTCTGGTTCATGGCTGTGGCGAGGATGGCCGCGGCCGGCGTGACACCGAGGAGGTCGAGAACCGTGTCGAAGCCAGCGGCCCCGGCCGCCCGGTTGGCGTCGAGGAGGTCGACGGCTTCGCGAAGGTCGGCTGGAAGCTTCTCGCGCGAGGGCCGCGGCAGGCCGGGCACGAGGCTGCCGCGCCAGACCGGCGCGAAGAGGGTGGCGAGGGCCCGGGTATCGGCCGGAGGCTGCGGCGACCGCCTGACGATGGCCAGCCAGGCCTCCATGTCGCCGCGCAGGGCGGCGAGGTCGCGGGCCAGCGTCAATAGGCCATGCGCCTCGGCCACGGTCGCGACCCGGGCATTGGCGTCCCGGTCGAGATCGGAGAGGGCGCGGGCGAGGGCGACCTGCAGGACCGCTACCGGCTGGGGCGGCGCTCCTGCCGCGGCCGCGCGGGTGATGTCGGCGAAGAGCCAGTCCGCCTCACCGTCAAGGACGAAGGCGCGCAGCACCGAGAGACTGCCTGGAGCGGGCAGGGGTGTCGTCCGGGCGGCGAGATAAGCCGCCTTGCGCTCGGCCGGCGGCAGCATGGCGAGGCGGAGCTCCTCGATGCGCTGGGGCGGTTTCGGCCGCGCCGCGAGGCTGTCGACCAGGGCCCGCGCCTGGCGCTCGGGCAGTTCGCCGTAGCGGATCAGCAGGTAGGCGGCGTCTGCCCCGAAGCGGTCGCGCCAGAAGCGGCGCTCGTTGCGCGGATCGACCAGGAGCAGGTCGGCGGCGGCGACCACGTCCGGGGTGAACGCGCAGGTCCGCGGATCGGCGGCGGCCCCCTGTCCGGCCAGCATCATGGTCGCGAGAACGGCGGCGATGCGGGAGAAAAGCCTCATGAGCGGGCCCTCCGGACGGTGCGCCACACCCTAGGCGCGCGGGGAACAGCCATGCAAGAGGCGGGGCCGTCCCTCGCTGGACTTGCCTGCATATGCAGATAACCTCGCCGTCATGGACCAGCCCATCCCTCAGCCGGCACTGCCCTGCATCTGCGCCCGTATCCGGCGGACCGCGCGGCGGGTGTCGCAGATCTATGACCGGCACCTCGAGCCCCATGGCCTCACCATCAGCCAGTTCGGAGTTCTGGCGCAGATCCGCGCCGGCCATGCGCCCTCGATCGGCGAACTGGCGGCGAGGATGGTGATGGATCCGACCACGCTCACCCGCACGGTCAGGCCCTTGCAGATGCGCGGCCTCGTCGCCCTCGCGCCCGATGCGGTGGACCGGCGGACTCGGCGCCTCGCCCTCACAGAGGCCGGTCTCGTTGCCCTTCGACAGGCCCGTCCGGGCTGGGCGGCGGCGCAGGACGAGGTGCGCCTCGCCCTCGGCGAGGAGGCCAGTGCTGCGCTCGTGGCCCAGCTCGACGACACGCTCTCCCGGCTGCCGCCGCCATGACCCGGCGCACCCCCGCTCCCCCGACAGCAAGGCCGGCCCCATGACCGCCACCCCGATCGCCGCCACCCCGATCGCCGCCGCCCCGGTGCCGGCCGGCAATCCGATCATCACCGGGCCGATCGTCGCGACGATCCTGAGGCTCTCGACGCCCAACATGATGGCCATGGTGGCGACCGCCGCCGTCGCCATCGCCGAGACCGCCTATGTCGGGCTCCTCGGCACTGCGGCGCTGGCCGGCATGGCGCTCGTCTTCCCGATGGTGATGCTGCAGCAGATGATGTCGGCGGGGGCCATGGGCGGCGGCGTCTCCTCGGCGGTCAGCCGGGCACTGGGGGCGGGGGACGTCGAGAGGGCGCGGTCGCTGGCCTTCCACACCGTGCTCATCGCGCTCGCGGGCGGGCTCGGCATGACCGTCCTGTTCCTCGGCATCGGACCGGCGCTCTACCGCCTCCTCGGCGGCAGCGGCGCGGCGCTCGACCAGGCGCTCGTCTATTCCAACGTGGTCTTCGTCGGCGCCCTCGCCATCTGGCTGTGCAACCTCCTCGCCTCGGTGGTGCGCGGCATGGGCAACATGGCCGTGCCGTCCTCCACCCTTCTGGCTGTCGCCGCCATCCAGATCCTCGTCGGCGGCGGGTTCGGCCTCGGCATCGGCCCGCTGCCGCGCCTCGGCATGGCGGGGGTCGGGCTCGGACAGGTGGTGGCCTACGGGCTCGGCGCGCTCTGGCTCCTGCGCTTCCTGCGCTCGGGAAAGGGGCGGTTCGTGCTGCCGCTCTCGGGCGTCGCCATCCGGCTCGACCATGCCGCCGACATCCTCAAGGTCGGAACGGTGGCCATGCTGTCGTCCTTCCAGTCGGTCCTCACCGTGCTGATCCTCACCCGGCTGGTGGCGCAGTTCGGCGAGGCGGCGCTCGCCGGCTACGGCATCGGCTCGCGGCTGGAATTCCTGCTCATCCCCGTCACCTTCGCCATCGGCGTCTCGCTGGTGCCGATGGTGGGGATGGCGATCGGCGCCGGCAATGCGCCGCGGGCCCGCCGGGCCGCCTGGACCGGCGGCTTCATGGCCTTCGCGGTGACCGGAGCGGTGGGCCTCGCCGGCTGGCTGATGCCGGAGGCCTGGGCGCGGCTCTTCTCCACCGATCCGGCGGTGGTTGCGGCGGCGCGGTCCTATCTCGTCTGGGCCGGACCCTCCTTCGGATTCTACGGGCTCGGCCTCTGTCTCTATTTCGCCGCGCAGGGCGCCGGGCGCGTGTTCGGGCCGGTCCTCGCCGGCACGGCACGGCTCCTCGTCATCGCCATCGGCGGATGGTGGCTCGCCTCCACGGGGCAGCCGGCCTGGACCATGTTCGCGCTGGTCGGGTTCGCCATGGTCGTCTACGGGCTCGCCACCATGGCCGCGATCTGGTCGACGCGCTGGGGGCGGTGAGCCTCCTCTGTTGCATCCGGGCCACAGGTGCCGGCCGCATGCCGTTACCGGGAAGGCTTCTCGCCAGCGCCACCCGCCTGCCACAGTCTCGTCACGCTCCGCCGTGATGCGGGAGGTGTGCCGTCGCCATCTCGGCGGCAGCTGCCGGAGGGACGCCGTCCGTTAACGGACGGTTGACCATCCGGGCGATTGGCCGGGCGGCGAGGATTTAACGCCTCACCGCCCGACCAATCGCGAAAAACACTTTTGGTTCAGGAACATAACCGACCGAGTGTGGGGCGGTGAGACAGGATTGGTGAC
>JAEZGJ010000094.1 GCA_023416965.1 Pseudomonadota bacterium | reverse complement strand
GAGCGCGGCGGGAGCGCCGCCGGCACCCGATTCGGCGGTGGCCGCGGCGCGCGAGGCGGCACGCTCGGCGCAGAGCCTCGACGAACTCCGCGCCATCGTCGAGGGGTTCGACGGTTGCGCGCTGAAGGCGACAGCCTCGCGCACCGTCTTCGAGGACGGGGCCCGCGACGCCCGCGTCATGTTCGTCGGCGAGGCGCCGGGCCGCGAGGAGGACATGGAGGGGCGCCCCTTCGTCGGCAAGTCCGGCCAGCTCCTCGACCGGATGCTGGCCTCCGTCGGCCTCGACCGGCAGACCAATGCCTATATCGCCAACATCATTCCCTGGCGGCCGCCCGGCAACCGCACGCCCACGCCGCAGGAGATCGCCATCTGCGAGCCCTTCGTGCGCCGGCAGATCGAACTGAAGGCGCCGGAACTGCTGGTCTGCGTCGGTGCGCCCTCGACCGAGACGCTGCTGGGGCTCAAGGGCATCATGAAGATGCGCGGCCGCATCGCCGTGTACGAGGCCGGCGGGCGGACGATTCAGGCCATCGCCACGCTGCACCCGGCCTATCTCCTGCGCAGCCCCATCGCCAAGCGGCTCGCCTGGCGCGACATGCTGACGATCCGGAAGACGCTGGGGATGTGAGCGCCGCGACAGTGCGGCTGCCTCACTCGGCAGTGACCTTGAGCGTCCCGAAGGTCATGCGGTGGTGCAGGCAGGGCCCATGCGCCGCGATGGCCTCGCGGTGCGCCTTCGTCCCGTAGCCCTTGTGGACCGCGAAGCCGTAGCCGGGATGGGCGGCATCGACATGGACCATCAGCCGGTCGCGGTGGACCTTGGCGAGGATCGAGGCGGCGGCGATGGAGAGCACCAGCGCGTCGCCGTCGACGATGGCCTCGCCCGAGACGCCGAGCGGCAGCGGCGGCACGTCGCGGCCGTCCACGAGGACATGGCGCGCCGGCAGGGCGAGGCCGGCGACAGCCCGGCTCATGGCGTGGAGCGTCGCCTTGCGGATGTCGGTCGCGTCGATGCGGAGCGGTCCCGACGAGGCGATGGAGCAGGCGAGGGCGGAGCCGGTGATGGCCAGGTAAAGCTCCTCGCGGCGGGGCGCGTCCAGCACCTTCGAATCGGCGAGCCCCTTCGGAATGGCACGCGGATCGAGGATCACCGCGGCCGCGACGACAGGGCCGGCGAGCGGGCCGCGGCCGGCCTCGTCCACCCCGGCCACGGGGGCAAAGCCCTGCTTCAGGGCGCGCCGCTCGAGGGCGAAGGTGGGAATCGGCTGGGCCATGGCCCTCTCTCGCGAAAACCGGCGGATTGGGCAAGGGGAGGGTGGCACGCGCCTGCGCGTCCCTCCTGTTCCGATTCAGGTGAAGGGGCAAAAGGCCTTGAATGTCAGGCTCTTGTTGCGCGAACCTGCGGCCCTGATTCCGGACGCCACATTCCGATTCAAGTCCTTCACGTGGTGATTCAGGGCGAGGTCGCCGGCGCAGGTCCGGGCCTCCGACGCGGAGAACGCGCCTGCACCGAATCCGCTATAAGCGCATGTTCCAACCGGCGGACCTCACATGATCGGCAAGCTCAAGGGCACCATCGACAGCTACGGACCCGACTGGGTGATCGTCGACGTCCACGGCGTCGGCTACGTCGTCCACTGTTCGTCGCGCACCCTGCAGTCGCTGCCTGCGGCGGGGGAGGCGGCCGTGCTCTCCATCGAGACCATGGTGCGGGAGGACATGATCCGCCTCTACGGGTTTGCCAACGACCTCGAGCGCGAGTGGTTCCGCCTGCTGCTGGCGGTGCAGGGTGTCGGCGCCAAGGTGGCGCTCTCGGTGCTCTCGGCGCTGAAGGCGTCCGATCTCGCCAGCGCCATAGCCCTGCGCGACAAGGCGGCCATCGGTCGGGCCAACGGCGTCGGCCCGAAGGTCGCCGAGCGCATCATCACCGAGCTCAAGGACAAGGCGCCCGGCTTCACCGACATCGACCCGGCCCTCGCAAGGCTTGCCGGCGACGTGGACGAGAAGCGGGTGGCCGGCCCGGTTGCCGACGCCATCTCGGCGCTGACCAATCTCGGCTACGGCCAGCCGCTGGCGGCCGCGGCCATTGCCGCGGCGGCGAAGAAGGCCGGGGATGAGGCGAACACGCAGACGCTCATCCGCATGGGTCTGAAGGAACTGAGTTCGTGAGTGATCCGGGCCGCATCCTCTCCGCCGAACGCCGCGACGACGATGCCGACACGCATCTCAGGCCGCAGCGGCTCGCCGAGTTCATCGGCCAGGCCCAGGCGCGATCCAATCTCGAGGTCTTCATCTCTGCGGCGCGCTCGCGCGGCGAGGCGCTCGACCACGTGCTCTTCGTCGGCCCGCCGGGCCTCGGCAAGACGACGCTGGCCCAGATCCTCGCCAAGGAGCTCGGCGTCGGTTTCCGCGCCACCTCCGGGCCGGTCATCGCCAAGGCCGGCGACCTCGCGGCGCAGCTGACGAACCTCGAAGAGCGCGACGTGCTCTTCATCGACGAGATCCACCGGCTCAATCCCGCGGTGGAGGAAATCCTCTATCCCGCCATGGAGGACTTCCAGCTCGACCTCATCATCGGCGAGGGGCCGGCGGCGCGCTCGGTGAAGATCGACCTCGCCAAGTTCACCCTGGTCGGCGCGACGACGCGGGCCGGCCTCCTCACCACGCCGCTGCGCGACCGCTTCGGCATCCCCATCCGCCTCGCCTTCTACACGGTGGAGGAACTGGAACTGATCGTCACGCGCGGCGCCCGCGTCCTCGGCGTCGGCATGACGCCCGACGGTGCCAACGAGATCGCGCGGCGCGCGCGCGGCACTCCGCGCATCGCCGGCCGGCTGCTCCGGCGCGTGCGCGACTTCGCCATCTACCGGGATTCCGACACGATCACGCGGACCATCGCCGACGAGGCGCTCACCCGGCTGGAGGTGGACGATGCCGGGCTGGACGCCATGGACCGGCGCTATCTCAAGGCCATCGCGCTGAACTACGGCGGCGGCCCGGTGGGGATCGAGACCATGGCGGCGGCGCTGTCGGAGCCGCGCGACGCCATCGAGGAGATCATCGAGCCCTTCCTGATCCAGCAGGGCTTCCTGCAGAGGACGCCCCGAGGGAGGCTGCTCACCTCCGGCGCCTTCCGCCATCTCGGCCTCGCCGAGCCCGCCCGCGAGGGTGCGCAGTTCACGCTGTTCAAGGGCGACGAGGAGGAGTGAGCCGCCGGCCCCTGCGGGGCAGCGGCGGTGTCAGGGCCTACTGCAGCGCCTGGGTCATGGCGTCCGCGAGCGCGGCGCGCGGATTGGCGCGGCAATAGGCGATGGTCTTGGCGTCGTTCGGATCGGTAGGGGGTTGCGTGGCGCCCGCGGCCTTCATCGCCGCTTCCATCTCCGCCAGGGTCTTCAGGTAGCCGGCGCAGGTATCGGGTGCGCCGGGCCGTCCGCTTGGATCACGGTGGGAAGGGGAGCCGACACCGATCCGCCGCATGCCGGTCGGCCGCGGCGGCGGGTGCCTCGCTTTCGTCCCATCCGGCCTGTAATCGATCCGCAGACACCGAAACCCGAGCTTCGCAAAGGCATCCGGCATGAGCGATGGCCACCACCTGGCCGGCCGCATCGACGGCGAGACGCATATCCTCCCCGTCCGCGTCTATTACGAGGACACGGATTTCTCCGGTGTCGTCTATCACGCGAGCTACCTGCGCTTCATGGAGCGGGGCCGTACCGACTTCCTGCGGCTGCTGGGCGTGGCGCAGGGCGACCTGTTCGAGAGCGCCAAGAAGGAGGCCGGAGCCGGCTTCTTCTTCGTCGTGCGCTCCATGGGCATCGAGTTCCTGCGGCCAGCGCGTATCGACGACGTGCTGACGGTGGAGACGCGCACGGAGGTGGTGAAGGGGGCGACGCTGAACCTTGCGCAGCGCGTCAAGCGCGGCGAGGAGGTGCTGGTGGAGGCGAGCGTGCGCGTCGCCTTCCTCGCTGGAGGAAAGCCGGTGCGAATTCCCGACGGGCTCAGGCGGGCGATGACGCCGCATGAGACCGGGACGGACTGAAAGCGGCCTCGCCGGGTGCCGCGCGCACCCACGGCATCAGCAGGTCACATCTTCGCCAGCGCGCTTGTCCACGGCCGTGGAGCGGGATATGGCCAGCCCCGTCGGTTCCCGGCGACGCGACAGGGTCCACCCGCCGGCAGTCCGGCCTGGTCCCGATGCGGTGACGCATCATTCATGATGCAGTGCCGAAGATAACCTGCCCTTAACCTTATCAATGGCTTGGTAGGTGACCACGCGGAAGCACGTTCCGCGCCACGGTCAAGACACATTCAGGGGCCATTTCGCCCCTTCCAGGGACGATTGAGCGTCAATTGGTGCAGTTGCCGCGGTCTGCCCGTGTTCTCGACCAAGGCCGGAACGTTCGCGCGACCTTGAAGCCGCCCGTCGCGAAAAGGATTTTGCCATGACCCCCGCCGATGCCGCTGCGGTCGCCTCGCACGACGTTTCCCTCTGGGGCCTGTTCTGGGCCGCCCACTGGGTGGTCAAGGGCGTGATGCTCGGGCTCGTGGCCGCTTCCATCTGGGTGTGGGCGATCATCGTCGAGAAGATCATCATGTACCGCCGGACCAAGACGCAGATGGACCGCTTCGAGCAGGTCTTCTGGTCCGGCCAGAGCCTCGAGGAGCTCTACCGCTCGCTGGCGCAGCGTCCCACCACCGCCATGGCCGCGCTCTTCGTCGCCGCCATGCGCGAATGGAAGCGCAGCCACGAGACGGCCTCGCGCTCCTTTGCCGGCCTGCAGCAGCGCCTCGACCGGGTGATGAACGTCACTATCCAGCGTGAGGTCGAGCGGCTCGAGGCCCGTCTGATGGTGCTCGCCACCGTCGCCTCCGCCGGCCCGTTCATCGGCCTGTTCGGCACGGTCTGGGGCATCATGACCGCCTTCCAGGCCATCGCCGTGTCGAAGAACACCTCGCTCGCGGTCGTCGCGCCGGGCATCGCCGAGGCGCTCTTCGCCACCGCCATCGGCCTCGTCGCCGCCATT
Organism: Pseudomonadota bacterium; assembly: GCA_023416965.1. Classification (GTDB taxonomy): domain Bacteria; phylum Pseudomonadota; class Alphaproteobacteria; order Rhizobiales; family Phreatobacteraceae; genus Phreatobacter. The sequence continues at coordinate 770 of JAEZGJ010000094.1, read as the reverse complement.
CCCGCGACCATCGCCTACAACAAGCTCGCCGGCGAGGTGAACAAGATCGCCAGCCGTCTCGAGGGCTTCGCCGACGAGTTCTCCGCCATCCTGTCGCGCCAGATCGACCAGCAGGCCGGCGGCTACGACCAGCGCGCCGCGTAAGGAGCCAGCCACATGGGTGCCCAGCTCGCAGGTGGCGGTGGTGGACGGGGCGGCGGTCGCCGCCGGCGCCGGGCCCACGTGATGAACGAGATCAACATCACGCCCTTCGTGGACGTGATGCTCGTGCTCCTCGTCATCTTCATGATCGCCGCGCCGCTGATGACGGTGTCGGTGCCGATCGACCTGCCGCAGGCCTCGGCCCGCGCCATCCAGCAGGACAAGCCGCCGATCACCGTCTCCGTGCGGCAGAACGGCGAGATCTATGTCGGCGACAACAAGGTCGACGCCGCCGCTCTCGTCGAGCGCGTCCGCTCCACGGCACAGAACGGCGCCGAGGAGCGCATCTTCGTGCGCGGCGACGCGGCGGCGAACTACCAGGCCATCATGGACGTCCTGTCGCAGCTGAAAGGCGGCGGCTTCACCAAGGTGGCGCTGGTCGCCACCGAGCGCGCGTCGCGCTGAGGGCAGGGCAGGGACAGGCTTTGGCGCTCCACCCGCAGAAGGTCGGTTACGGGGTTTCGGTCGCGGGGCACGTGCTCCTCGTGGTCGCGGGCCTCGTCGGCTTCCTGACGTCGCCCTCCAAGGTCGACGAGGGCGAGAGCGTGCCCGTCGAGATCGTCTCCGAC
>JAEZGJ010000068.1 GCA_023416965.1 Pseudomonadota bacterium | reverse complement strand
AGCCGGCGATGGTGGTTTCGGCGGCGGCGGGGGTGGGGGCGGCGCGAACAACAGTAACAACACCGGCGACGGCGGCAACGGCGGCGCGGGCTGCATCATCATCTGGTACGTGGAGAGCTACTGATGTGGGCTCGTATCATTGAGCAGGACGGCGTCGAGGTCGTCGCGGAGGTCATTAGCTTCGACCCCGCTGCGGCCTTCACGCCAGACATCGCCGCCATGTTCGTCCCGGCAACGGAGGGCATGGTCTATATGGCCCGCAAGGTCGGCGGGGTGTGGGTTGCGCCCCCCGAGCCGGAGCCGGCCCCTGAGCCGGAGCCCCCCGCGCCGGTCTTCCTCAAGGAGATCAGCCCGGTCGCCTTCCTGATGATGTTCTCGCCGCAGGAACGTGTTGCGATCCGCCTCCTGCGGCTCAAGTCGCACGAGCCGGTCGCTGTCGGCCAGCCCGGTCGCGAGGAGTATGAGGCCGCGCTCGTCGTCGACGACTGGATGAAGATCGTCGAGGACCCGCGCCTGACGGTCGTCAACCTCAACCTGCCGCAGGCACAGGCCGGCCTCGACTTCCTCGCGACCATTGGCATCCTGACGACGGAGCGGGCCGCCGAGATCAAGGCGGGGATACCTCAGTGATCGAGGGAACCCTTCAGCCGGACCTTCAGCGCCTTATGCGCCAGTTGGCCGCTGCGCGCGCCACTGACAGGCGGAAGGTGATCGAGGCCCTCGCGGCCATCCTTCGTGGTTCTTCCTATCCTTGCCCGCCTTCTTACCGCGAGGTCATATCCGGCAGTCCTGATGAGACGGAGCTGGTGACCATGCGCTTCCACCTGACCTATGAAGGCCCGCTCTTGGGCGCGACTTCATCTTTCATCGCGCCCCACAAACACGCCATCCGGAGGGCTTTCAGTCCCCAGCTTCGGAAGCTGTGGGAGGTGTCTCCGCGGCTTCAGCCGCATGACCCGGCCCGCCCGAACGACTACGACGGAAGGCTTGGCCGTTGGCACATGCACGGCGAGCGGTTCGTCCCTCTCGTCGAGGAGGACAGCGGCGTTATGTGCGAATTGAAGGTGCTCATCCTCCGCCCTGAAGCGCCCGGCAGCGTCATTCACTCTGGCGACCTCGACAACCGGATCAAGACCGTCCTCGACGCTCTGCGCCTCCCACACTCCTCGCGCGAGATCGACCCGTCGACCAGTGATGGAGAGCCGATCTTCTGCCTCTTGCAGGACGACGCCATGGTGGAGCGGCTTGAGGTCTGCGCTGACACGCTCCTCCGGCCGGCGGAGAAGAACGATGTGCATGTGGTGATCGAGGTATCCCTCCGACCCTACAAGGGCACATTTGGCGCCCTTCGGTTCATCTAGGATATACAATGACCGCCGTCGCCCTCTCCGTCGCGAACAACGCTACCTGGTGGTCGGCGCCCATCGCGCTGAGGGATCAGGACGACGTGATCCTGGCGCTGCCAGAGGGGACGCAGATCGAGATGCACGTCCGCCAGACGGCAACTTCTCAGGATCTCGCCCTGCGGCTCACGCTGGCGAACGGCAAGATCATCATGGTCAACCGCGATGCAGCCACAGTCCGCCTCGAAGTCCCCGCCTCGGAGATGCAGAACCTCTCAGCGGGCTCCTACGTCTGTGACATCCGTGTCACCCAGCCATCCGGCCGCGCTCACCGCGCGGCCTACGGAACGCTGATCGTCCAGCAGGGCGTCACGCGCTGATCTGACCCCGCATCCCGCCGCCTTCGGGCGTCGGCCAACTGCCACCTGGCCGCTCCATTCGGGGCGGCTTTTTTCATGGAGAACGTCGGATGTCCGACCCTACTTTCGGTATCAGCATTCAGCGGGTCGACAACGAGCCGCGTCCCGCCGTCGGCAGCGACATGTCGGTCGTCGGCCTGGTGGGCACCGCCCCGGCAGCCAACTCCCAGGCCTTCCCTCTCAACACGCCCGTGCTCGTCTTCTCCGATGACGTGGCTGCCATGGCCGCCCTCGGCGCGACCGGAACGCTGCCCGACGCGATCGAGCTCGTGAACGCCCAGCTGGGCGAATTCCAGGTGGCGGCGCGCGTCGTCGTCGTCCGCGTCGCCGAAGGCGCCAACGCGACCGAGACCATGACGAACATCCTCGGCTCATCCTCGGCGAAGACCGGCATCCATGCATTGCCGGAGGCCGGTCCGGTCCTCGGCATCATTCCGCGCCTCATCGCCGTGCCCGGCTTCACCGACACGCACTGGCAGGGGCTCGTCTCCATCACCCCCGGCGGGCAGGGAGCCAACCTCACCGAGGCCCCCACCGTCACCTTCTCCGGGGGCGGCTCGGATCCTGGCAAGGTGCTGCCCACGGCTGTCGCTGTGCTCGGCACCGGTGACGACGAGGGCAAGGTCGTCGGCTACACGATTACCGATCCCGGCAAGAACCTCGGTGCGGCACCGACGATCGGCTTCACCGGCGGCGGCTCGGCTGGCGGCAAGGTCCTCCCGACCGCCACCGCTGTCATCGACCATCTTGCCAACCCCGTCGTCGCGACCTTGCCGGCGGTGCTGAACAAGCTGCTCGGCGTGGCTGTCTGCCAGGGCCCGGCAACCAGCCTTCAGGCCTATACGGACTGGCGCGAGACCATCCAGTCCGAGCGCATTATCCCCATGGCGCTCTCGGTCAAGGTCGGGGTCTCGCCGGTGGTGACGGATGCGGCGCCCGCCATCCTCGGCCTCGGTGTCCGCGTCGACCACGAGAAGGACGGCAAGCCGTTCCACTCCTGGGCTAACCGCGCCGTCTACGGCATCGTTGGCCCGAACCGGCCGGTGGCTTTCTCGCTGACCGACGGCGCGACCGAGGGCCAGACGCTGCTGTCCCATGACGGCGGCATCATCGTGCGCGGTGAGGCGGGCGTCGAGACGGCGATCGCGTCCGGCGGCTTCGTCTATGTGGGCACGAACACCTGCTCCGAGGATGCGCTCTGGACCTTCTGCAATCAGGTCCGCGGACGCGACTACATCCACCTGATGTTCCTGAAGACGCTGCGCTTCTATCTCGGCCGGTTCAACCTGACCCGGAACGCGATCCAGCAGATCCAGAGCACCATGGAGTTCGGGCTGCGCGACCTGAAGGCCGACGAGCACATCCTCGGCTACAAGGTCTTCTTCACCCGCGGTGCGAATAGCCCCGAACAGCTGCGCCTCGGCCGGTTCAAGATCGACTTCGCTGCCGAAGAGCCGGCGCCGCTGGTCAATCTCGGCCTGCGCTCGTCGCGCTATCGGCCGGCGCTCGACACGCTCCTCGACGACATCCTCGCCCAGGTGGACGTGGGCGCGGGGCCCGCCGCC